>MFWK01000017.1:0-24616 GCA_001786365.1 Candidatus Nomurabacteria bacterium RIFOXYD2_FULL_35_12 | reverse complement strand
CCGTAAAAGTTGTTGACTTTCCGGATTATTATTCTAATTTTTTTGGAAAATTTATCGGGCACTGCCTTTCTGAGCAATATTACAATTTCGTAAAGGTTCATCCAAAGATTGCTTCGGTGCTTTATGCTGCAGACCGTTTTGAGTCAAAAGATAAAATCAAAAAATGGCTAAAAGATGGCTACACAATCATAGCAAACAGGTATGCGAGCGCAAACCAGATTCATCAAGGCGGGAAAATCGCTAATACAAAAAAAAGAGAAAGTTTTTTGAAATGGCTATCAGAAATGGAATATGAAATTTTTAAAATTCCAAGACCGGATGCAGTTGTTTACCTAGATGTTCCTATTTCTATAGTTTTGAAATTGATAAAAGAGAGAAACAAAAATCAAAGTAGAAAATATTTAGGTAAAAAAAATGATGTGCATGAGAAAGATGTGAATTTTTTGGAAAATTCCCGCAAGAGCGCTCTTTGGCTCGCAAAAACCCAAAAAGGATGGATAAAAATTGAATGTGCAAAGGGTGGCAAGCTAGATACTCGTGAAAATATTCACGAAGAGATTTATGAAAAGATTAAGAAAATTATCTAAAATATCTATTTAGCATTAAAAAACGGTCGTCCACTATTGCTAAATTAGTTTAGATTAAATTTTTTCATTAAGTGTAGTTGATTATCTACTTCATCTACCAATAAAAAACGCACATATTTTCTAGCGTTGTAAAGCTCAATGATGAATTCTATTTCCTCGTGACAAGGGTAAGGATATACAAATACCGATTTTTGAAATTCGATTAGGCCTATTTCTTGGAAGTGAAAACGCAAAGAATTACGTAACCTTCTTAATTTTTCAGGAATATCAAACATTACTACTCTCCATTTTTTATCCCAATGTTCTGGTTTTTTTATTTCCATTTTGTCAATATTGAATTGTAATGCTTTTTGTTTTCCATTCTCGCTTAATATAAGAGTGGTTGTGCCATCTCCTCCTTCTTTTTCTTTGATTAAATGAGAAATGTAAAGAGAATTAATAGCACGTTCCAGTGTCTGACGGTTTTCGTTTTTCCACTCTTTTGGTATTTGTTTTAAAATCCACCAATGTTTCTTTGGGGATCTAGTTAAACCTAGTGCAAGTCCAGCCAATAGAAGTAAAAGTATTTTCTTTTTTAGATTACCCATTCTTGGTGTATTTTGTTTCATTCTTTTATCATAGCATTAACAGACGGTCGTCCACTAATGCTAAATTGTTTTTGGTGTTGAAAAGATGTATTATTAAAATAATATATGAGAATCCCAATTGTGAATGAACAAGATGAAATAATAGGTTACGAGGAAAGGGAAACTAGAAATCCTAAACATATATGTCGTGTTACGGGTCTTTGGGTCACAGACAAAGATCAGAATATACTGCTTGCCCAAAGAGCTTTAGTTAGAAAGTTCAATCCAGGAATGTGGGGCCCTGCGGTGTCTGGGACAGTAGAGGAAGGTGAAACTTATAAATCCAATATAATTAAAGAGGCTAGAGAAGAAATAGGTCTTGTGAATTTTAAACTAATTCTGGGCCCGAAAAATAGAGTATCTTCTGGACACGAATATTTTGGTCAATGGTTCACAGCAATTGTTGACAATGATTACCTATTTGTAAAACAAATAGAAAAAGTAGAAAATATAAAATGGTTTGCAAAAAGTGAAATAATAAAATTATTAGATGAAAATCCAGCAATGTTTTCAAAAAATTTTAGAAGTTACTTAAATCTTTTTAGCCCAGACAAATAAATGATAATAAAAGTTAAAAAACTTAAAGAAAATGCAAAATTGCCGAAATATCATCATCCAGGAGATGTGGGTATGGATATGTATGCGATGGAGACTGTGACGATAAAGCCAGGTGAACACTGCCGTCTTTGGCATGGTTTTGCGCTTGAATTTCCAGAAGGTTATGGGGCGATTGTGATGGATAAAAGCAGTATTTCCAAGGCTGGACTGCGAACAATGGGTGGAGTTTTTGACCCAGGTTATCGCGGAGAATATAATACACATTTAGTAAATTTATCTGACAAGAGTTATACTTTTGAAGAAGGCGACAAAGTTTCCCAGCTCGTGATTATGCCGATGGTTATCGCAAAGTTAAAAGAAGTTAAAGAGTTAAGCGAGTCTGCACGTGGCAAGGGGAGTTTCGGAAGTACGGGTAAAAAATAAATAGTGAGGTAGTTAGATGACAAATTTTAAAAAACGTGTGGGTTCCCTGTCCTTATGACCTCGAGGGCGCAGTTTTAAGAAATTTGTCATCTAACTACCATCATAATAATTATGCAAGAAAAAATTAAAAAATTAATAAAAGATGCGTTAGAGAATCTGGAAATAGAGACCAATGATATTGTTTTGGAACATCCGGCAGATTTGAAAATGGGGGATTATTCTACAAATGTGGCAATGGCTGTCGCCAAAAGTGTAAAAAGCAATCCAAAAGAATTAGCAGAAAAAATAGTTGCAGAAATTTTGAGATTAAATTTAGATAATAATATAGAAAAAGTAGAAGTTGCTGGTCCAGGTTTTATTAATTTTCATTTATCTCGCAAATTTTTCGGCCGAAGTGTGGAGGAAATTTTGAATGAAGGAGAAAATGTCGGTAAGAATAAAACTTTGTCTGGTAAAAAGATAATGATAGAGCACACTGTGCCGAATCCTTTCAAACCTTTCCATATTGGGCATTTGATGACGAATGCGATAGGGGAATCTGTTGGAAGAATTTTAAAGCACTCAGGCGCTGAAGTTTCTCAGGATAATTATCAAGGTGATGTGGGACTTCATGTAGCAAAAGCTATCTATGGCCTTTTAGAAAATGAAAATTTGCAAAGTAAAATAGGAACTCATAATTTACAAGCAACAAATATAGGCCTTGCTTATGCGAGGGGCGCAGGAGCTTATGAAGTTGATGAAAAAGCTAAAAAAGAAATAGATGAAATAAATAAAAAACTTTACAGCAAGAGTGATAAAAAAATAAATGAAATTTATGATTGGGGTTTTGAAGTGACGATGGATGCTTTTGAAGATTTATATAAAATTCTTGGCACGAAATTTGATTTTTATTTCTTGGAGTCTGTGATGGCAGATATAGGAAGAGATATAGTGAAAGATAATATGGGTAAAGTTTTTGAAGAATCCGAAGGAGCTATAGTATTTAAGGCTGAAAAATATGATAAAAAACTTCACACTAGAGTTTTTATTACCAAAGAAGGTTTACCCACATATGAAGCAAAAGAACTTGGTTTAACCGAAGAGAAGTTCAAGACAGAACCAGATATGGATTTATCTATCGTCGTCACTGCAAATGAACAAGCGGATTATATGAAAGTAGTTGCTAAGGCAATTTCTATAATTCATCCGGAACATGAGGAAAAAATGAAACACATCACTCATGGCATGATGCGACTATCGACAGGCAAGATGGGTTCAAGAAAAGGAAATGCAATCACCGGAGAATCTTTGATAAATGATGTTCGTGATGCGATCTTAGAAAAGATGACAGATAGGGATTTTGGAAATGAAGAAAGAGAAAAAATAGCGAATGATGTTTGTGTATCAGCGATAAAATATTCCATTCTTCGTTCATCGTCCGGTAGCGACATTGTTTACAATGTGGAAGAGTCCATTTCTACCGAAGGGGATTCTGGCCCATACTTGCAATATTCTTTCGCTAGAGCAAATTCAGTTTTAGAAAAAGCAAAAAAAGAAGACATCTTACCGGATCCGCACGCTTTTCCAGATGAAATTTTTGAAGTGGAAAAATTATTGTATAAATTCTCAGAAGTTGTATTGCGCGCAAGTAAAGAATATGAACCACATTATATAGCTAGTTATTTGATAGAAGTCGCCCGCGCATTTAATAGCTTTTATGGAAATAATTTAATCATAGACAAAACTGATAAGTCTTCCGCCTACAAAGTCGCCCTCACTTTTGCCTTTTCTTTTGTAATGAAAGCCGGTCTGCACCTCCTCGGCATCCAGGCTCCAGAGAGGATGTGAATTTATTAGAATTTTTTATTATGATATAATATTTCAGATGAGTGAAAGACTATTTATTATTTTTGGGAATACACTATCTGTGATTACTACTATATTAATAATAGGAGCTAGCACTTTTTTTATTACTGTTTTTTCTGATGATCCAACAAATAGCCCTTCATATTTTTTCTTATTATTTTTTAGTTATTTAATTGTTTTAGTGGTATTTACTCGGTTTTCTATTTTTTATTCTCATTCTGACAAATTTAAAAAGTGGCAATTACTTTGGGCATATTCTCCATTTATTTTGAATATAATAGCGATTATTTTATTTTTTCAATAGTTGTTTTAGCTGGAAATTATCATGAGGTAATTGAGCCATTTTTGGGTTTGTGATATACTCAAAATACAAGCGTTGAAGGGAAATCACCCCTTCGTCCCGCCTAGTTTAGACGAGACAAGCTTTGGGAGGAAACTGTCAGAAAGTTTTAATGACAGCGTAGAACCCTTTAAATGAGAAGCAAGCAAGGTGGTACCACGAGAAAACTCGTCCTTGTATAGCAGATTTCTGCTGTATAATGACGAGTTTTTTATTTTTATGGAAGAAAAAAATATAACAAAGAAATCAGACGCGGCGCTTCGGGAAGAAGCTGTTTTGGAATTTTGGAAGGATAATAAAATTTTTGAGAAATCTATAGAACAGACGGAAGGTGGAAAAGAATATATATTTTATGATGGTCCAGTTACGGCAAATTCGAAACCAGTTTTACATACGATGGTGCCTTTTTCTTTTAAAGATATTATTCCGCGATATAAAACTATGCAGGGCTTTCATGTCCGCCGAAAAGGCGGGTGGGACACGCACGGATTACCAGTAGAACTTCAAATAGAAAAGAAACTTGGGTTTAAGTCAAAAAATGATATTGAGAATTATGGTATTGCAGCTTTTAATAAATTATGTAAGGAAAGTGTTTGGGAATACATTGGATTGTGGAAAAATTTTACTAATCGAATGGGTTATTGGGCTGATCAGGAAAATGCTTATGTCACATATCATAATGATTACATTGAGTCTGTTTGGAATGTGATAAAAAAAGTAAACGAACAAAAATTACTTTACAAAGATTATAAAGTTGTACCTTGGTGTCCACGTTGTGGAACAGTTTTGTCCTCGCATGAGCTCGCTCAAGGTTATGAAGATGTAAAAGATTTATCACTCTATGTGAAGTTTAAGGTGTGTGGGGGCGGAAATGATGCTTCTGCGGGTTCGCTGTCTCCGGATGCTTCCGGAGCGCTGCCTCTCGGCTCGTCAGCCTGCGAGACACCCCGCAAGAGCAACACTTCCGCCAGCACGTATATATTAGCGTGGACGACGACGCCATGGACTTTGACGGGAAACGTCGCTTTAGCTGTGGGAGAGAAAATAGATTATGTAAAAATATCCGCCCAAGGCGGATCCGCCTCTGGCGGAAAAAAAGAATTTTTGATTCTCGCAAAAGCCAGACTTTCTATAATTACTGAACCCTATGAAGTTATCGAAGAAATGAAGGGTAAGGATTTAATTGGTCTAGAATATGAGCCTCTCTTTCCATATCTTTCAGAAACTATTTCAAAAAGCGAAAAGCCTAAACTAGAAAAAGCCTTCAAAGTCTACGGAGCAGATTTTGTAACGACAGAAGACGGTACAGGAGTGGTGCATACAGCTGTGATGTATGGTCAAGACGATTTTGTGCTTGGAACACAGGTCGGTTTGCCGAAACATCATTTAGTGAATCTAGAGGGGAAATTTATAAAAGGCACAGGATTTTTGGAAGGTAGATTTGTAAAAGAAAAAGATGAAAATGGCAAGCCCACACTTGATATAGATATAATAAAATATCTAACTGACAAGAATTTATTTTTCAATAAAGAAAATTATCAGCACTCGTATCCTCATTGTTGGCGTTGCCATACTGCACTTATTTATTATGCGCGAGATTCTTGGTATATCCGAATGTCTGATTCCAAAATAAAAGGGCAATTAATCAGTGAAAATAAAAGCATAAATTGGGAACCGTCTTATATCAAAGAAGGGCGTTTTGGCGAATGGCTTCGTGAGATAAAAGATTGGGCGATTTCTCGTGAGCGATATTGGGGTACTCCGATGCCTGTCTATATTTGTGAATCTTGTAAAGAGGTTGACGTAATAGGAAGCGTCGCTGACTTAAAAAATAAAACAAAAAAATCTGGAAATAAATATTTCGTTATGCGACATGGGGAGTCAGAAGGTAATGAAAAGAATTTAGTAAGTTCTAAAGTTGGGAATATAGATCATTTAACAAAAAAAGGTGAAAAACAAATTTTTGATTCTATTCCTGAATTAAAAAACAAAAAAATTGATTTAATAATTTCTTCAGATTTTATGAGGACGAAAGAGACTGCAGAAATTGTAAAAAAAGAGTTAAAACTTTCAAATAATAGCCTTATTTTTGATGAAAGACTTTGGGAATTAAATACAGGAGTTTTTGATGGGAAAACGTGGAAAGAATATTTTGATTTTAGAGGAGAAAAAGGTTGGTTTAATTTAAAAGCCGAAGGAGGAGAATCTTGTAAGGAAATGAAATTAAGAACTGCTAGTTTTTTGTATGATTTAGAAAAAAAATATAAAAACAAAATTATTTTAATTGTTACTCATGAAGCACCTGCGAGAATTCTTATTGCTACAGCAAAAGGTTTAAATGATGTTGAATCAGAAAAACAATTAAAAAAAGGAATAACAACTTTTAGAAATGCACAGATTGTAGATTTATATTTTACTCCTATTCCTCACAATGAAGACTATGAGCTCGATTTGCACAAGCCATATATAGATGAAGTTCCGCTTGTTTGTAAGTGTGGTGGTAAATTAACTCGCACAAAAGAAGTTATGGATGTATGGCTCGATTCTGGAACAATGCCTTTTTCCCAAGACCATTATCCATTTGAAAATAGGAAATGGATAGAAGGTAAAGGTTACCCCGCAGATTTTATTTGCGAAGCGATAGATCAAACTCGCGGATGGTTTTATACCTTGCATGCTGTCGGAGTTTTGATGGGGAGAGGCAAGGCTTATAAAAATGTAATTTGTTTAGGGCATTTGCTCGATGCGAAAGGGAAGAAGATGTCCAAGTCTCTCGGTAATATTGTAGATCCGTGGATAATGATAGAAAAATATGGCGTAGATACTCTTCGTTTATGGATGTATTGTGTAAATCAGCCAGGGGAATCAAAGAATTTTGATGAAAAGACAGTTGTTTTACTTCATCAGCAAGTTTTCGGCTTGCTTTTTAATGTGCTTACTTTTTATGAACTTTACAGGGATAAAGAATTAGAAAAAATTAGCCAAATAAAATCAAAAAACATTCTTGATCAGTGGATTTTAGCTAGATTAAATGAACTCATAAAACTTTCTACAGAAAATATTGAAAATTATAAATTACTTGAACCAACGCGAGCAATTCGTGATTTTATTGGTGACCTTTCTACTTGGTATTTGCGTCGTTCGCGAGAAAGAATTAAAGAAGGGGATAAAGAAGCTAAACAAACTTTGTATTTTGTCTTAAAAACCTTTACTAAAATAATGGCACCATTTGCGCCGTTTACTGCAGAGGATATTTGGTTGAAATTAAAAAATGACCCCGCCAAGGACGGGGCAAGCAATAATGCAGAGAGCGTGCATTTAGAGAAATGGCCGAAAACACAAAAGAGCATATTTGAAATATTTACCAAAAAAGAAGTTAAAATTTTGGAAAATATGGAAGTTGTCAGAAAAGTTGTAACTTTAGGACTCGAAGCGCGCCAAAAAGCGGGCATAAAGGTTCGTCAGCCACTCGCTTCGCTCAAGTTAAAAGTTGAAAGTAGAAAGTTATCAAGTGAATATCTGGATTTAATCAAAGATGAATTGAACGTAAAAGAAATAATTACCGATAATTCTATTGCAAATGAAGTGGAACTAGATGTAAAAATTACAGAAGAATTAAAAGCAGAATGCGATTGTCGAGAACTTTCTCGGGCTGTTCAGGATATGCGTAAAAAACTTGGGTTGACACCGAGTGATATTATTTCACTTGTATTGAAAACAGATGATGCAGGTAAAAAATTAGTACAAAAATTTGAAAATGATATGAAAAAGACTGTCTTGGCTTCAGGGATAGAATTTAAGGATAACGATGGGGAAGAGGTAAAGATAGATAATTTGGTGTTCAGGGTAAAGATTGATAAAATAAGGGGATGAAAACCATTCTAGTTGATGCAGTATATTGTTTTATTATAGAGGAAGAAAAGAGATTTAAAATCTTTCAGGATATGTATAAATTACTTGAAACATATCCAAATAAAAAAATAATTTTAACTGGAGCTAGTGATGATAAAAGAGAATTATATGGTTTGGATAATATGCCTTATGAGGTTTTTACTCTTAAACACAATCCAGAAAAAACAAATCCAGAATATTATAAGATTTTATTAAAACAATTTAATTTAAATAAAGAAGACGTTGTATATTTTGAACATAGTATAGATGCGGTAAAAAGTGCTCAATCTATTGGAATAAATACTTATTTTTATGATAACGATAAAAAAGATTTAAAAAGTCTGGAGAAGTTTCTTGATGAAAGTTTAAAATAATATGCATCACATTTATCATACGGAAGGAATAATACTAAGTAGTCGGAGTTATGGAGAGGCAGGGAAGCATTTTCATATTTTTACTCGTGATTTGGGGATGATTACGGCCAGCGCGCAGGGAGTGCGCAAGATGTCTTCGAAATTACGCTTTGTCTTACAAGATTTTGCATATCTAAAAATTGATTTAGTTCAAGGTAAAAATATTTTTAGATTAACAAATGCGTCAAAGACGAATAAACTCGAGCATATAGTAAAAAATGTGGAGACTTTGAAAGTTTTTGCAAATATTGCGCGTCTGCTCAAGCGTCTACTCGCCGGTGTTGAGCCAAATGAAATACTGTTTGCTGATTTACTGAATGGTTTAGCAATTTTAGAAAGAGTGCAGGCAAAAGAAAGTTTGCTCAATATTGAAGCAATTTTAGTTTTAAGAATATTAAACAATCTAGGCTATATAGGAGAAAATGAAGTATTGCAAAATCTTATAAAATCCCCATTTGAAGAGAATTTGGTTTTTGAGGTGTCAAAAGATAGAGCCAAGGTATTACATCAGATAAATAAAGCTTTAAAAGAGACACACTTGTAATTTATGGTATAATTCTAGGATGCTACAAAATGACGGAAATAAGTTAAACAGAATAGAAGAACTGAAAAGTAAGCTTTTTAGTAAAAACTATCAAACAAAAATAGAACATAGAGACGGTTTTTCTCATTTGAATAAAAATAACATACCAGATGTCTGGGATAATGGAGAAAAAGTCGGTTCTAGTTCTTTTTATAATAGGGATAATTTCTTTATGAAAACTCCTGTTTTTAAAAAGTTTTTTGTTTTTTCTTTATCTTTTTTTGTTTTAACACTTATTTACGCTTCTTATGTTTTTTTTGCTGGAGGAAATACAGTTTCCAATGATAATATTGATATCTCTATACTCGGAAATAATTTTACAGCTGGTGGAGAAGAGCTTTCGCTTGTTGTCGGAATTACAAATAAGAATAATTCTTCTCTTGATTTAGCTGATTTAATTATAAAATATCCCAAAAATGGATCTGGGAATTTTGATTCCTCCGCTGAAATAGAAAGTAACCGTATTTCTCTAGGCACGATTCCTGCCGGGTCTGTGCGTAATGAAAATATAAAATTAGTGCTATTTGGGGAACAGGGAAGTTTGATTCCTATAAAGATCTCTATTGAATATAGAGTAGAAGGGTCCAACGCTATTTTCGTAAAAGAAAAACCTTATGAAGTTACCATAAATTCAACTCCTTTAAACCTTTCTGTCGAAGCGCCAGATACAGTTAGTCCAAATCAAGACATTACTTTTAATGTAAAGGCCACTTTGAATGCCACTAAACCAGTTTCAAAAATACTTCTTAAATTTGATTATCCGGTTGGTTTTCAATTTAAATCATCTGTTCCAGCTCCTTCGCTCGGGAATAATATTTGGAGTTTGGGTGATCTTGCTCCCGGTACAGAACGAAACATTTCCGTAACTGGAAAAATGGTGGACGTTTCGGATGGAGAAGAAAAAAGTTTCCATATTTCTAGCGGTTCCCAATCCAGCTCTGACAAATCTACGATTGATGTTGTTTTCAATTCTTTATCACATTCTGTGGTGATAAAAAAGCCATTTATAGAAGCAAAACTTTTTGTAAATGGTGTGTATCAGAGAGAATATGCCACTAATACAAAAACTCCGATTCAAGGCGAGATTATTTGGACAAATAATTTAGATACAAAAGTAAATGATTTGGTGATTCAAGCAAAAATTTCTGGAAATGCGGTAGACCGCAGGACAATAAATGCACAGCAAGGTTTTTATGATTCATCATTGGATATAATAACTTGGGATAAAAATAGTAAGACAGAATTTAGCGAAGTAAATCCAGGTGATTCCGGTTCCGTGAGTTTTTCTGTTTCTTCGTTTTCTTTAGTCTCTGCTTCCGGTGGGATGATTTCAGATCCAGTTATTAATATAAATGTTTCTATTTCCGGTAAGCAATTACTTTCTGGTTACGCTACTACTAATTTAAATAATTACGATTCGGCAATTGTGCGAATTATTTCAGATGTTGGTTTTGCAAATAAGGCGCTTTATTATTCCGGACCTTTTGCAAATACTGGACCAATACCTCCAAAAGTCGGGGCAGAAACTTCTTATACAATAGTTTGGTCTCTTTCTAACACAGCTAATAATATTTCTAAAGCAATTATCCGTTCATCTGTTCCTTCTTGGATGAAATTTGTAGGGACTGTTTCACCTAGCTCAGAAGATTTGACTTATAATCCTTCTACAAAAGAAATAGTTTGGAATGTAGGTAGAATTACAAAGGGGGCCGGTATTACCGGGCTTGTTCGAAGTGTTTCTTTTCAGGTGGTATTTACTCCTTCGCTTTCTCAAATTCGCACTACGCCGATTATTATAAATGATGCAGTTTTGACTGGGCATGATGATTTTGCTAATGTGGATGTGAGAGTAAACAAGTCTGCGCTTCGCACACAGTTAGACAATGATTCATCTTTCCCTCCTGCTGGAGGAGTGGTGGTGGAATAATTTAATAAAATGAAAAAAGAAATAAAAGAAAATAATTTAATGGATCCCGTTAGAAGTAACTTATAATAAATAATATAAATATGGTAAAAGATAATGAGAAAAATAAAATAACTTCTAACGGGATGGAAAAAATAGTGTCTCTTTGTAAAAGGCGCGGTTTTGTTTTTCAAGGCTCGGAAATTTACGGTGGTTTTGCCGGAACCTATGATTGGGGACATCTTGGAGTTGCATTGAAAAGAAATGTCACGGATGCTTGGAATAAAGCAATGCAAAATCACCATAATATGACCTTTCTTGATTCAAGTATTTTTACCTCAGGAAAAGTTTGGGAGGCCAGCGGGCATGTGTCTGGATTTTCAGATCCTCTGGTTATTTGTAATAAATGTAAAGAAAAATTTCGCGCTGATCATTTATTGGAAAGTATTGGTGTTAAAGCAGATGAAAAATTAAGTGAATTAGAAATAAATAAAATTTTTGATGAAAATCGAACTAAAATAAAATGCCCAAAATGTGACAATAAGGATTTTGGTAAAGTTCGTGCTACGAGTCTTTTAGCCACCTCTAATCTCGGGATGCTTGAAGAAACAGATGGACAGGTGTATCTTCGCGGAGAAACCGCTCAAGGTATTTATATAAATTATAAAAATGTTTTAGATACTGGTTTTGTTTCTATTCCTTTTGGGATTGCTCAAATAGGCAAGGCTTTTCGCAATGAAATTAGCCCGCGTCAGTTTTTATTTCGAAAACGTGAATTTGAACAGATGGAAATGCAATATTTTTGCCACCCAAATAATGCGATGGATATTTATGAATCTTGGAAAAGTGAAAGAATGGAATATTACAAAAAAATGGGAATTAATCCAAAAAAATTAAGATTTAAACCACACGAAAATCTTGTATTTTATGCTAAAGCTGCCTGTGATATTGAATATGAATTTCCATTTGGTTGGAGTGAGTTAGAAGGCATACATTATCGCGGAGATTACGATCTTACTCAACATCAAAAGTTTTCTGGCAGGGATATGAGGTTTTATGATGAAGAAACAAAAGAAAAATATATACCGCATATTGTTGAGACGTCAGTGGGAGTAGATAGGACTATACTTATGATTCTCTGTGATGCGTACCGTGAAGATAAGTTGGGAGAAGCAGAAAGAGTGGTTTTAAAACTTCCTCAAAAATTAGCGCCGGTTATTTGTGCTGTTTCGCCTTTGCTAAAGAACAAGCCAGAGCTCGTAGAATATGCCAATACAAAGGTTTATGCCCCACTCAAAGCCGAATTTGGCCGTGTGGCTTGGGATGACAATGGAAACATAGGTAAACGTTATCGCCGACAAGACGAAATAGGTACACCATTTTGCATCGTTGTGGATTTTGATACTTTAACTGACAATTCTGTGACTGTTCGCGATAGAGATACTGGAGAACAGACGAGAATAAAAATAGAAGAGTTGAAAAATTATATAAAAGAAAGAATTTCGTAAATGCAATTTTCAAAAAAAGTTTTACAAAATGGACTGCGAGTTGTAACGATTCCTATGAAAGATAATCCTACAGTGACGGTGTTGGTTTTGGTAGAAGCAGGCTCTAAATATGAAGAGAGAAAGGTGAATGGAATTTCGCACTTTTTAGAGCATATGTGCTTTAAGGGAACGATAAAAAGACCAAAAGCGGTTGATATATCAAAGGAATTAGACGCGCTTGGAAGCCAATATAACGCTTTTACGGCGCAAGAATACACGGGATATTATGCAAAAAGTGACGCTAAGCATTTTAAGAAGATTTTTGATGTTGTTTCCGATATTTATTTAAATTCCACTTTTCCTGAAACGGAAATGCAAAAAGAAAAAGGTGTAATTATTGAGGAAATAAATATGTATGAAGATATGCCACAGCGACATGTGCAGGATTTGATGATGAAGTTGCTCTATGGAGATCAGCCAGCGGGATGGAATGTGGCGGGTGAGAAAAAGAATATTTTAGATATGAAACGGGACGATTTTGTTGCTTATAAAAAGAAACATTATTTACCGGAAGCGACCGTGCTGGTAGTTTCAGGAAAAGTTACAGAAGAAGAAGTGAATAAAGAAGTAAATAAAATTTTTGGTAAAGTTTCTCGAGGTGAGAAAGGAAATAAATTAAAAGTAAAAGAAGAACAAATAAAACCGCAAGCATTAATTAAGTTTAAAGAAACAGATCAAACACATTTTGTTTTAGGTTTTCGTACTTATGATTTATTTGATAAGAAAAATCCCATTTTGACTGTTTTAGGTGGTGTGCTCGGTGGGGGAATGAGCTCTAGGCTCTTTGTAAAGCTTCGCGAAGAGATGGGTGTGGGTTATTATGTTCGTGCCTACAATGATTCTTATACTGACCATGGATTTCTACAGATTTCTGCAGGAGTAGATAATAAAAGAATTGATGAAGTGTTGAAAGCGGTCTTAGAAGAATGCAGAAAATTAAAAAATAAAATAGTAAATGAAGAAGAATTAGAAAAAGTGAAAGAATGCTTGATAGGGAATATGAAGCTTTCATTGGAGTCCAGCGATGACATTGCAAACTTTCATGGAGGTCAGGAACTTCTGAAAAAAGAAATAAAGAACATAGAAGATAAAGCTAAAGAAATACGCAAAGTGACAGCGAGTCAGATTCAAGATATGGCAAAAGATATTTTCAGGGATGAAAAACTAAACTTGGCGCTCATTGGGCCATTTAAAGATGATGTTGAGTTTTTGAAGATACTAAAGTTTTAACTTAAAAAGGAGGAGACTAAAATTTTTCTGGGAGCAAAGAAGGGTCCAGTTGCTCCAGGCGAAAAACTTTAGTTTCCTCTTTTTTAAAAAAATAAAAATCAAGAAAAAGTTTTTAAGGGGTTTGGCGAGCGACGGCGAGCCAATTTCAGGATTTTTTAAGCTTCAAAAAATCCGTACCGGCAAAAATTTTGTTCTTGATTTTTATTTTTCTTATTTTCTAGACTTCTTCGGCGAATTTTTTGCGGATTTCTTTTAGAATTTGGTCAGAAGTTTTTTTGTTTTCCTTTAAGAATTTACGAGTAGCATCATAACCGACTCCTAGTTTTTCTTTCTCTTTTCCTTCTCCATCTGGTGTATAGAAGTATGAATTTCCAGTCTTTTCTATGATTTTAAATTTCTCTCCGAGGGCCATTATTTCACCTTCTTTTGAAATACCTTCGTTGTAGATGATATCAAATTCTGTTTGCTTGAATGGTGCGGAAACTTTATTTTTTACTACTTTTACGCGTGTACGACTTCCTACGACTTCTTCTCCTTTTTTAATTTGAGCAATTTTACGAATATCTAGACGTACTGAAGTGTAGAATTTTAAAGCCTTACCTCCTGGTGTTGTTTCTGGATTTCCAAACATCACACCGATTTGCATACGAATCTGGTTTATAAAGATGACGACTGTTTTAGAACGGGCGACGATGGCGGTGAGTTTGCGGAGAGCTTGGCTCATTAGTCTGGCTTGCTTGCCGACATGATATGCGCCCATATCACCCTCAATTTCGTCTTTTGGAGTGAGTGCTGCGACGGAGTCCACGACGATGACATCAATTTTTCCTGTTCGCACGAGTGATTCCACGATTTCGAGTGCTTGTTCGCCGTTATCTGGTTGGGAAATTAATAAATTATTTATATTTACTCCGAGTTTTTTTGTATATTCCGGATCCATTGCGTGTTCGGCATCTATGTATGCGCAGACACCTCCGAGCTTTTGTGCTTCTCCTACAATATGGAGGGAGAGGGTAGTCTTTCCGGAAGATTCCGGTCCAAATATTTCAATTATTCTTCCTCGTGGTATTCCGCCGACGCCGAGAGCTATGTCTAGACCGATGGAACCAGTCGGGATGACGTTTACATCCACTTTCGGTGAATCACCGAATTTCATAATTGCTCCTTCACCAAATTTTGTTTGGATTGATTTTAGTGTGTCTTCTAATACGGCCATTCCCACTGTCTTGTCTTCCTTTTTTTCTTTTTTCTTTAACATATTAATTAACTTCGTACATTAATTTATAATTTTTCTCATCAATATATCCAAACTTGTCTTTGGCTTTTATATTTATCACATTATAGCCTGAAAGGAGGGCAATTGTCTCGTTGAAATCCCCATTTTCACTTATTGAAATCTCTCGGCCATTAAGGGTTATATTTATAGCGTTTTTTGCATTTCCGGTAATTTTTAAGACACTTTCTGTGACTTTTGCTCCGTCTGTTATATTTACATTTTGTATTTTTATTCCATAAAGTAAATCATGAGAGCGGAAAAATGCATAGATAATAATAATTAGAAAAAAAATAGAAAGACTGGCTATTTGTAATATTTTTTTTGCATTAGTATTCATATTTTTATTACAAGCCGACGTTTCAGTCGGCTCCCCGACCTAATGCGTCGGGGTTGCCACCTGTTTCGTCATGCGTGATTTTTTCTAACACTTCTCTCGGTTTTGCGCCATCTCCAGGGCCGATTACGCCTCGTTCTTCGAGGACGTCCATCAAACGCGCCGCTCTAGCGTATCCTAATTTCAATTTTCTTTGCAGATATGAAGTAGATGCTTTGCCGGCTTCTATCACGCAGGCTCGAGCTTCTTCATACATTTCATCATCATCTTCTGTATCTCCATCTTCTAAAGTACTTTCAAAAATGCTTTTGTCGGCGGATATTGAACCAGAAGTCAGTGTGATTTCGGCAGAAATTTCATCTTTATATGCATCTGCCAAATAATTTACAACTTTTTTAACTTCAGATTCTGAAATAAATGCGCTTTGTAATCTTTCTGGCTGAGCTTCACCAGAAGAATAGAGCATGTCACCGGCACCCAAGAGTTTTTCAGCTCCTCCTGCATCTAAAATCGTGCGTGAATCTATCTGAGAAGAAACTTTCAAGGCGACGCGGGCGGGGATGTTTGCTTTAATGAGTCCAGTGATGACATTTACTTCTGGGCGTTGAGTAGAAAGTATCAAATGTATACCGACAGCTCTGGACATCTGTGCGAGGCGGACGATGGCGGACTCGAGTTCTCTCGGATAAGAGCTCATGATATCTGCCAATTCATCTATGACGATGACAATATATGGCAGACGATCTGCAGAGACCTCTGTTTCTATACCTTCGGCATTTGTTGTAGTTTTTTTCTTATTTTTACCAAAGATATTAGTGTGGTAAGACTCTACATCTCGGACAGACTCTGCTTCCAAGATGTCATAACGGCGGTCCATTTCTTTCGCTGCCCATTTTAGTGCGAGAATTGTTTTCTTTGCTTCAGTGATTACTGGTGTAAGCAAGTGTGGAATATTGTTATAAAGAGTGAGTTCTACACGTTTTGGGTCTATCAAAATAAGCTTTAAATCATCTGGTCCATTCCTATATAAAAGGGAAGTAATCATAGAGTGAATCGTTACTGATTTTCCAGAGCCAGTCGTTCCGGCGACAAGTATATGTGGCATTTTTGCCAAGTTTCCAAAAATTGCTTTTCCGGAAATGTTGCGACCGAGGGCTGTGGTTAGAGGTTTTGAAGAGTTTTGGAATTTGTCGTCAGAGAGGAGGGTAGCGAGACCAACGATTGATTTTGATTTATTTGGAATTTCAATACCGACTAGAGATTTACCCGGGATTGGAGCTTCTATGCGTATCGGATGTGCTGCTAGTGATAGGGCGAGGTCATTTTGCAATCCTACAATACGAGAAAGTTTTATTCCTTCGGCTGGTTTTAGTGCATAACGAGTGACAGTCGGTCCGATGGTTATCTCATCCATTTCTACTTCAATGCCAAAGTTTAGGAGCGTGCGTTTTATAATATTTGCATTTGCTTTGATGTCTCCGGTATTTGGTTTACCCTGATCCTCTTCAAGGAGAGATAGTGGGGGAGGGACATAAGTAGAAATGAGTCCGCCACGTCTGGTCTTGATAGGCATTTCTTCCTCTTCTGTTTCTTCTTTTTTCTTTCCGACACTCAAAGCTTTTTTGATTTTATTCCCGACGCTCTGATTTTCATCAGAGGTTGGGACCCCGACATCTTCGATCGTCGGGGCTCCCTCTTCTTCTTCCTCAATTTCCTCTTCAACTTCTTCTTTCTCTTCTTTTCTTCTTAATATAAAATTCCAAAGTCTTTTTAAATATGGAGCGAGGTCTAACTTTGCATCAAAAATTACTAGAATTGAAATTATTAAAATTGCTCCGAGGAAAATAATACTGGCATAAATATCAAAGAGGGAAACAAATGGTGTTGATAAAATTTTTCCCAAGAATCCACCAGAGTGATGAAGTACACCATTTGCATCTGCACCTGAGGCTATGTCTATCAAGCCGAGTCCAGAGAGGAGAAACATCACAGAGCTGATTATACTTTTTGTTCCAATATTTGGAGTTTGTAATTTTACAAAAGAATATCCGAGGAGGATGAGTAGTGCTGGTAAGAGAATGTATCCGAAGCCCAAGAGGAAATAAAGTTTTTCATAAATAAATTTTCCTGCAACTCCTGTCACATCAAAAGCTGACATTAAAAAAAATAATGCTAAAACAAAAAAAACTATTGCCATGATCCCGTGTTTCGTCTGACTCTTTAGTCCATAACTTTCTTTTTCCTCATATTTTATTTTCTTTCCATTTTTTGCCATGAATGTATTTTAGCATATTTTTATAAGCAAAAAAGTAAAGAATCAATTTTTATAAAGCAATCTATCTGGGCAAGCTTGCCCAGCGAACTGCTCGTCGCTCAAGAAAATAATAAATGGAATACCATTTTTATTTTCTAAGCTCCTGCGCAAGGCTTTCTAAAAATTATTCTTTGCTTTTTCTTTCTTGCTTTTTTATCTGTCCTATATATAATGGACAAATGTTAGCCATGAATAAGGACATGAATAAAAATCTTAAAGACTATGGAAAAGACATCGTAAAGGACAACTTTTCTGTTCCTGCATCCTGTGAAGTTAAGAGTTTCTATTCTGGTTCTTATACCAAGACCCACAAGCTTATTACAGCTCTTTATATGGTAACGGACATAATGGACAAAGATGAACCAATCAGAAATAAATTAAGAATTTTAGGAACAGAAATTATATCGGACCCCGAAGGACCCCGCCAAGGCGGGGCCTACGGGGCAGGCATGTCCATTATAAGGATAGAGCAGATTTTAGCGCTTTTAAGTATTGCTTCGACTATGAATTTTGTATCAGAGATGAACTGTGCTGTCTTAAAAAAAGAGTTTGTTGAATTAAAGGATTCCATACAAGAACATGTAGATGTAAAACCGACATGGATTTCAGAATTTTTAGCCAGCCCTGTTTTAGAAGAAATAGATTTTCCTAAAAAACATTCTCCTCTCTTTCAAAATATGGGGAAATATTCTAAAGGACACAATGAAGATGATAAAGGACAACACTCAAGGACAAGGATTGGTGTTCAAAAGGGAAGTACTTTATTGAAAGCTTTGTCCGATAAAACTTCTCTCTTGTCTCAAGATTTTGATATATTAAAAAAACAAAGACGAGATAATATAATTAATATTATAAAAACTAGTGGAGGTAATGCTACCATAAAGGACATAAAGATAAAAATAGATGCGGGTGTAAATGGTGGAGTTTCTTTTAGTGAAAAAACTCTACAAAGAGAATTATTGTCCTTGATAAAAGACGGTGTCCTTAACAAGACAGGGGAGAAACGCTGGAGCAGGTATTTCATCAAATAATTCAACCCTTCCTAGCCTCCCCTTGTCAGGGGAGGAAAAATGCAGAATCCCCCTGATAAGGGGGATTTAGGGGGTTGCATCTCTCCTGTTGCATTTTCCCTAAAAGTGTGAGAATATAAGCCTATGGACTTTATTCGCATTTGGCGAGTTATCCACATAATATATTGCCCTTTATAGGAGCTATATATTATAATGTTCTTGTGTTTACAGATTGCGCATTTATGTGTGTTCTGTTTTCACAAAATTGATATTTATTTTCATTCAAAATTTCGTCGAAAAAATTTTGAAGGAGAATCAAATGCCCTTCGAAAAAAAAATAGTTTATTTTGTTTTCGAAGTTAAGTTTACATCTATTCATTGTTTTATTTATCCGCTGCATTATTAAGCCTTTGTATTAATTATTAGCTCCGACGTAAAGTCGGAGTCCCGACCAAAAGGCGTCGGGATTATAAGCGGAGAAAAATAGTGATAGGAAAAATTACGCTTTTAGTTTTGTCGAAACTAATTAACGGCGTAGAAAATTAGAAAAATTTATGAGTAAATTATTAAAATCAAAATTTCTTTTTGGAATGATCGTGCTCGTAGCTGTTGCCGTCGTGGCATCAACTGCTGATGCATCTATCACTTCCACTTTGAGAAAAGGTTCAAGAGGTGCTCAGGTTGTCGAACTCCAAACAGCTCTAGGTCTTAATGCTGATGGAATCTTCGGTAACTTGACAAAAGCTGCTGTTGCAACTTGGCAAGCTTCAAAGGGTTTGGTAGCCGATGGAATATTCGGTGCCAAGTCACGAGCTGTCTTCTCAGGTGGTTCAGTAGGAAGCTTCGCTCCTGCAGGTTGTACATCCGCTTCAGGATATAGTCCTTCATTAGGACTAGCTGGTGGACCATGTCATGCCGTAGCATCAGAACAATCAAATGGCTGTCAAGCTGGCTGGTTGTTTAATCCAGCTACTGGTTTGTCATGTACTGGTGTAGTAAATAATACTTCTGGAGTTGCCTCAGTAGCTCTTGCTTCTGACAATCCAGCTTCCGGTACAGTTCCAGATGCTGCAAATGCGAACTTCACAAAGTTCACAATCAGCTCTGGTGCAATTGCTACAACTATCACTAACTTATATGTAACTCGCTATGGTCTTTCAATCAACTCTGATGTTGAAAACATTAAGATTCTTGATCAAGACATGGTTCAAGTTTCATCTTCTGGTAGTTTAAACAGTAACAACAAAGCACAAATTAGCTTCTCACCAGCTCTTACTATCCCAGCGAATACTGTAAAATCTTTTTACATTCGTGCAGGTATAGTTGACGGCACAGTGGGTGGTAAATCTGTAGCTCTTGGTATTGATTCAGCTTCTGATATAACAGCAAATGTTTCAATCGGAGGTTCATTCCCTGTAAAGGGTAACCTTATGAACACTGTTCTCCTTACTATCGGCACATTGACTGCTGATGAAGACGGAACAGTTACAGATTCACAGCCAGATGGCGGTGATGTTGATGTAGTTGTTAATAAATTTAAATTAACAGCTGGTTCAACTGAATCTGTTACAGTAAGACAAATTGCAGTTGAGAGACAAGGTACAGCTTCTGCTTCAGATGTTGCTAACATCGAACTCTTCGATGTTTCAAAGGCAGTATCTCTCGGCACAGCTGCTTCTTGGGACGCAAATGGTTTAGCAACCTTCAATAATTTGAATATCGTTCTTGATAAAGGCGAGACTCGAAGATTTGAAGTTCGTGTTGATATCATTGGTGGCTCAAGCTTGACTGTTAACGCAGACCTTACTGATGGTTCAGATGTTCGTGTTCAAGCTGTTGGTGATATTTATGGTTTCTACATTACACCTACAAATAGTATGACCAACGGTCAGGGTGCAAGTAACCAAACAATTCAATCCGGAACTCTTACAATCACAAGATCAGCATCTACTCCAGCCGCTGGAAATATCAGCTCTGGTTCTGATGTAGCTCTTGCAGTGTTTGATTTCCAAGTATTAGGAGAACCAATGAAGGTTACTTCAATTAACGTTGATTCAACTTTTGGTGGTGGTCCAATGCTTTATACTGAAGTAACTAATGTTAAATTAGTTGACGCAACTACAGGCGCTTTGCTTGCAGGTCCTAAAGACTTAGTTGTTACCACAGAAGATGCAACATTTACGGATGTTATCATCTTCCCAGTTGGTGTAACGAAAGTTAAAGTAACTGCAAATATCGCATCTTCTGTATCATTGAACGATACTATCAAGATTGACCTTGATGATCCTTCAACTGGTGTTGTTGCGAAAGGTATGACTTCAAATGATTCTGTAACTCCAAGTCCTGCTTCAGCCGTTTCTGGTAATACTATGGTTGTTCAGGCTGCTGCTCTTACAGCTGTAACTAATACAACTCCTGCTATTCGCAGTGTTGTAATAGGTCAGCAAGATTTCGTTTGGTCTACATTCACATTATCTGCTTCAAATTCTGGTGAAGACGTAAATGTCTCAACAGTTGTTGTAGAAAATACTGCTACCGTAGCAGAAGGAACTGACTCCGGTGGTGAGGATGTTGACAATGTTGAAATCTGGGCAGACTTGACATCAGGTTCTAGTGCTCGTGGCGATGTATATGAAACATTGGTTTCAACTACAAAGCAATTCACTGGTACTAGTGCTACTGATACTTTGTTAACATTCAATCTTAATCCGATAGTTACTGTTCTAAAGAATAGTTCAGTATCCTTCGCAGTTGTTGCTGATCTTTCAGCAAGTGCTGAGGTTGATGATACATTTGCTATTAGTCTAGATACTGACGAAGGTGATGTTACCGCTAATGGTAAGACTACTGGTTCAACAGTTACTTTGACTCCTTCTGGTGCTGGTCAAGCAATGACTGTCGCTACTGGTGGTACACTTACAATTTCTGTTGATTCCTCATACAATTCTACTGCGCCATTACTCATGGATACTTCAGCTGAACAAGTAGTTGGAGCATTCAGATTGGCAGCTAATAATACTGAAAACTTGAATGTTGACAGTATTAAGATTACAGATGATGGAACAAACGGTAATGACGTTGTAGCTTCCTTTAAGTTCTACAGTGGTTCTACACTTCTCGGAACAGTTGCTCCAGATGGAAGTGGTAATGGTGAATTGTTCTTGGCATCAGGTCAATTAGTTGTATCAGCAGGTAGTTACAAGATTGTAACTGTTAAAGCTGTTCTAAATGATATTGATGGTACAGGATTCGTTAACGGTGATACATTAGAAGTAACAATCGCTGCTGCAGGTGATGTGGATACTACAGGTCTTGCTTCCGGTGCTGCTGTAGACTCAACTGAAGAAAATGTTGATGCTCCTACTCATACTGTTTATGAGGCATATCCTACAATTACACTTGACCTTGTTGCCGCACCAGGTGGTAATCTTACACTTAATTCTAACCAATTGGTTGCAGTGTTGAAGATTTACAACAATGGTGATCAAGATATTACTTTCGAAGCTTCTGATTCTAATATCTCTATGCAAGCTGTTATCGTCGGAGACGATACAGATACAGCTAGCGAGACGATTACTATCAAAGACGAAGACGGTAATACTCTAGACATATCAACTGATGCTACTGTTGCTGCAGACTTTAATTCAGCAAGTGGTACACTACAGTTTGACTTTGACTTCAGTACTGCTGCTCTAACAGTCGCTCCTGGAACAACTGAAAGAATCTACGTCTATGCTGATACATCAGACTTGGAAGATGATAATGATAGTATCCAAATCTGGTTAGATGACGTTGCAGCTGATCTAGAGTGGGCTATAGACAATGATGACGGAGAATATCAGGAAGGAGACTATGTCTTCAAGAATGATATCTTCGGCATGACATATACAAATCCTACCTAGCTTCTAATTAGTTATTTAGGTAAGCTTTTAGATGGTCGAATATCTATTAGCTAAACAAAAAACCCCCGAAAGGGGGTTTTTTGTTTAGTCTTTTTATGCTATATTTTATAAATGATAAATTCATATAAAAAATATATATCGTTTTTTGTGTTTTTGTTGGTGGTTGTTGGTATTTTTTTTATTATCAATAGAAGTCGAGATTCAGTTACTACTCCTTCCTCTACTTATAGAGAACTTATAACAGCTGGCCATAAATTGTATCTTCAAGAAAAATATGAAGAAGCGCTTCCATATTTTAAGAAAGCAGTTTTGCTTGAGCAAAGTGATCGTATCTATCGTTCTTTGTATTCTGTTTATCTTGGACTTAAAGATTATAAAAATGCTGAAATATATATTAAAAAATCGGTTGGTATTAATGGTGAAATACCAAATAATTGGTTAGAATATGCTTCTTTTGAGAATTATTATATGAAAGCACCGTTTGATGTTGTTTCGCAAGTTTATCTAAAAGGGTTAGAGGTGACTAAAAATAATATTGATTTAGTTACGAATTATGCAGGATATTTAACTGAAAATAAGAAATATAATGAAGCCATAGTCTATTTAAAGAAAGCAATAGCTATAGATCCCACTAGGAAAGATGCATTTCAAGCCGAAATAAACAGCTTGCAGAAAGGTCTATAAAGAGTACAATAAGGTTTATATTATTATAAAGTTAACTTTTTTGGAATATATGAGTATAAGTAAAAAGAATATTGTAATAGCGTTTGTTGTTTTGGTTATGTTGGGAATTGGTTTTTTGATTTATAAGAATAATAAAGATGTGAATTATTCTGTTGTCTATATGACAACAGGGGAGGTATATGTCGGTAAATTAAGCACTTTCCCTAATCTTGAGCTGAGAGATGGTTTTATCTTTCAAGTTACTAAGGATGTAAAAGACTCAACAAAGACGAATTTCCAGCTTCAGCCTATAAAAGACGCTCTTTGGGCACCACAAAGTATGCATCTTATAAAGGACAACGTTGTCTTTTATGGTGAACTCATGTCCGATAGTAAAATTGCGGAGACTTTAGCTAAGCAAGCCCGGTAATTACGAATGAGAAATTAAGAATTACGAATGAGAGTAAAAATGGTTTTAATTCGTAATTGATAATCCGTAATTCGTAATTTAAAAAAGTTATGCACATGGTAGTTGTGCGTAACTTTTTTCTTTTGTTGTATAATAAAAGGTGCACTAGAGTGTCGAATACTCTTTTGCTAATTTTGATTATCTTTAAATGCATTATTAGGTAATTAAAAAAATTTAGTTTCTATTATTAACGTTTTATTATTAATGTTTTTTATTATTTCAGCCATAGGCTGATCCGCCTTTGGCGGAAACTATTATTAAATTATGAAAAAAATATTTAAAGGTCTAGGTTTAGGTTTTATTACTTTAGCTCTTATTCTAGTTGGAGGAGTTCAGGTAAGCGCTGATTTAACTGTAGCTGCTTTAGCAGTGACAAGTAGTGCTGCTATTACTGTTTCATCTACTACTGCTTCTGCTGCTACTTTTGATTCCGGAACAACTGGTGCAGTAAATATTGGAACAGGAGCATCTGCTAAGACGGTTACTGTTGGTAATGCTACCACAACGACCGCTCTTGCTCTTAACTCTGGCACAGGCGATATGACATTGACTTCTACTGACGATGTTTCTATCCTTGGAGGTTCAGCAGGTTCAATAATCAATATCGGTACAAATGTTGATGGTAACGCTATCAACGTAGGTACAGACAATACTGCAGCTGACACAATAATAGTCGGTTCTGCATTAGATAACGTGGATCTA
>MFWK01000016.1:23077-30646 GCA_001786365.1 Candidatus Nomurabacteria bacterium RIFOXYD2_FULL_35_12 | reverse complement strand
GCCTTCCCAATTATTAATTAATTCCGTCCAAGCTTCTGATTAGAATACGTAGGGAGTTAATCTGTGCGCGAATGGGTGGCGTGGGTCAAGCACACGTATTCTGCCTCGGGCATTTCCGCTAGGGTGTCCATTACTAAAGGTACGAGTGCCTTCCCGAATTGAAATGAGTTCTCGAAAGCGAAAGCGACACAATAAACATAATATTGAAAAACGTAGAGTGGGGATGGCGAGGGCAGACTCCTCGTAATCGAGGAGAGCCCGACCCGGGGAGAGGAAACTTCCTCTCCCCAAGAAGAATGGGAACGGCTCATTTCTTGGTATTTGAGCCGTTCCCATACCTAGCATCTAGGCACTCGTAGCCCTAGCGGAAATGCCCGAGGCAGATGCCGAGGGTGCAACCCTTAACTTTACATAATCACTAAAATATAAATATGGTACAATCTGCCCGAGACAATGTTTTGAATTTTGATTTTGAGTTTCTCCTGCGGGCAGAATTTGAAATCTCGCCAAAAGATACAGCCGAGGAAAATGGAAATCCAAATCCCCAAAAATTTTGTTTCCATTTTCCGAGTCCGCATTTTGAATTAGCACATTAGTCGAGCGTAGCAATAACTTTAGAGAAAAGAAAAAAGTCGAGCGTGAGATTAGCTTTCAGTATTGTTTTGAAAATGAGTTCGGATTTTGTTGTATAGAGGGAGCCAGCGAGTTTCAATCTAATTTGATATAATTCGTTTTATGAAACTTGGCATTATCTTACAATCAAATAAACCTGAACATGTATGGAATACATTTCGTTTGGGTATTACAACACTTAAAGCTGGTCATCAAGCAGAAATTTTTTTAATGAGCGAAGGTTCAGAATTAGAAACTATATCTGACACTAAAGATTTTGATATTTCTACAAAAGTAGCTGAATTTAAAAATCTAAAGGGCAATATCTATGCCTGTGGTTCTTGTATGAAATTACGAGGAAAGGAAGAAAGCAGTGTATGCCCGATTTCTACAATGTCTGCCTTACTTGAAATGATTGATAGTTCAGATAAAGTTTTAGTATTTTAATAAAAACACTTCCTAGTCTAAATTTTGAAGTGATAGGTTCGGGAAAAATTCAAGAAAACCACTAAATTTAAGCTCACTTTTAACCTTTGCCCATTGCACTTTTGTTCTGAATTTGTATACTATGTGGAGCCAGTTAGGGTATGCTATAATTATCATATTATTAGTTTTAACAATTTTCGCCAAAGGCGGATCAGCCTATGGCTGAAATTAAAAAAAATTTATGGATATGCAAATAAATAAAAATAAAACAGGTTTGACTTTTGGTTTTCTTATCAGCTTCTTTCACCTTGTGTGGAGTCTTTTAGTTGCATTTGGCTTGGCTCAAGCACTCCTAAATTTTATCTTGAGCGTGCACATGATTATCACACCAGTCATGATAATGCCTTTTGATTTTGTAAAAGCTATCACGCTCGTAGTCGTGACATTCATCGTCGGCTATGTTTTTGGATGGCTCATGGCTTTCTTTTGGAATAAGTGTTTTAAGTAAAAAATATGACAAAAAGAAATATTATTTTAATTATAGCTATAATATTTTTCGCATTAGCTTTTGCGAGATTCTCTTCAAATGAAGATACTTGGCTATGCCAAAATGGCGTCTGGGTAAAACATGGAAATCCAAAACAAAGTGAACCTATAACTAAATGCTCAAATATAAAACCCATAGCCTGCACGATGGATGCAAAGCAATGCCCTGATGGTTCCTATGTCGGACGCACTCCCCCAAAATGCGAATTCGTTTGTCCAAAATAACATTATCTAATTTGCATTATTGATAAAATAAGATAGAATACCAAATAGTTATAAAGTTGAAAGTAAAAAGTTGTAAAGTTAATACAAATACGTTTTCTTTATACTTTATGAACTTTAAGAACTTTTGACTAATTTAGGGCCCATAGCTCATCCGGTAGAAACGTCCCGATGGGCATCGGGAAGGTTATGGGATATTTATACATATTGAAAAGTGAAAAAAATGGTAGGTACTATATAGGTAGTACCAATAATTTAGAAAGACGATTAGCAGAACATAATTCAGGCCACACGGCGTCTATCAAAAATTTACTACCATTAAGACTAGTATTTAGTAAAATTTATGCTAATCTAAAAGAAGCACGCAAAATGGAACTGCATTTAAAAAGAATGAAAAGCAGAAGTATTCTTGAAAAAATAATAGAAGAAAAAACGATAAAAACAAATTTTAGAAAATAAATCGATTCCTTTGGTGGGCCCATAGCTCATCCGGTAGAGCGCCTCATTTGCAATGAGGAGGTGAGCGGTTCGAGACCGCTTGGGTCCACCAAATAAATTGATAAAATTAGTAACTTATGACACACATTAACTATGTGTGTGAAGCACTCGAAAAATTTAATTAAAAAAGACTCCTGCTTAAATTAAGAATATAAAATAGGCAAAATAATCCAAGAAAAGATAATTATTAAAATCAAAATTACCACAGAAATAAATTGAGCTTTGTGTTCAATCCACTGGTTTTTTATTTTATTTTTAAGCTTTGCTATCACTTCAACTCTTTTGTCTTTTGTTTCTAGTTTCTTATAAACTGTATATATTAAATAGCCAATATAAATTATAAGTATAACTGTTCCTATTACCGTAAATATACCTTCCATAATACTTTTATCTGAGAGTAATCCCCATACAATAATTACCAACCAAAACGCTAAATAGGCTACACCAGCTATAAGTGCTATTTTTATCAATAAACCTAAAAAGGCTTGTCCCGCTTCACTTGCAAGCAATACCCCTATTGCAATTATTATTAAAAGAAAGTAAAGCATATTATTCTAGTCTAAACCTTTTCTTTGAAGGCAGACTTTGTAGTAATTTTCATAATTTGCAGTATAATAATACCCTTCTTTGCAATCATAAGTGCAAGTTTTTTTATACTGGCTTTGTGCAAGTTCTTCTGCTTCACTTACACAAAACATCTTCCCTAATTTAGCTGAAGCCTCCTTAGTTGCCTCTGCTTCCTGTGCTTCTTTCTTTGTCTGTATTTCTAATCGCTGTTGTTTCTCAATAGAGTTTTGCTTGCTCACCTGACTCATATAATAAAATCCACCCAAAATTACACACCCTATTAAAATAGTAGCTGGCAGTGATAATTTATTAACTTTTTCAATTAAACCCTCTTCTTTTTTGTCCATAAATTATTTTGTGTCATCTGGAAAAAATTGACCAACAATAATTGCTAAAAAAGCAAATCCAATAATACCAGCAAATGCATTATAAAAAATTTCTCTGAAAGACCCTCCATACATCCAAGATGCAATAAAAACACCTACACCAATAATCCAAAAATACATTTTGTGTGTTTCTTCCATACACCTTAATGCTACTCTTTTTACCCAAAAAATCAACCATTTTCCACCATTTTTTCTAATGCTTTTTCTTGTCTAAATGTAACCATAAATCATTTTTTATTTTCTTGTAAATAAATAATCATTAAACCAAAAATTACTTGATTCATTTTGTCTATAAAAAAACGACACTCCTTGAGATAATCTTTGTCACCAATAATTAATTGCTTTTCTAAGTATCTTTGCACGGCTGCATCACAATAATGAAATCTAATTTCCTTCATTGTTGACCCAATAGAATAGTATGCTTCTCTATTATAGAGATGTTTTTTGTCCTTAAAAAATATATCTATAAAACCATCTCTTAGGTTTTCGCCTGAATAGTGAAAAGCCACAGTGCTACGGACTCTTGCTATTTTAGAATAAAAACTTTCTTTTTTGCCGTTTTTGTCTTCTAAGGTAGCGGCTAAATACATTTCATTCCATTGTTTCAATAAGGTTTTATCTAATTTTTTTAGATACAATTTGAATTTGATACTGCCTATAACCGTTTTATTTTTTCTTAAAAAAACTAAAAATTCACTTATGACAGATACAGATAATTTACTTAATTGCATTTTAATACCACTATACTCTCCTAAGTGATGAGACACTGGGTCTCCGTTTTTTGGATTTTCATAGTCCGTCTCTAGGGAGATAAGAAAAAATATCACCCCCTTAATATCATTATAAATCAAACCTAGTCCCAAAAAGAAATCATCGAAACTTTTCGGGTTATTTTTATCAATTATAAGACTCGGGTCAATACCAATACAATTACCCTCAAATTTTTTTTTCATTAAAAATCAAACAAGTTACTCATAGGTAAAGCATATCATTTAATTAATTTTATTCAATTCCCATCTTGTGATACCAATAAACATTTTTATTAAGCATAAATAAGACTATTTTTAAACATTGAATTTCCTTTAATTGCTTCACATGCCTGAAATACCCAGCTTTCTATTTGGTTCCAACTATTCGTTATTATATCCACAAACACCAAATATCTATGTTATAATTAATCCATTATTAATTAGCATTTTAATCATATGGATCCCGTTAGAAATTTACAGAACGGGATAAAATCATAGAATTAAAAACAATCAACTATCTTTATATATCTTTTAGTTATGTACGGATGGGATGATTTCTAACGGGATGGATATAACAATTTTAGTTACAAAAATATTAGGCGTCTATTTAGTAGTCAGCGGTTTGTTTCTCATTGTAAAAGGTAAAACTATTCCACACTTACTCAAAGATTTTTTTAATCATCCAGCAATCGTTTATCTCACAGGGATAATTTTAATTTTCCTTTCTTCAATGTATCTCATTCAATACAACATTTGGGATGGCTCATGGAAAGTTATCGCAACCATTTTTGCTTGGATTGTAATGCTAAAAGGTTTGGCTTATATCTTTGTTCCCAATATGCTAAACGAAATGGCCATCAAAAAATTTAAGGGCGCATTCAGCACCTATGGCGTAATTGCTATTATTGTTGGTGTATATTTATTCCTCTTAAAATAAACTTTTAATTTTTTCCCAAGGCACAGAGACTAGCAAAGTCCCTAAAAATACTAGCAAAAGTCCTAGGCCACTTTGAAGTGTCATACCTTCAGCCAAAACAAATATTGCTAAAATTGCTGTAAAAACTACAGAGAGTTTGTCTATTACCGTCACTGTCACTGTCGGCCCGACGGATAGTGCTTGATAGAAAAAAATCCAAGAAAGAGCTCCACCCAAACCGGACAAAATTACAAAAACCCATTGCTTTGGAGAAAGCGAATGGAAAGCCGTCATAGACAATTTACCAAAAGACAAAGCTGCAATAGAAACGATAATAGCCATGACAATACCACGAATAGCTGTGAGCAAATTTGGGTCTACCCCTTTTAGCCCAAGCTTAGCAAAAATAGTTCCTATACTCGCCATCACTGCCCCTAATAATGCGTAAATAATATACATAGAGAGATTATACAGAAAAAATACACAAAACAAAAGACGCCCGAAGGCGTCTTTTGCGGCACTTATGTTGTTTACGATAAATGCGAGAATACACTCAGTATTACCTCACACTCACAAATACAGTATAGCATACTTGCAAAAAAATTGCAAGTAAAGGCAAAATCTGCTATGATTTTCATGTAGGTGCCGGATAACTACTCTGACGCAAGTCGGGGAGGAAAGTCCGAACACAGACCAGTTCATTCTGGAAAAGTAGAGGGTAACGCCCTCCCATAGCGATATGGAGTTGCGAACAGTGACGATGCCGGCTTGCCCCGCCTTGGCGGGGTGAATCCGGAGTGAAACGGCTAAATACTTACTCCTGTGCAAGATCGTGTCCCGACTTCGGTTAGGAAGAATCGCTTGAGTCCCTCAGTAATGCGGGACCTAGATAAATGGTTATCATTTTGGCTTCGGCCAGAAAACAGAATTCGGCTTATAGACACCTACAAAAAAATGAGAGTCCTCTGCCAAAAGCAGGGGATTTTCTTTTTTTAACTCGTTGAGGCTAATAAAACTCCACTCCATCTCCTACTTTTAGATTATTTTTATCCGAAAAACCTGAAACAACTTCCAAGATAAATCTGGCATCTGGCTTCCCTTCTTGCGATCCATAAATTTCCGGATACAATTCCGGACGAGCATCTTTTTTTATATAAATTACTTTCATATCTTCACCGAGCCAAATGATATCTATTGAGAAAAACATATCTTTCATCCAAAAAAGATAATTTCCCGAACGCTCAAAAACAAACAACATACCTTCATTTTCTTTTAAATCTTTCCTGCCAGAGAGCCCTTGTGCGCGAGCTTCTTTTGTTAAAGCCAAATCAACTTTAATTTCCTGTCCAGCTATTTTCACATATTTTATATTTTCTAAATTTAAATTTCTTGAAGGCTGATTAATTAAAATCAAACCCAACAAAAAAAATAAAATAACTATTAAAAAATATTTAATTTTTTGCATATGATTTTAAAAAGTTTTCCTTAAATTCATAAAAATTATCATCTAAAATTGATTGTCTGGCATTTTTAACCAAATTAACAATAAAGTGTAAATTATGAATTGAAGCGAGTGTCCCAGCAAGCATTTCTTTGCCGTGAAAAAGGTGCGCAATGTAAGCTTTAGTGTAATTTTTGCAAGAATAACATATACAATCTTTCTCTATAGGAGAATAATCGTCTCTAAATTTCTTATTCATTATGATTATTTTTCCCTTTTTAGTATATAAAGTCCCATTCCTGCCTAGCCTAGTAGGAGCCACACAATCAAATAAATCCACTCCATTTTCAATACCCATAAATAAATCTTCCGGCTCCCCTATACCGAGCAAGTGCCGAGGTTTTTCTTCCGGCAAAATTTCATTGACCCATTTTACAGCCGTAGACATATCTTCTTTTGCAAAACTTCCACCAATTCCAAAACCATCAAAGTCCAAACTTCCGATAAATTTTGCCGATTTCTTTCGTAGCCCCTCATCTCTCCCACCTTGCACGATGCCAAAAAGTGCGGGCGAAAAGAAAGCTAAAGAATCATTTTTTATAGGGTCGCTGTCTCCGCTTACTAGCGGAGCGCTGCCTCTCGGCTCGTCAGCCTGCGAGACACCCTCTAAAAAATATTCTTCAGCTTTCTTAGAAGATTCTGCCCCCTTTGCAAGATTTTTGTGTTTCTCCAAACTTCGCTCTGCCCAGCGATGGGTGCGTTCCAACGCTTCTTCTTGATATTTCAAATCTTCCGCAGGGCTGGTGCATTCATCAAAAGCAAAAATAATATCAGCGCCGAGGTTGTGTTGAATCTGAATTGATTTTTCTGGAGTAATGTAATGAATACTGCCATCTAAATGCGATTTAAAAGAAACACCATCTTGCCCTATTTTCGCCAACCTCGGAGCATCGGAATCATCAAAACGTTCTGGAATGAGTAAGGACGGATCGGTAATTTTAGTTATCTTTGAAATGTCTTTTCCGTAAGCTACACCCAAAGAAAAAACTTGGAAGCCTCCAGAGTCCGTCATTGTCGGACCTTTCCAATTCATAAACTTTCCAATACCGCCCGCATCGCGAACTATTTCATCCCCCGGCTGTAAATATAAATGATAAGTATTGCCTAGCACCACCTGCGTGCCAGCATCCCGCACTTGCTCGGGAT
>MFWK01000016.1:0-23048 GCA_001786365.1 Candidatus Nomurabacteria bacterium RIFOXYD2_FULL_35_12 | reverse complement strand
GCCGGAGTCAAAATCTCCCCATGGGGAGTTTCCAAAATTCCCACTCTACCCAAGCTATTCTTTAATTTTTTCTGTATTTTGAATTGCATTTTGTTGATATTTTATAAGCTTTTTTACACCTGTGGATAACTTTGATTGTTTTTATAAATATGCTACAATATTATTTGACAAGTAATTCCTTGTGCGTGGGGCTCCGTAAGGTTCCTCATTTAACGCACAGGGTTTTGTTATTTATGGGTACAAAGGACTTTCTTCAATAATCTTACTCTTAATTAAATTATAATAACTTTCATCTCCATGTTCTCTTTTTCTAAATAAAGACCAGCACACCACATCAATAACTTGTAAACATTTTTCTTGTTGTGGGGTTTTTATTTCAACAGAAATTTTTACTTTATGGTTTCCCGTTACTTGTCTAGACAAATAACCACAAAAATTTTCATTTAGAAATTTATTAGTCTCACGGCGTGAGGCAACAAGCACTATGGGTTCATTTATGGGAATTAATTTTTTAGTATAGACACGATCTAGCAACATATTTGCCACATAATTATAAAGCACATGCTTTTCATCTTGCAGTTTGGTATATACTTTAGATTTATTTAGATAAATTGAAATTATAGATATGTCTTTTTCATTTAATGAAGTTAGAAGTTTTTGTCGAGTAGTGGGTTTTTCTTTGAAAGCATGAATTACCCCACCACGATTTCTAACTTCCATTTTACTAAAATTCGCAAATAATTTTTTAATAATTCTCTCAATAGGTTTTTTGTTCTTAATAAAAAGAAAAGCTATCACAAAATATTTTGAAGTTTTTTTCTTCTTAAAATTAAAACCTAAATCACCACTCTCATCCATAAATATGTAAGCCATAAATTATTTTATATTCTTTTTATTTTGATATTCTAGCAATACTTCGGCTGGCGATAAACCATTAAGAATTTTATGTGGGAAATAATTCCAAGCGTCATTGGTTAATTCAAGAATATTGCTTAATTCTGAAATGTCTCCCCCACGATCAAACATTGAAATAACTTTTTGCATATCATCATTTTCTTCCTCGTAAAAAATAACGTCTTTAACATGCTCCAAAGAAAAATTACTTCCTGTTTCTTCAAGCATCTCCACGAGTTCCTGCTCAATCTCTTTCCTTCTTTTCAAAATTTGTTTTTTTGATTCTATTTCCATAAATTATCTTACTTTTTAAAAATCTCTTCTTTTTTTTCCATATTTAAATAAAAAATTAAACTATTCTTATAGTTTCACCTCCACAAATTTTAGTTCCTGAACATTTACCGGACTGGTGAGGAGGGCTTTTTGGAAAGGATCACGCGGATCAGAGATTATCGTTTCCACGATACCCACAACATGAGGAACAATACCAGGCAAAAATACTTGATCCCCTTTCGACAACATTAAATCTCTCTGTAAAACCATTTCAAAATTCCCTCCGCCTCGCCCAATTATTTCCATAAAAATACCTTGCCTACCGGCAGGCAGGTTTTTCTTTCCGATTGAAACTTGAGTTTTTTCTCCACTAGTTGAAAATAAAATAACTTTTGAAGAACTTGTATAAACTTCCCCTATACGTCCAATAGGCACATTCCCCAAGGCAAAAACCATATTCCCCACTTTCAAACCTTCATTTGTACCTGCGTCAATGACGAGTATGTCATAAGGACTTTGATTCGGTTTAGATAAAATAGCGGATAAAACCATATTCGTTTTTAGATCTTTCCTCCCTAAAATTTCTTTTAGACTAATATCATCAGCCACTAAAGCGTCATAATTCAACATCTTTATTTCATTCTCAAGTAATTTTATTTTTAAACTTTCATTTTCCAAAAAAAGAGAATTTTTTGAAATAAAATAATAACCGAGATTCCCTAATTTTTCACTAATACTATTTCCTAAAACTAAAACTGGAGTAAAAATAATTTGACTCGCATAAGAAAGTCCATTCCAAATACTTAATCTAAAATAAAATAAAATACAAAAAATAAATACAAAAAAAGCAATGTTTATAAACTTTTTTCTCTGTATTTTTTTATCTAGGAGGTAGCTCATCCCGTTAGAAGCAGGTCGCGGTCAATAAACCACCACGTTGCGTAATATTATTAAAATTTATATTTTCTTTGATATTCATGTATATATAAATCAACTGCGACCGCGGCTTCTAACGGGATCATCGTGGAGGTAGTTCGTCTTGATTTCCGATCAAAACTTCTTTATAAGACGCAAGGTCATCTAAAATAATTCCTGTACCACGAGCAACTGACGAAAGCGGATCTTCCACCACATAAACTGGAATCTTAAGAACATTTTGTAAAAGCTGATCAAGCCCTGGAATCAAAGCTCCGCCACCGGAAAGGGTTATTCCCCTAGACATTATGTCCGATAAAATTTCCGGAGGAGTTGTTTCGAGCATGTCTTTTACGCCTTCTACTAAACCCTTGATTGAAGTTCGAAGAGCTTCACGAATATCAGAATCCGTCACAGTCACAGAACGAGGCAAGCCAGTCAAAAGGTCTCGTCCTTGAACTTCTGTTTCCATATATGCCCCAGGAAGAACAGAACCAATATTTATCTTCACTGTCTCAGCTGTAGTTTCCCCGATAAGTATCTTGAATTCATCACGCATAAAAGCAATGATGTCATTATTCAATCTGTCCCCCGCTATTTTTAAATTTTTTGATTTAACAACTCCCCCCAAAGATATAACTGCAATGTCTGTCGTACCTCCACCTATATCTATAATCATCGAACCGACGGGGTCTTTTATTGGAAGCCTCACTCCGATAGCTGCGGCCATCGGCTCTTCTACCAAGAAAACTTCGCGCGCACCAGCACTCCTGGCCGCATCATATACAGCCCGAGTCTCGACATTTGTCGTCCCAGTCGGCACACCCACCAAAACTCTCGGTCGCGCTAATTTTTTAGAAATTTTATCCGCTTTGTTTATTAAATAAGAAAGCATCTCCTCAGTAACTTCAAAATCTGAAATAACTCCATCCACAAGCGGACGGATAGCTTTGATGTGTCCAGGCGTACGTCCGAGCATGTCTTTGGCTTTTGTTCCGACAGCCAAAATCTGATTCGTCTTCATATTCACTGCCACCACCGAAGGCTCGTTTATTACGATTCCATGACCTTTCAAATACACCAAGGTATTTGATGTACCTAAATCTATACCGATGTCATTGCTAATTAATTTGTAGAATTTTTCGAACATATTTTTAATAAATCATCTAATGAAACGACTTTTCCTTTTTCTTCATTTCTTTTTTTTATTTCTACCCCTCCTTCTTTTATACTTCGGACAGAAACAACCACACGTAGAGGAATACCAAACAAATCCGAATCAGCAAATTTCTCTCCAGCTGTTACACCCCCTCTGTCATCAAATAAAACTTCAATGCCAGACTTCTTTAAAGTCTCGTAAATTTTCTCCGCTTCTTTTTTTACATTTTCATCTTCTCCTAAAAGAAGCAAATGTATGGCATATGGCGCAATAGATTCAGGCCAAATTATACCTTTATCATCAGATAAGACTTCTACTACTGTTCCCAAAAGACGAGAAAGCCCTATGCCATAACAACCCATTAAAACTATATGCTTTTCTCCTTCAGAATCAGTAAATGAAAGATCAAAAGGCTTTGAATATTTAGTTTTTAAATCAAAAATATTTCCGACTTCAATTGATTTCTGTTCTACGAGTTTTTCTTTTTTCAAGTTTAATTGACTCAAAACTTCATCGTTTAGGACTTCTTTATTTAAAGCTAAATTACTTGCTTCATCCACATAAATCGTGTCTTCACCAACACTCGAAATAGTTTGAAATTCATGCGAATATTTTGAAAAAGTTCCACCGGAAGCAAAAGTCATATAGGTCAGATGCCCGATACCAACTCGGCTAAAAATAGTTTTATAAACACCTTGCATCTTTGTATAAAATTCTTCAAAATCTTTTTTGGAAGTATGGAATGAATACATATCTTTCATCAAAAATTCTCTACCTCGGAGCATCCCTGACTTTGCACGAAGTTCCATTCGAAACTTATTTTGAATTTGATAAATAGATAAAGGTGGATTTGAAGGAAAATCTTTATGAGAAGAAACATAATTTTTCAAAATTGGAACAACTATTTCTTCATGAGTCGGACCGAGCGCCACTTCTCTACCAGAAGAATCAACAACTTTATATAAATCGTCCATCGATTCCCATCGTCCAGTTTTTTCCCAATTTTCTTTTGGCTGAAAAGAAGACAATAAAACTTCCTGACCACCGACATTGTCCATCTCTTCTCTAATTATATTTTCAATCTTTCGCAATACTCGAAGCCCGAGCGGTAAATAGCTATAAACCCCAGCCATCTCTTTATGAACAAAACCCGCGCGAATAAGGAGCTCAGCATTTCGCGACACCTCATCTGCTGATACTTCCTTGCGTGTTTTAGTAAAAAATTTAGATTGTCTCATCCATTCATCCTACCCGAAAAGTTTGCAAAAATCAATTCTTTCTGCTATATTATTCACATGCAAAAAATAAAAGATACAAAGGGAATTAGTGAAAATACTGATACAGTTATAGAAAAAATGTTTCGGGTCGGAGCACATTATGGCTATTCAAAAACAAGGAGACATCCAAGTCTTTCAAAATACATATATGCCACAAAGAACAAAACAGACATCATTGACCTTGAAAAGACAAACATTATGCTTGAAAAAGCTACTGAATTCGTAAAAGGTTTGAGTACTAAAGGCAAAATCATTCTTTTTGTCGGCACAAAACCTGAAGCAAAAGAAGTAACAAAAAGCATAGCAGAATCTTTAAATATGCCCTATGTAAACGAGCGCTGGATTGGTGGAACACTTTCAAATTTCACAGAAATAAAAAAAAGAATCACCGAACTTGAAAATTACCAAAAAGACAGCAAAGAGGGTGGACTCGATAAATATACAAAAAAAGAAAGAGTTGTCATGGCAAAAAAAATGGAAAAGTTGGCAAGATATTATACAGGACTCCTCGGCCTTAAAAAGGCTCCTGATGCACTATTCGTCATAGACGCAAGAGCAGAACACATAGCAACAACTGAAGCAAAAAATAGAGATGTTCCTATCATTTCTCTAGTAAACTCTGATTCAAATATAAAAGGAATTGATTATCCTATCATTGGTAACGATTCCAGTATCCCTTCCATAAAGTTTTTCATTACTCACCTTGCTAATGCTTATAAGATAGCTCAGAATTCTGCGCCTATCAAAAAAGCCTAAAAAACCCCAAACCAAAGTCTACGGCTTGGTACGAGGCAAGTAAATATTATGACTACAAAAATTACAACAGAACAAGTAAAAGAGTTAAGAGATGCTACTGGTATTTCAGTAATGCAATGCAGACGAGCACTCGAAGAAGCTGGAGGTAATATGGAAAAAGCTTTAGCTATTCTAAAGAAGACAAGCTCTGATATAGCCCTCAAAAAAGTAAACCGTGAAGTAAAAGACGGCGCAGTTATGGTAAAAATTGAAGGCAAAAAAGCTGTCCTTGTTCCCCTTCACTGCGAGACCGACTTCGTTTCCAGAAATGAAGATTTTAGAGATGTTCTCACAAAGCTTACCGAAAAAGCTATAAAAGACGGAATTGAAAAAACAAAAAAAGAAGCAAAAGAAATGATAGACATGATCATCCAAAAAACCGGTGAGAACATCCAACTTGGTGATATATTCGAAATGAAAGGAGATATCCTCGGAGGCTATGTTCATAATAATAAATCCGCTGTAATCGTTAGTTTAGAAGGAGGAAATGCAGAACTTGCAAAGGATATAGCTATGCATATAACTGCAATGAAGCCAGAATTCATGAAAGCTGAAGAAATAACGGGAGAATTAAGAAAATCAACAACTGAACTATTCCAAAAAGACGTCGAAGGCCTTAATAAACCAGAAGAAATAAAAAAAAAGATACTTGAAGGAAAAGTTCAAACATATTTCAAAGAACGCACCCTGCTAGACCAAGCTTTCATCAAAAACGCAAGTGAAAATTCCAGCGAAACAGTCGGGAAGCTTCTGGAAAAAAATAAAGCAAAGATAAAGGAAGTAAAGCGTTATTCAATATAAAAAATTATATTTAATATGATTTTAAATTTAAATTCTATCCTTCTTATTTTATTTTTTTCCTCACTTTTTTCTATTATCTTTATGATTTGGAAAAAATGGCCCATATTGAAACACGAACAAATATCAAATGATAATGAAAAGGCTTTTTTTGAACTCTCTTATTTAAAAGAAGTCAAACACATAACAATAGAAGGCGCAAAGAAACATGGATATTCCCTCTTGGTTATAGCCGTTAGATTTTATATTCAATCCACAAATTTTTTGAGAGAAAAATATAAAGAAATAAAAACTAAGATAACAGAAAAAATAAATAAAAGACATATCAATGGAGAGAAAAAAGAAATTTCTAAGTTCCTAAAAATTATCGGAGATTATAAGAATAAAATCAGAGAGATAAAACACAAAATCAAAAGAGAGGAAAACTTATAGAAAGTATGATAGTGTATAGAAGTTAAATATTTTTTATGTTTTAAAAAACCATTTGCCGGTGTAGCTCAGTTGGTAGAGCAACGCTTTTGTAAAGCGAAGGTCGCGGGTTCGATTCCCCCCACCGGCTCCAGAATCTTACCTAAAAGAAAAAGCCCTTATAAAATGGGCTTTTTCTAGGAAAAAACAAATAAATTACATATTTTGTCCTTCGCTGGAACTTACGCCAGAACAACATCCAACAACGCACTTATTACATTTGCAACCAAAAATCTTCATAATAGCTGCAATGCCTACCAATATGTAAACAATGGCTTCAACAACAGGCCATTGACCAAGTAATAAATTCACAACATTCCAATTACTACTCATCAACATTCCGATACCCACCAACCCCCAGTTGATGCCTCCAATTATCAATAAACCATTTCTGATTTTTCTACAAACACACTTATTTTTACAACAACCTGTTTCTTTACACATATATTTTTAATCCCAAATGGGAAAATTAGTTAATAAAAGACCTTTTTTGCTAATATCTAAATTATACCCCCACACTTATTAAGTGTCAAAAAAAATAATTACATATTTATATATTTAAATAAGTGTGGGGGTATAGCATATTAAAAAAATATGCTAATATAGTACTATTAACAATTAATAGAAAAATAAAAATGGAAGAACAAATTATTGAAAACAAGCAAGATAATAATAAAAATAGCCAAAAACAGATAGCCGGAGCGATTATCATAGCAGGACTTATCATAGCAGGAGCAATCTTGTTAAAAGGTAACAATGCTATCCCGAGTGCAAATAAGCCGGTAGCTACGGCAAATACATCAAATATAGATTTAAAAACAATTTCTACGGATGAGCATATACTAGGTAACCCAAATGCAAAAGTTGTTATAGTAGAATACTCAGATACTGAATGTCCATTCTGTAAAGTATTCCACAATACTATGCATCAAATAATAGAAAAAAATAATGGGGATGTGGCTTGGGGATATAGACATTATCCAATTCCCCAGCTTCATCCAAAAGCTTTCCATGAAGCTGAAGCCATAGAATGCGCATGGGAACAAGGTGGTAATGAAGTTTTTTGGAAATATATCGATGAAGTTTACGCAAGAACACAATCAAACAATAAACTAGATGTGGTAGAACTTCCTAAAATAGCTAAGGACGTTGGTATCAATGTCTCATCCTTTAATACTTGTCTTGCAAGTGGAAAATATAAAGAAAAAATACAGAAATATATGGATGATGGAAGTAAAGCTGGAGCAAATGGAACCCCGTATAGTGTTATTGTTGCAAAAAATGATATAACAACAAAAAAACAAGCAGAAATTATGATCATAGCGCCAAATCCAAGACCAGATTATTTCTTAGTATCATTTGATGCCAAGAAAAAGAACGTTATGAGCATGAATGGAGCTCTACCACAAGAAATGATAAATAAAATCATTACTGTACTCTTAAAATAACAAGACAAAATATAACTGGGTACAATATTTCGACTTCGTTCGGACAAAATGAAAGCGAGCTTTCGCTTTGCTCCTCTCTAGTCGAAATAATTCTTAAGTCTTGAGATTTTTTCATGCTGGCGGAGTTTTTCGTGGACTTTTGCCTCAATTTGTAACTGCGCGAGGACTGCGCGAGGACTCCCCTTGCGCAGTTTTTGTATTTATATATAATAGTTATATATGTATAGAGAAACATCTTTTGCAGAAAATGAATATTATCATATATATTCTAGGGGAGTGGAAAAAAGGAAGATATTCATGAATGACAAAGATCATAAACGCTTCACAGCTCTTCTGTATATTATGAATCAAAATCAACCATTTAGAATGGACGATTTTCTAAGGGGAAATAAGAATAACTTAGAAAATATTTTTAAACTGGAAAAAGAAAAAACTTTAGTATCAATTGTAAGTTATTGTCTTATGCCAAATCATTTTCATTTGATTTTATATGAACATACTGAAAATGGAATCAGTAAATTTATGGGTAAACTTTTAACTGCATATTCGATGTATTTCAATACAAAATATAAACGAAGCGGTCCCCTTTTAACACGACCTTTTAGATCTGAGCATATCAGTAATGAATCGCAATATATGTATATATTTTCTTATTTGCATTTAAACCCTCTTTCAATTATAGAAAAAAGATGGAAGGAAGATGGTATAAAAGATAAGAAAGAAGCAGAAGAATTTTTAAAAAAATATCAATATTCGAGTTATCATGACTTTTTAGACAACAACAGGCCGGAATCATCTATTCTTGATTTTTCTCTTATACCAGATTATATAAAAGAAATTAATTTAGATTTCAATGAATATAAGAAATTATTTCAGGAAAATAAAGAAAAAGATTAGCTTAACAACTGCGCAAGGACTCCCCTTGCGTAGTTACGTAATTGTTTTTGGCAAAACGATACCTAATCGTTTTCTTAAACTTCAGTACTTAATTTATGGGGTGGACGAGATTCAAAAAATCCACTTCCTGGAGATACAACAAATCCATTTTTTCTGTAAAAATTAAAAAGTCTTGGCACTGGTTCATTTTTCTTCCAATCATGAAACCTTTCAGAAACATCTTTCAAAAAAGATTCTTCATTCTGAGTAAGTTTAAAACCAGGGTCTTGAAACTCTTTTTCTTTTTTACTTGCAGGTGACCAACCAAGATTCATCGCTTTTTCCATTTCCTCATCACTGGGTTTTTCTGGTCTATCAAATTCAGTCGGACTCGCCTGACCTGTAATAACATAATTGGGATACTTTCTCTTCAATTCATCCAGCAACTTAGAACCATGTCCTTCTCCTTTTTAAAAAGATTTTATGTTATTAATCCACACAGTCATATTGTCATGATTAACAGTAATTGAAGCTATGGCATTTTCAACCTCAAAAGTTATATTCTCAAAATTCTCTGCAGGTAATCCAATTTTTTCCATTTGCATCATGATTTTTTAGTCGAAATAATTCTTAAGTCTTGAGATTTTTTCATGCTGGCGGAGTTTTTCATGCACTTTTGCTTCAATCTGACGAATACGCTCACGAGTCACGCCAAACTCTTCCCCCACTCGCTCTAAGGTGTGTTGAATACCATCGAGCAAACCATAACGCATCTCCAATATCTTGCGTTCTTTTGGATTAAGTTCTCCTAAAACTTCACGAATTTGGTCAGAAAGAATTCGACGGGAAGATTCTTGGTCTGGACGTAAGATCTTGTCATCTGGAATAAAGTTTTCCAAGGTTGATTTATCATCATCATCTCCCACCGGCTGTTCCAAGGAAACTGTCTCTTGGCTGATATTTTCTATCACATGGATTTTTTCTACGGGAATACCCATTTCTGTAGCTATTTCTTCTGCTAATGGTTCTCGGCCTAAGTCTTGAGAAAGTCGGCGATGTGTTTGTTTGTATTTAGAAATTGTCTCCACCATGTGAACGGGTATGCGAATAGTACGAGATTGGTCAGCCAAAGCACGAGTGATAGACTGACGAATCCACCAAGTAGCATAAGTAGAAAATTTATATCCTTTTGTCCAATCAAATTTTTCAACGGCTTTAAATAAACCCAAGTTCCCCTCTTGAATCAAGTCTAGAAGTGTAAGGTTTGCAGACCTTCCCACATATTTTTTTGCTATTGAGACGACTAGGCGTAAGTTTGCTCGAGCAAGTAAATTCTTTGCCTCGAGGTCTCCGTGTTCAATACGTTTTGCTAAATCCTTTTCATCACTCGCATGAATAAGTGGATACTGACCTATTTCTTTCAAATACATTTGAATAGAGTCATGCATCGTGGACTTGTTTAAATCTTTATCCGTCAAATCCACATTTAAATTTAGTAAATTTCCTCCTTCCAATACATCAATCCCAGCAACTGCAAATTTCTCATAAAGCTCATCCAAGAAAAATATATTGTTCTCAATATCCGGAAAAGTCTTTAAAATTTCATCATAAGTGATAAACCCTCTCTTGCGTCCTTTTTCTATAAGTTCATTGGAAATATTAGCTAAATTCTGCTCTTTTCTTTCTGAAGCTGTCAATTTTACGCCTTTTTTTATAGCTTTTTTTGCTACTTTTTTTATTTTAGTCCTCTTTGCTTTTTTTATTTTATCTCTTTTATTCTTATTTGCTTTTTTACTTAATTTTTTATTTTTTTTCTTCATATATTTCTTCTATTTTTATTATTTTTAATTTCTTCTTTTCTTTTATTTATCTCACTTATCTTTTTTAAAATTTCTGTTTCTTGTTTTCCATCTTTTAAAGTTTTAATCTCCATCATCATTTTCACCAATTCTTCGTTTAAATATTCTTCTTCTATAGAGAGCAACATTTCATCGACATCTTTCTTTAAATTCTCACTATCTGAATAAAATGCTTCTGCTTCGTAAATCAAATCTTCTTTTATGTCTTTGTATATTTCTTTTACTTTATTTAATTTCTTAAAAATCAATTCCGGCTCTATTATTTTATCTTTTACACCCTCCTGCCAAAAAGCTATACCGAGAAGCCTGCGCTCAATAGGGTCTTTTCGCATTTTCTTTTCAACATTTTCTTTTGCAATTTCCGTCTCTTCTGTCTCAGATTTTAACTCAGATTCAACTTTTTTCAAATCTTCCATCAAAGCCTTTTCGGCTATGCCGGAAGTATTGCTAATAAACGTAATAAAATGTGATTTTTCTATAGAACTTTCTAAATTATTTACAAAAGGCAAGAGTCGCTCTTTGATTCCGATACCCACCTTTCTTCCATCACCTTTTGCATCTTTTATTATTCTCTCAAGCATTGAGGGAATAAAATGTTTTGAATTTCTTATAGCTTCTCGCCAAACATCTTTTCCTTCTTTAGAAATTACGTCTGCCGGATCAACACCGTCTTTCATACTTGCCACCTTTACATCCATCCCTAAAGATAATGCTATTTTTGCAAAACGATTTGAAGCATTAATCCCAGCTTTGTCCGCATCGTAAGCCAAAACAATATTTTTTGATAATCTGCAAATAAGCCCTAAATTATTTATAATATTTTCTTTTGAAAATACTTTATCATTCATCGCTGTTCCAGAAGACGCAACAGTATTTTTAAAACCCGCTTGATGAGACAAAACCAAATCCATCTGGCCCTCAACCAGAATGGAAAAATTATTCTTGCGAATCGATTCTTTCGCTTTATCTATACCAAAAAGCACAGAGGATTTGTTAAAAATCGGAGTTTCCGGACTATTTAAATATTTTGGGCCGACGCTTTCGGTCGGCCTCCCGACCCCTTCTGGCGTCGGGACCGATTCCAATAGCCTTCCTGAAAACGCAATAATGCGTCCGCTTGAATCAGAGATGGGAAACATGACACGGCCCCGGAAACGATCATACATCGCTTTATCGGGCTTCCCAGCCTCTTTATCAGGTCTTTTAGCCAATCCGGCGTGTTCTATCTCATTATCAGCAAAACCCTTCATTTTCAAGTGATCATAAAGTTTACGCCAATCCAAAATAGCCCAACCAATTCTAAAATCTTTAATTGTCTTTTCAGTGAGTCCTCTAGCCTTCAAGTATTCCCACGCATCTTTTTTTCCCTTTTCAGCCTGAGGCTGATCCGCCTTGGGCGGAAAATTATCTTCAAAAAACTTTGTTGCTTCTTCCATCACTCTATATAATTTTTCTTTTTCGCTTTCTTTTTCTTTCATTTCCGAAGTATAAACTTCGAGGACCACTCCGGCTCTATCTGCTAAAAGTTTCAGCGCTCCCTTGAAATCAAGTCCTTCAAATTCTTCTACGAAAGAAAAAATATCTCCCGATGCTCCGCAACCAAAACAATAATAACTTCCTCTATCCGGCGAGACAAAAAAGCTCGGTGTCTTTTCATTGTGAAACGGGCACCTTCCTTTCCAACTCGCCCCCGCACGATCCAGTTTCATATAAGATGAAACTAGCGTGAGGATGTCTATTCTTGATTTTATTTGATCAACAGATGAGGACATGTTATTTTTATTTATAAAGATTGCTGTGCGTATCAATGAATAAAAATTTAATTACCCCTTCTTGAACCTCATATACTGCTCTCAAGTCTCCTGTGATATTTATGCTTCTATACCCGAGATATTCGCCATGAAGTGGATGATTATAGAGTTCTTGCGATAGTGGATCTGTAATAAATATTTTTAAACGTTCACCAAATTTTAATTTAATTTTGGAAGATAGTTTTTCGTATTGCTTAAGAAAACGTTTATGATAATCAATTCGCATATATGATTCACACTAAGAATTAAGACTCTTAATCATATCTTCAGCAGTATAAAAAGGCCCAACCATATTTTTTCCTTCACGCGCATCCTTAGATAATTTTGCAAGAAGTTTCTGAGTTTTTTTATTAAGAATAGGCTCATCAGTAAAAGTCACCTGTCGTGCATCAATAAACTCCTTAATATTTTGATTAATGACTGCATTCAAAGATACCCCAAGTGCGTGAGCCACTTTATGAGCTTTTTCTTTCAAACTCTTGTCTATTTTTATACTTAACATTGTTTGCATGATATTTTATATTATTATGATAATATCTAAAGTATATACTTTTGATTGATAATGTCAATATATGCAAACAGAAGTTATTTCTCCTCCACAGTTTCAGCTTTCTTTTTGAATCCTGTTCCAGCTGGTATTAGTCTACCAATTATAACATTTTCTTTTAGACCTCTTAGAGAATCAACTCCACCTTTGATAGCGTTTTCAATGAGAACGCGATTTGTGTTCTGGAATGATGCAGCTGAAAGCCAGCTCTTGGTTCGTAGAGATACTTCGGTAATTCCGAGCACTACAATTTCTGCTTTCGCTTGTTTATTTTCAGCATCTTTTCCATGTAATTCTTCAATTCTGGCATTTTCTTCAATAAATGCTGTGTTTTCAACAATATCTCCGATAGAGAAATTTGTATCACCTGCATCTTTTATCTTTCTGCGAGAGAACATCTGACGAATGATTATTTCTGTATGTTTTCTGGAAATTGAAGCGCTCTGAAGTTCATAAACCTTGTTTATTTCGCGAATAATGTATTTTTCAACTAATTCTTTATTACCAAATTTAAACATAGAAGCTATATCTGCTGATCCATCAGTCAACAAATCTCCTTTCTTAACCTTATCGCCCACTTTCACTGTTGGTGTTCGATAGAAAGCTACTAGATACTCTATTTCATTTTTCTTATTATCAATAGAATTATCTTTTATGTCAGACAAAACTTTTATAACTTTTTCTTTTCCTTCTTTTGCTGTAATAGAAATAACTTCTCCATCTGTTTCAGAAATGACAGCTGGATTTTTTGGAATTCTTCTTTCAAAGATTTCTTCAACGCGTGGCAAACCAGTCGTGATGTCCGTACCAGCCACACCTCCGGCGTGGAATGTACGAAGTGTAAGCTGAGTACCCGGCTCTCCGATAGCTTGAGCCGCAATAATACCCACAGCTTCACCGAGCTCTACTAGATGATTGCGTCCCAAATCAAGTCCGTAACAATTTACACAAAGACCATGAACAGTACGACAAGCAAGCGGAGAACGGACGAATACTTCGGTAAAGCCTGCGCCTTCAATATTGTAAGCTTCTTCTTTGGTGACTAAAAATCCCCTCTTGTAAACTACTTTGCCGTCTTTGTCTTTTAGATCAGTAGCTAATACTCGTCCACGAATATTTTTTGAAAGTGGAATTTCCATTCCGGAAATATTTTCTCTGGTAATCATTCTTCCTTCTTTTGTACCACAATCCACTTCAGTGATGACGACATCTTGCGCGACATCCACTAATCTTCGAGTCAAATATCCGGCTTTTGCGGTATTAAGTGCAGTATCGGAAGCACCTTTACGAGCACCGTGGGTGATAACGAAATATTCAATCGGAGAAAGACCTTCTTGATAACAAGGAATAATTGGGAATTCCAAAGTCTTACCTTGGTTGTTTTGAATAAGTCCGATCATTCCCGTCATCTGCATGAGAGATGACATGGTTCCACGAGCTTTAGAAGTAAACAAATCGTAAGTAGAGCTCTTTTTGTCCAAAGTTTTTGGCAAAACTTTTTCCAAATCTTTCTTTATATGTGTCCAAATTTCAATAATCTTCTGATACTTTTCTTCCTCAGACAAAAGACCATCATTCCATTGTGAAATAATTTCTTCTTTGAGTTTTCTACCTCTTTCTATGATTTTTGGTTTTTCTGGTGATACGGAAACATTATCCAATCCCCAAGTAGTACCGGAAACCGTTGAATACTTGAAACCGAAAGCTTTTATCTTGTCCAAGATAGGAGGAGTATTATCTATGCCAGAATGCATAATAAGTTCATCCAAGAGAGCTGAAAGCCTGTCTTGAGTCATTTCATCATTCACATAAGAGAAATCATCCGGCAAAATACTATTAAAGAGAAGTCTTCCAACAGTAGTTTCAAATATTTGTTCATTATATTTTTTATATTTTGGTCTATCTGAACCTAAAACTTTTATTTTTGCGCGAAGACCTACAATTCCATATTCATAAGCGAGAATAGCAATGTTTGGTCTAGAAAAATATTTTCCTTCACCCTTTTCGCCATCCATTGATTTCGTCATCCAATAACTTCCGAGCACCATATCCATACGAGGGTGCACAATCGGATCACCATTTTGTGGTTTCAATAAGTTTTTATTTGATGCCATCAATTCTCTCGCTTCAGATTGCGCTTCCTCCAAAAGAGGAACATAGACAGCCATCTGGTCTCCATCGAAGTCTGCGTTGAAAGCCTGACAAACGAGAGGATGAACTTGAATAGCATTTCCTTCAATCAAAATAGGATTAAAAGCTTGAATACCTAGACGGTGAAGAGTAGGCGCACGGTTCAAGAGAACGTATTTTCCAGCGATAACTTCTTCGAGCATTGCCCAGACTTCTGCCCCACGTTCTTCGATGAGCTTATTTGCTCCACGAATGTTAAATGCCAATTCTGCCTGTAAAATCTTTGAAATCACGAATGGTCTGAAAAGTTCCAGCGCCATATGTTTTGGTAAACCACATTGATTGAGTTTAAGTTCAGGACCGACAACGATAACAGAACGTCCAGAATAGTCTACTCGTTTTCCGAGCAAGTTTTGTCGGAAGAGACCTTGCTTTGACTTCAAATTGTCTGAAAGGGATTTCAAAGGACGCTTTTGAGACTGACTCATTGCTGCAGAATCATTTTGTTTTGCAATAGAGTTATCGATAAGCGCATCCACTGCTTCCTGAATAATTCTTTTTTCATTTCTTAAGATTACATCTGGAGCATTTATTTCCTTTAATTTCTTCAAACGATTATTTCTATTTATAACTCGGCGATAAAGATCATTCAAATCTGAAGTAGCATGTCTGCCTCCATCTAGAGCAACCATCGGACGCAAAACTGGTGGAATAACCGGAATAACTGTCAAAAACATCCATTCAGGACGAATTCCGGCATAAGTCATAGCTCTAATAAGTGAAAGCCTCTTTTGTAATTTCTCTTTTTCGGCGACACTTGACTTCTCAATCATTTTTTCCGTAAGAACCTTCAACTTGTTTAAATCCAAGTTTTTGAAAATAGAGTAAATAGCTTCAGCACCGATATTTGCTTCAAAACAAGTTCCATATTTTAGAGAGTAATGATGGAAAGAAATTTCATTTAAAACTTTTCCTTCATAAATTTCTCCGATTTCTTTTTTCGTAACAGAAAGCAAGTTTTTTAACTTTTCTCGAGTCTCATCATCAGCTGAATTTTTCAATTTAGCTTTGTATTCTTTGTCTAAACCTGTGATGATAGCATCCCTTTCTTCTTCATGAACTTTCGTAATAATGTATCCAGCAAAATAAATTACCTTTTCCAAATCAGAAACAGAAATATTGAGCAAGATACTCATTCGAGAAGGCACTCCACGCAAGAACCAAATATGTGATACTGGGGTAGAAAGCTCTATATGCCCCATGCGTTCACGACGAACGATAGAACGAGTTACTTCCACTCCACATTTCTCACAAATAATATCTTTATAACGAATTCGACGATATTTTCCACAATAACATTCATAATCTTTTTCTGGTCCGAATATTTTTTCATCAAACAAACCTCCACGCTCACTCCTGCCTGTACGATAATTTATCGTTTCAGGTTTAGTAACTTCTCCAAAAGACCATTCTTTGATCTGCTCTGGTGAAGCGAGTCTAAGTGCTATGCTATCAAATTCAGTTGTGTTTAAAGTTTTCATATGTTTTTTATATTTATTTTATTCGTCATTTTTCTTTAAATTCACATCTAATGCAAGCCCTCGCAAATAATTTAAGAGCACGTTGAATGATGCTGGAGAATTTGGTGGTCGAATATTCTCGTTTTTGATAATAGAATCAAAAGTCGCTGATCGGCCCAAAATGTCATCCGACTTGATAGTAAGCATTTCACGGAGTGTATAAGCTGCGCCATAACCTTCGAGTGCCCAGACTTCCATTTCTCCGAATCTTTGTCCTCCACCTTGAGCTTTACCGCCTAAAGGTTGCTGAGTGATGAGTGAGTAAGGCCCGATTGAACGCATATGAATCTTGTCTTCCACCATGTGGTGAAGTTTGAGCATATACATATATCCCACAGCCACGTCTTGATCAAAAGCTTCTCCAGTTCGTCCATCAAAAAGTTTCAATTTTCCATTTCTTGGCAATCCAGCTTTTTCTAATTCATCACTAATTTCTTCATGCTTTGCGCCCAAGAATGGTGGAACGATAGCTTGATAATTCAAACTGTTTGCTGCCATACCCAAATGCATTTCCAATATTTGTCCCAAGTTCATACGAGAAGGAACACCGAGTGGAGAAAGTATGATATCAACTGGTGTACCGTCTGCCATATAAGGCATATCTTCTTCTGGTAAAATGGTAGAAATAACTCCTTTGTTTCCGTGTCGACCTGAAAGTTTGTCTCCAACTGAAATATTTCTAATTTGAGCAACTTCAATAACAATTTTCTTTATAATTCCAGCTTCGAGAGTGTGACCGAGATCTCGTGAGAAAATCTTTACACCAATGATACGTCCACGTTTGCCGTGTTCTACACGTAATGATGTGTCTTTTACATCTCGTGCTTTTTCCGCAAATATAGAACGCAATAATCGCTCTTCGGGAGTTAGTTCTGTCTCACCTTTTGGAGTAATTTTACCAACTAAAATATCGTTTTCTCTAACTTCTGCTCCTATGCGAACAATACCGTCTTCATCCAAATCTTTTAATTTAAGTTCTCCGACATTTGGTATATCACGAGTTGTGATTTCGGGTCCGAGTTTTGTATCACGAACGACACAAGTAAATTCTTCGACATAAACTGATGTAAATTTACTCTTTTTTACCAAACGCTCAGAAACTATAATCGCGTCTTCATAAGTTGATCCTGACCAAGACAAAAAGGCCACAAAAATATTCTGACCCAAAGAAATTTGTCCACCCACTGTGCTACTAGTATCTGCCAAGACATCTCCTTTCTTTATTTTATCTCCAACATTTACGAGTGGTCGCTGATGGAACACGGCAAAGTTGTTATTCCTCATAAAGTTTACGAGATTATAAGTTTTTTCGCTTTTTCCTTTTACAGTTATCTTTTTTGCATCCAAATAAGAGACGACTCCATCAGCTTCAGCTATAATCAATCGCCCCCCATCTCTAGCTGCTAATTCTTCAATACCGGTAGCAACTAATGGAGCTTCAGGAAGAACGCAAGGCACAGCTTGTTTCTGCATATTGCTACCCATGAGTGCGCGGTTTGCATTGTTATGTTCCAAGAATGGAATCATAGAAGTCGCAATAGAGAAAGCTTGGTTTGGAGAGACATCAATAAAGTTAACTTCCTCTCTGGAAATCGAACCCGGCTCTGTCTTGATTCTGGCTTCTACCTTTTCTTCTGTAATATTTCCATTTTCATCATAAGGAATTCCGGCATGCGCAATGTTGTATTTTTCTTCCTCTAGTGCGTTCAAGTAAACAACTTCATCAGTTAATTTTCCATTTTTAACTTTGATATATGGAGTTTCAATAATTCCGAAATCATTTATTTTTGCATAAGTAGAGAGGTGTAAAATAAGTCCGATGTTTGGACCTTCAGGAGTATGAATAGGACAAACTCTTCCGTAGTGAGAAGGGTGCACGTCACGAACTTCTAGTCCTGCGCGCTCACGAGTGAGCCCACCGGGACCAAGAGCAGAAAGTGTTCGTAAATGTTCTATTTCATAAAGGACGTTTTCTTGCGACATGAATTGAGAAAGCTGGTTTGTCGTGAAAAATTCTTTTATACGAGCTTGAAGTGGGCGTTGGTTGATGATAGCTATAGGCATAGCTGTATCAACATCAATAATAGACATTCTGTCTTGAATGTTTCTCTTGATTTGCATCATACCGGTGCGAACTTTCTGTTGGAGTATTTCTCCGACAAACCTAACTCGTCTCTGACCTAGGTGGTCTATATCATCGCTCTTTGATTCAGGGTCATTATTCAAAGTTATTATATTTATAATCACTGTCGCCAAGTCTTCTTTGGAAATAGTACGACGAGCCAAAGATGCATCATCCATTCCCTTTCCGAAACGTTGATTGAATCTAAAACGTCCAACTGGAGAAAGGTCGTATCGTTCAGGAGTAAATAAAGAATCAATAAATTCTTTTGCGTTATCAGCTGTAGCCATATCACCGTCTCGAAGACGCTTGTAAATCTCAATATAAGAATCATTTAGACTTTTTACTCCGTCTTTTTCTAAACATTCTTTTATAGTTTTCTCAAAAATAGGATTTGCGGAAAAAGCCTTTAAAATAGCCTCATTAGTGCCGTAACCCATCGCTCGGAGTAGTGCTGTCGCAGGGAATTTTCTCTTTTTATCTATTCTTATGTATATTGCTCCGTCTGATTCGGATTCTATTTCAATCCAAACTCCGCGAGCCGGAATAATTTTAGCGCCGAAATATCTATTACCTTTACTTTCAGATTCTGTAAAGAAAACTCCAAAACTTCTGGCGAGCTGTGGCACGATTACGCGTTCTACTCCATTGATAATAAAAGTTCCATGATTAGTCATCAAAGGAAGCTCCGACATAAATATTTCTTGTTCCTTTACTGTTCCTAAAATTTTGTTCGTCAACTTTACTCGCGCTTTCAAAAGCCCTTGGTAAGAGAGCTTATTTATTTTAGAATTATTTTCATCAGTTTTTGATTCACCTAAAGAGAAAGAAGTGAATTCCAACTGAAACTTTTTACCGGAATAGTCTACGATTGGAGAAAATTCCTTGAACACTTCTCCAATTCCTTGTTCTATCAACCACTTAAAACTTTTTACCTGAGCTTCGATTAAATTTGGAAATTTTACCAAGGGTTTCTTGTACCTTGAGAAATATTTCTTCGGATGCTTACTTATCGTATGCATATTTATTTTTTCCAAATAAAACTACAAAATGCAAAAAGAAAACAGACGAAAAATGCTTTCTTTTAGCTTCTTATAGAGATATTTAGATATGATTAAGTTAAAACCCTTATAATTAAACACTTATCTGACACAGGATTCCATCCGATACTCAATCAATGAATCTCAGATAGACTACTCTATTCCGCCATTTTTGTCAACCGTACCCTTCCACTCATCAATAAGCTTATGATTTCCGGAAAGAAGAACTTTTGGAACGCGATAACTTATCCCCGAGTATGGATTTGCTTTTAATTTGTACATTTTGTACAATATGGCTATGAATATAAAAACATTGTCCACAACAGAAGCTCGAGAGAAAATGAGCGATCTAGTAAATATTGTATCTACCAGTCGTAAATCTATCGTTATTGGACGTAGGAATATTCCAGAAGTAGTGCTTATCCCCTTCCCGACTTTTTGGAATGGAAAATTCTCCGAAATAACAAATATCAACGCGTACTCAAAAAGCTTTGATTTTCTAACAAACGAACCTGAAATTTATTCCACAAAAGATATCAAGCGTAAATATGCATAAAATCGGACACATAATTCTGACACCATTTCCATTTACAGATCTTTCCGATAATAAAGTTCGTCCAGCACTAGTACTTGGAGTACAAAACGAAGGTGATGATATCACCGTTTGTTTTATTTCTTCAATTGTTGCTTATAATTTGCAAAATAAAATTCATAAATTTGATATTTTAATTGATTCAAAAGATAAGAATTTTAAAAAAACAGGATTAAAATTAAAATCAGTCATTAAAGTAACAAAAATCGCCACCCTAGATAAAGCTGTAGTTCTTGGACAAATTGGAGAATTAGATATTCAAACTATGAATAAGGTACGGAATGTTTTAAAAATTTATTTTAGATTATAGTTCTTTCTTTTTCCATTCATCTATAAGCTTATGATTTCCAGAAAGTAAAACTTTCGGAACGCGATAGTTTTTATTTTTATATTTTAAAACTTCCGGGCGAGTGTAGACTTCACTACTAGAGACTCTTTCTTCTTCCAATGATTCATATCTACCCAAAACTCCCGGAATTTGCCTGGAAATAGAATCTATCAAAACCATTGCCGGAAGTTCGCCTCCGGTCAACACATAATCCCCTATTGAAATCTCTTCTGCTTTCAAAATTTTCTGAACTCGCGCATCTATGCCCTCATAACGTCCAGAAATTAAAATAACATCCGTGTATTTTTTTGCAGATATTTTTGCATAAGATGTATCAAACTTTTTTCCGGAAGTAGAAAATAAAATAATTTTCGTTTTCTTTCCGCCTCTACGGCGGATCGCCGATGAGGCGATTTGAAATGCTTTCAAAAACAACTCTGGCCTCAAAACCATTCCTGGACCTCCACCATAAGGCCTGCCATCCACTCGCTCTTTTGGCTTGCAAAAACTCATCGGATTATAGAATTTAACAGAGACAAGCTTGTTTTCTATCGCCCGCCCTAAAATAGACTCTTTTAAATAAGAGTCAAACATCTCCGGAAAAATTGTAATAATATGAAAACGCATAAATTATTTATAGCATACTCTCTATATAAATAGAAAACCACTGGGTTTTCCAGTGGAGTTTTTTCTCACGATTTTCTCCAGAGCGGAGGCCCGTGAGATGGACCTCCGCTCAAAATCACCTTCCCAACTTCCTTCTCGCCCATGTGCGCAGACGTTCCATCTTCGACTCTTTGAACTCGATGACTATATGGTAACCACGCGCATCACTAAACTCTTCACGAACAGAAGATTTGCCCCTCAATCCATTCTGGACATAGAGGCTCCAATCCAGGACCCAGAGCATCTTGTCCTCGTCTTCAGTCAATTGATACTTTATGCTTGCAAGTTCTTCCCAATCAAGAGCATTCTCCTTCTTGAGATTACGCGCAAGCTTTTCAAGTAATTCTTTTCTGAAGCCCGCATCTCTGATACCAAAAATGCAAACAACAAAACTACTCGAAGTCACATTATAACTTGTGCTAATTATCATAGTACGGTCTCCTTTCCTAATAAATAATAACATTAAAAATATGCAATAGACAGCATACTAAAAAACACCCCTTTTGGGGTGTTTTTTAGTATGTTTTATTTATATTCCTTTCAAATCTTCCATTGCTTGATCTACGGTCTTCAATGTCGTAGGAGCGCTCTGTGGTCTTTCCACTCTCTCTGGTCTTGTGCTTCCTTCCGGCTCGTTAATTTTCAAATTTACGCGAGCATTGTTTTTCATACCGATAATTCGGAGTAAAGTACGAATAGCTTTTGCTGTATTTCCCATTCTTCCGATAATCTTGCCCATATCGGCAGGATTTACAGTTAGACTGATAAGCACGCCCATCTCATCGACAGTACGATCGATTTTTATATCGTTCGGATTATCTACGAGAGCTTTTACTACATACTCCAAAAACACCTTGTCTGCTTCTTCCATAATATTTTACATTATTAATCTTTTATAATCGTGCAGTATTCCGACGTAACTGCTTACCGTATCATTATACAAAACTATTTTTTAGCTTTCAACCCCTCTGCTCGCGAGCAGAGGGGTCAACTCTTTTTTCTTACTTCTTTGCTTTTAATTCCTTGCGTTTTTGCGTTGGTTTCTTTTTTGGTAAAACATTTATCTTCTTACCTTCGATGACTTTATCATTCACTAAAAAGTTATGCATCGTATCAGAACATTTTGCTCCTTGAGACATCCAATACTTTATTCTATCAGTGATAAAATTTGCTCTAGTTTTCTTGTCTATCGCTTTTGGATTATAAGTTCCGAGTAATTCCAAAAATCTTCCGCTCTTGGTGCTATTTTTTGAATCGGTCAAAACTACCCGAAAAGATGGGTCGTTCTTTCTGCCTATTCTTTGCAATCTTATTTTTAACATGGTCTTAGCTTAACATAAAAAATTTTAAAAGCAATATGCGGATATTTGTGTTATATTTAACAAAATGAAAGCCCAAAAAAATAACCATTTAAATAAATTAGAAGGAATTATATCCATTACTGCAAAAGGTACTGGATATGTCGCAATC
>MFWK01000015.1 GCA_001786365.1 Candidatus Nomurabacteria bacterium RIFOXYD2_FULL_35_12 | reverse complement strand
GCTGAAACCACCATTGGTTTTGAAAGCATTTTCATACCAAGTTTTTCAGTTAAATCTGACAACAAAGAAGAAACCATTTCTTTACTATTTAATAAATCAAAATCACCTCCGTAACCGTCAATTGTTATATGTTCGCCAAATTGTATAGTCTTTACCTGCTTTTGTCTGTCTACCTCGGGCATCTAAATATTATAACATATATATCATAAAAACAAATCACTTTTTTTATCTTCTTCAGGCATAGAACTATTTTAGCACAGATATCGGAGAAATAATAACTTCTTGACTTCCAGCGACAAGGGGGTACACTCGATTTAGATACTCAGCTTTTTGACAAACCTTTACGAAACAAGTCACAATAATCGGAACGAATCCGACAAACAATAAGGTTCTTTGAAAACATGAGAGGAGGACAATATGAATGATGTGCTGAATCTGTTAGAAAAAATAGGGTTGAAAAAACTTCAGGTAGCAATACGGCAAGAGCTGGTCGGACGAGAAGGTCGAGAACGAATCATTCGTTTAGAAACTGTGCTGAAAATAGGAACACCGTATGTTCTCAAAAGAGAATACGAAGCCTATGCGTGCTTCGCTCACTTTCTTACGAAAGAAGAAAAGCGCCTTTTGTTTCCCCGTGTTGCGTTCGGTAGTGCATCACCGACACGTGCAATCTTAGCGGTTGAACCAATTTCCGGTTCAACTCTTGAGGAAGCTATTCTGAAAATCAATGGGCTTGCAAAGAGACACGGTTGGAAGAGTCGAGAAATAAGAATTCATCAGAAGCTTGTTTTGAGTCTTACGATGAAGGTTCTTGCAAAACTAGCTATCCTCAACCGTCCCATCAAAGCGACACAAAAGAGAATGGAGTTATCCGCTTTTATTCGAGAGCTTGTCCGCGGACTTGCTGAAAGTTTACGGCGTGCTGAAATACCATGGGACTTGTCTTCTCTTTGTATTAAAATGAAGGAGGTGAAAGAAATAACTGTCTGCTTGGCACATCGCGATCTTGGACTCCTCAACATAATTACGGATGGCGAAGATGTGTTTTTCATTGATCCGCGTCTTCATGTGGTGAGTACCCCCGGTAGACGAAAAGGGGCGAGACTCGCATCTCCGGCAATTGATTTTGCGGCGTTTCTTGTGGGACTTGATAGGATTGAGTTGGAGATTCGAAGGAAACAACCGAATTTTCGGCTCTCTGCCAAACAGTGCGTTAGACGAGAAATTGAAAAATTGTTGCAGAAAAAACAAATAACTCCTTTCCTGTCTTGTTTGTCAGAAACAGTCGTGTGGGCTGGTTACGCCGCATGCCAATGCAATCAATGTCTTGATCCGAGCCGTTCATGGCTTCGTAAACAAAGTATTGTGCGCACCATGAAATGTCTCAAAATACTTTCGCGTCTTTCCTAAAAAGAGATGACAAAAAAGTTTCAACAGTCGGCTTGCAAAAGCCGGCTGTTTTTTTCTACCGAAAATTACATCTTGCTACAATGTATATTAATAATTATGTGATGTTATAATAAGAATATGAAAAACTATAAGAGATTTGCAATTGATCTCGCAAAACAAGCGGGAAAAATCATCAGAAATGATTTCAAACTGGGAATGAAGAAAAAATGGAAAGCCAACAATACGCCACTTACTAAGACTGATCTTATCATCAATCAACTGGTTATAGATTCTGTTAAGCAAACATTTCCCAATCATAGTATTCTTTCTGAAGAAGGCAATGATTTTTCGGAAAAAAGCGACTATGTATGGGTTTGCGACCCACTAGATGGAACTATTCCATTTTCCCATGGAATTCCGGTATGTGCATTTTCACTTGCTCTTGTTTATAAAGGCGAGAGTATTCTAGGTGTCGTGTATGACCCATTTATGGATCGAATGTTTTTTGCGGAGAAAGGCAAAGGAGCATTTATGAATGAAAAAAAAATCTCTGTTTCTCCGAGAGATACATTAAAACATTCTTTACTTAGTGTTGTACACTGGAATAACGCACCGTTTGATTTTTCTCGGCTGGCGGTAGTTTTAAAAAATGAGGGTGTGAGAATAAGTAACATTTCAATCGCATACATGGGTGCTCTTACCGCCGCTGGAGAATTTGTTGGTACAATTTTTCCCGGCAATCAACCGAATGATACCGCTGCTCTAAAGGTGCTCGTCGAAGAAGCAGGTGGAAAAGTAACTAATATCTTTGGCAACGAACAACGTTATGACCGCCCCATTAAAGGACACCTTGTTACAAACGGTTTATTGCATACAGCTCTTCTTAAACTAATACAAAAACACGTAAGATAACAGACGTCACATTACACGAAAATGTAAAAAAAATTGGGGCGTGCAACTATCGCACGCCCCAATTGTTCAAAACATACTTGATGGTTGGTCATAACTCTGTAAGCCACGGTCGAAATGCAAGGATCTCTTCAACATAGTTCGCCACTAAAAACTCTGATTCAACGATTGACTCAAGAGTATTTCTATCCACCGCATCACTTACTGACACGGAAAGGAATCGAGGCGGAATCAATGAGCCCCCACATCGCGTCAGTGCAGAGACAGAACATTTAACCTGAAGTTGTGTACTGATTGCCCGAGCGAGCTTAAAGGTAAGATACCCGAGCACCCGCCCCGTATGATACACTGGATTTTTTCCAGCCCACGACTCCTGAGTATGTGTCCGCTCTGACGCAATAATACCAAGGATAGTATTTCCTCGTCCCACCAGTCCTTCTTCTCCACATTCAACACAACTCCCGATGCCAAGCATATAGGGGTTCTTTTGCGGATTAACACGAACTGAAATGGAAAGACCATGACAAGACACCATCTCCTTGCCCAACAGCGTGAGTTGAAACTCATGATGCCGTATCAATTCGAGATACTGCTTGAACGATTTAGTATGTCTGCAGAGTGTCGGGACAGAGAGTAGCACTTCGATGTGCTTTCCCTCGCGAAGCACAAAGACCTTTATGTCCTGTCCAATGTTTGCAAAACGCGGCACAGCAAACCCTTCTTCTGCGTTCCAAAAATACCGCTCGAATCGATAGGCCAGCGACTCAGTAATGGTTGGTGGCCAGTGAGAAACACAAAGGGATGTATCGTTTGCTCTCGGAGATAAAGCATCAGGAACATCGCTCTGATTTCGCGGAGTAAATCGGTGCTCATTTCTATGAAATTGCGTCGCATTAGGTACGACCACAATATCCTCCTTACCTAACGACGGAAGCACTCGAAATAGATATTGCTCGATTGCTTCCTTTTGCAAGGAGACAATATCAATCTTCTCATCACCAAATCTACTTGAGATACGTCCGTTAGTGAGTACTTGTATTGGCTGTAAGCGTTCGCACGAACCGAAATCAGTGCGAAAGTTTCCAGCTCCAATATACAATTTATCCACATTATGATGGAGCACAAAGCCAAAACGGGCAAGACAATATCTTGAAAAAACAACGGATACCTCATTTGCCAACGCATCAGCAAGCGAATCAGGATGCCCAACTCCTTTGCGCTCAACAATTTCAACAGGTAGGGTTGCAGGGTCAAGAAAGTCTTGAATCACAGTAAGAAAACGTAAAGCCATATAATCCTTTATTTGATTCCTATTTTTCAAGGAACTATTGTTTAGTATTCCAGTAGGAGTAATTACCTCCTTAATCTCTGGTCTACACTAAAAACATAGTCGCACTTTTAAATACTGCTGTCAACACTAAAAAATCATCTAGTTTTTTAGATATAAATATGTTCTTTTAATATATTTTTTACAAAAATAGAATAGCGCTTCCGACAATCATAATTACAATGGCTATAATTTTTGGTAATAAAACTTGCCTTGTCAGATTTTCTTTTGCGATGTTCGGAAAGAATTTTGTAGCAAAAAGAGTCAAAAAAAGCACAATTGCTGGCTGAAAACTACCAACGAGGTAAACCATCGTTACTGGTGCCAAAAGTAAAGCAAAATTAGTTAACAAATTACCAATAATTGACATCAATTCACTTACAATGTTAACAATCAAAATTGTATTTCCTCCTGTCCTATTCATATGCATAAACGATTCCCTGTAATGCGGAATAAAAAGAAAAATAAGTAATCCGGACATTCCAAGACCAAAATATTCCCAAAATGATGAAATCCAGAAATTATTACCGACAGTCACATATTTAAAAATCACTCCAGAAATGGCTATGGCAATACAAGCAAAAATCATATAAAAAATATGTTTTCCTTTAAAATTCTTTTTGCCTGGTTCAAAATTGAAAGAAATCAAGAGAATCCCAAAAAAAATAATTCCGGAACCGACAAGCTGTTGAAAAGACAACGTTTCACCGAGAAAAAAATAACCCAAAATGTATCCAAAAACAGGAACAGAGAGAAACCAAGGAACAACTGCGGAAGTTTCTTCTATTTCAAGCGAAAATAAATATAAAATAATCCAAACGATAGTTAAAACTCCGGAAACACAAAGTAAAAGCTTATCAAAAGTCGGTATGTTAAATACATCCGGCACAAAAATCCAAATTAAAAAAGCAATAAAAATACCGATAAGGCTAGAAAAAAGAACTAGCCCGCCAGAACTTCTTTCTTCCTCTTTTCGTGAAAATTTAGAAACAAGATAATTATCGGCAACATTTACCAATGCCCATAAAAATGGCGCCCCTAAAGCTATAAAAAACCATTGCATAAAGGCATCATAACATATTTTGGATTGCGTAAATATTGTTTTTAATTAAACTTTCCGTTATCATGATAATGTAATAGTGAAGGTTGGTCAATGAAGATTATTAAAAAATTAATCAAAACTATAATATATTTTTTTAAATCGTGAATTAAATTTAATTACATCATTTTTAACATTTTTTCCTCTTAACGACTTATCTATAAAAGTAGCTATCCCTTTCATGTCTTTTTCTTTCATACCCCTTCTCGTAATTTCTTGTGTACCAAGTCTGATAAACAACCTATCACCTAATCTATCATCAAAATTAGTTGATATATTATTTTTAACAAGATTGCTGTATATTTTCTTTCTATTTTTAAAATTATCTATATATAAATGAACCTGATGATTTAATGAATATGAACCATTGGGTGTTTTTCTAACTTCATAACCCAAATTTTCTAGATTCATCCCCAATTGATTAGAATTTTTTATAATTTGTTTTGCATATTTTTTACCATATTTTTTCATCTCAAGAATGGATATAGATAATGCAATAAGATGATGTGTGTGAGAAGAAGAAACTAATCCTTTGCTAATAACATCGTTTACCTTTTTAGCCAATTTCTTGTTTTTAAAAGCTATCAATCCTTTTTGTGGACCCGGAAGAGTTTTGTGTGTATTTGCACAAATGATATCAGCCCCTTCTATAAGAGGCGACTGGAACTGACCCCCCATCATTAAACCTATTGTATGACTTGCATCATATATAATAATTGCATTTTTCCCCAATGATTTTCTTAAAGCTTTAATATCTATAGGATTGATGTAATATGAAATATCTAAATATAATAATTTGCATTTTTTTTCTTTAAAAATATTACTCACCATTTTACTATCAAAATCTAAAGATTTTAAGTTAAATGGGGCATAAACATATTTTCTACCAGTTTTTTTTAAGATATGTTTTGTGGCAAAATGTCCTCCATCTTTACGGGCTACAATCATTACAGTATCACCTGGATTAGATAGAGAAAGTATGGTACACATCATTGCATGAACTCCAGAAAGACAAAGTTGTGTAAAACTTTCACAACTAATCATTTTTTTCATTGATAGATTTGCTTCATCTATTAAAAATTGAATATCTTTAAGACCAAGACATGTAAAGGGATTACGGTCTATCACCCCTTTTATCCCTGCTCCAAAAAAATATCTTTCGGATAATTTACTAGATAAAAAACTATTAGCTGTTTTGGAAAGCTGATTTTCATAAGCAGTTAAATGCAGGAAGTTATTATTCCTTTTTTCTAATTTTTTTATATTACTAATTAATTTATTTATTTTCATAATCTATATTTTTAATCTCTTATAATGTAATTATATCATATTTTGTATATTAATCTTTTCTGTTTTCCTATCCACAGCTACATTAATAATGAGGACTTTTCAGTTATTTTATTCTACGGAGGATGTTTTTTAATTTAACCGTATATTGCAAGGTATTTCTAGAATTTATTGCACTTGAAGCGAGAATTCTGGGTCACCCTATGATATACTTTACATTTACGGGGGTGGGGGTGATATAATAACCCTATATCATTATCATTAACAAGACTTCAGGTCTTACAAACATATGACTAAACAAATTTTACCCCATGACACGAGATCTTTTTGGATTAAGGCTCTATTAAACCTTCCTATGCTAAAGAGCAAACATGAAAAGATTCTTAAGCTAACCTCTGCTACTGAGGGTAGACTTTACCCTGGATACGTCTTAGAAAAACTTTATTATACTGGTTCTTATCCCAAACTTACCCCTTATATCGATGAGTTATTTAACTTAGCACATGGCTCAATAGATTTAGGCTATAAGCCGGAATCTATTCTTTATTGGCTAAGAATATGTGTAGATAGTGAGAAAGTAACAAAGCAGGAAATGCCAAAAATAATTAAGTTAGGAAAAATTGCACAACAAAAAAATTTAAAACCAGAATTTATCTACTATGAGCTTTGGGGATTTACAAATTTATCCTATCTCACAGAGCAACATATTTCATCTATTGTTCAAATCATGGAACACACAATGACTACAAATTTAGAAGCTTATGATGTTTTTCATTGGCTCCGGGTTAATCTAGAAATTCATTTCTATAGCAATAAAGAGATCACTCAGTTATTAACTGATCTTTTAAATAAAATTAAGGGGGGAAAAAAACCAATAGATTACTTAGTTGAAATGCAAGAAAAACATTTTCAAAAAAATCCAACCGATATTCAGAAAATAGCATCTTCAATTGAATCTACTCATATTGTAGGCCGTTCTTATAGAAGTAAACTATAAAGACAATATTATTTCTCGCGCTGATTATATAACCCTCGTTCATAAAAATACTGAAGTAATGATTGATGCTGTAAATAAAGCATTAAATTATAAATAATAAAAATATGAATTTCCAAACCAAAAATTGTAAGAATTGCAAAAAAGATTTCACGATAGAAGTGGAAGATTTTAATTTTTATGAAAAAATAAAGGTTCCACCACCGACTTTTTGCCCTGATTGCAGATTACAAAGAAGATTAACTTGGCGAAATGAATGGCATTTATTTCGTAAAACAGATGCACATACTGGTGAAGCAATTTTATCATTTTTCCCTGAGGAGAGTCCTGTAAAAATTTATGATCGAGATTATTGGTTTTCTGATGCTTGGGACGCAATGGACTACGGCAAAGAATATAATTTCATGCAACCTTTTTTTGATCAGTTTAAAGAATTGATGCACACTGTACCACTACCTGCTCATTCAATAACTAATATGGTCAATTGCCAGTATTGTACGAATGCCAATAATTTAAAGAATTGCTACTTTGTTCGAGGAGCTTCTTATACTGAAGATTCTGCTTATCTTATTTGGGACCAATCATCAAAACATTGCCTTGATAGTAATATGACACATAAATGTGAGCTTGGTTACGGTAATGTGAATACGGGCACTTGCTATAAATCAATTTTTTCAGTTGATTGCGATAGTTGCCAAGAAATAACTTTATGTAAAGATTGTGTGGGATGTAATAGTTGTATCGCTTCGATAGGACTCCGTAAAAAATCATATTGTATTTTTAATACGGAATATTCTAAGGAAGAATATTTTAAAAAAATAGCCGAGTTTAATCTTGGCTCCGAACAATCATTTCAAACACTTAAATTCCAAGCCTATGAGCACTGGCTGAAATACCCACAAAAATACATACACAGTCGTCGTAATACTAATATAATAGGTGATTATATTTATGAATCAAAGAATGCTAAAAAATGTTATCGAGTTAGGGGCGTGGAAAATAGTAAATTCGTTCAAAATATACTGACTGGTCCTGTTAAAGATTGCTATGATTACTCAAATTTTGGTGATAATGCAGAGCTTATATATGAATCTCTGATTGTTGGGAGAGGAGGATCAAATATTAAATTTAGTACACAAGTATCTAATAATGTTAAAAATGTAAGCTATTCTTTTTTCTGCCCTAGTTCTTCTGATATTTTTGGTTGTATATCACTTCGTAAAAAACAATACTGTATTTTGAATAAACAATATTCAAAAGAAGAATACGAAAAATTATTACCAAAAATTATTGAGCATATGAAAAGTACGAGGGAATATGGGGAATTCTTTCCAAGTAATCTTTCACCCTTCCCATATCAAGCCACAGCGGCTTATGAATTTTTCCCATTAAAAGATGAAGAAATTAAAGCACAGGATTTTGTATCCTATCTAATAGTAAAACAAAATTATAAAGTTACTTTAGAAAGTACAAAAATACCAGATGATATTAAGGATATAGAAAAAAGCATTTTAAATGAAGTGATTGAATGCGCTCATAATAGGAATTGTAATCAAGAATGCACGGGAGCTTTTCGCGTAATTGATATGGAAGTTGATTTTTGCAAAAGAATGAATATTCCATTACCACGACTATGCCCAAACTGTCGGCACTATGAACGCTTGATGTTACGCAATTCTTTACACTTTTATAGTCGACAATGTATGTGTGATTTACCTACTCACGACCACGCAGGGAAGTGCGAAGTGGAATTCGAAACATCTTATGCTCCCGATCGTCCTGAAAAAGTGTACTGTGAAAAATGTTACCAGCAGGAAGTGTATTAATCTTCTAAACCCTCTCCTTAAAGATAAAGAAATAAAAGGTGTCAGCCCTGCTCCGTAGAAAACACCACCTCACTACACAATGGACACTACATTGAAAAATCTAGTGGACGCAAAGCTAGCAACGAGAACTTTTGATGTTGATGGTCTCAAGGGCTACAAGTCAAAAACCGAAGCTTGCATCTGCGACTGCGACAGTGACGACGACGATGGTGGTTGCTCAAACTAGAACCATCCATCAAGTATTTAGTGCAAAGGGGTGGCGAGACACAGTCTCGCCACCCCTCCTTTTTTGTTATATAATCACAATATGAGGTTCGTATATGATGAAAAAATTGACAAAAAATGTAAAGAAGATATAGATGCTTTTGAGTTAATTTTTGATGAAAAAAAGAAAACAGGCATTTTTCCAGTTAATACAGAAACAATAAAAAAATTTGAATCAATTTGGACACCAAAAGTAGAAGAAATTTTTTTAAAAAAAGTATTTCAAATATTTGGAACTAAATTACCTGAAGATTTTGTATGTTTTATAAATTCAACACCATATTCTATGGATATAAAACAAGGAATATCAGTCTCTGCTTCAA
>MFWK01000014.1:22381-28588 GCA_001786365.1 Candidatus Nomurabacteria bacterium RIFOXYD2_FULL_35_12 | reverse complement strand
CTCCTGCGGGGCGGAAACCCAAATCCCGCCGAATTTCAAAAACTTTAGCCGAGCAAAAGCAAAACCTTTCCTCTCGCACATTTTGCTTTGCTTTTGTTCGTCCATATTTGCATTGGTATTGCGTGCCTCGCTTTCTCCTTTGGAGAAACTGTGTATCACACAGGCGTGCGTAGCACGCGCGAGGCACGCTGGATATTTTCACGAATTTTTGATAAAGTAAGTTCGAGCGGAGTCATAAAGAGACACACAGCCCCCGTAGTTCAATGGATAGAACAAGGCTCTTCTAAGGCCTTGATGTAGGTTCGATTCCTACCGAGGGCACCAAAGTATTCATCAACGCTTTTGTCTTAGCGCCAATTAATCCATCAGGAGTTAAGCCATTATCTTTTTGCCATTTCTTTATTACAGAAATAGTTTTTGGACCTAATACACCATCAATTTCTAACCCAAGATTTAATTTATCATTCAAGAACCGTTGAAGTTCTTTTACTGTTTCACCTTTGCTTCCATTCTTGAGAGTAGAGGTTCCAAAATTGTAAGAGTTAGAAGACGTTGAAGTTGTTGGAGATGTCGTAATAATATTATTATTCATCAACGCTTTTGTCTTAGAACCAATCAATCCATCAGGGACAAGACCATTCTCTTTCTGCCATTTCTTGATGACAGCAATAGTCTTTGAACCTAATACACCATCAATTTCTAACCCAAGATTTAATTTATCATTCAAGAATCTTTGCAATTCTTTAACTGCTTCCCCCTTACTTCCATTCTTGAGAGTAGTCGTGCCGAAGTTATAAGAATTAGAAGATGATGGGGTTATTGAAACTATTGAAGTTGTTGAAGATGGTGAAGATGGTGAAGATGGTGAAATAATAGATGTTGTCGTAGTGTTAGTAGAAGAAATATTTGATGCAAAAGATATAGATGCACTACCTCTTCCACCACCAGGTGCAGCTGTAACTGTAACCACTAATGTTCCTGTAATACCTGAACCATCAGTAGCAGAAGCGTTGACAGTAACTGTCCCTGCCCCAAGAGCACTAAGAAGCCCTGTTGATGAATCAATCGTAGCTGTTCCTGTACCATTTGTGATAGACCAAGAAAGAACTTGATTTGTAGCATAGGAAGGAAGAACTGCTCCGGACATTTGAAGAGTTGACCTATTTACAACCGTAATAGCAGAACCAGCACCAGTAACAGTGATAGAAGCAACTGGAGCAGTGACGACAGTTGTCACAGTGCTTGTAACACTACTATCATAACTTCCGGTACCAGTTGCAGTAACCTTAATATATTTTCCTGCATTATCAGAAACTAGAGTATATGTACTAGAAGTAGCACCACTAATGACAGAATATATTCCACCGGAAGTAGAAGATGAGTACCATTGATATGAAGCTGTAGCTTCTGCAGGAGTTAAAGCTCCAGCAGTTAATACAGAGCCAACCTGGATAGTTCCAGAAATAACAGCAATGGCAGTAATTGGTGTAGAATTTGGAACTGTCTCCGGAAAGACAGCAGTAATGACTCCAGCATTAGCAGAGTTAGTAGCTGAAGCGCCAGAAATTGTAAATTGATTTAAAGTGACACCGGTTAAGGTATAACCAGAGGTAGCGGAGAGAGTAATGGTAGCAGTGTATGCAGTGTTCGAAGCAAAAGTGACAGGGCTATCGCTCCAAGTAACAGTTCCTGTGTACCCTGTTCCAGCAGTGACGGTAGTGACAGGAGTTTCTCCGGTGACTGGAGCAGTCACACCAGCGATTGCAGTGGCAACGATGGTTGTAACTGCCCTAGTAACAGTTGTTGTATATGTTTTAGTAGTAACGGCATCAGGAGCAGTAACAATAACAGTGATTATATTATCACCATAATCTAAAGAAATGGAGCTAGAGGCCACACTGGAAGCAACAGTGGAACCATTTACTGTGATCGTAGAACTACCTCCTTGAGTTGCAGTTGGAGTGACAGTCATGCTTGTGACACCAGTTGCAACACTGGCAGTATAAGTAATAGTATTTGCATCAAAAACCGGACTAAGTGTTCCTTCCGAAATTGTAAAATTAGAAAGAGTCGCATCTGATGAAGGTAATCTTGTAACAGTAGTAGTATAGGTCTTTGTAGTTGTGGTATCAGGAGCAGTAACTATAGTAGTGATAATATTTTCCCCAACATCAAGAGAAATAGAACCTGAAGCCGAACCAGAATTAACCGAAACAGCATTCACTGTAATCGTGGCACTACTACCTTGACTCGCAGTTGGAGTGACGGTTATGCTTGTCACATTATTTGCGACGGAAGCGGTGTATGTAATCGTACCGGAGGCAAACGATGGTGAAAGAGTGCCAGAACTAATGGTAAAAGTATTTAATGTTGCATCATCAGATGCAAATTCATAAGCTCCAGAACTACTGCTAGTATTACTTCTCGGAACCCCTGCAATATCATAAGGAAGCAAAGTTTCTCCTGAAGGAACAAGATCTACCGTTGGTGACAACATTGTTAAATGATAGTCTCCATTTCCAAGCCCAGTACCCAGATATGATGCATCGTCAACATAATTAGGATCTATAGGATTTGTCACTTTTACTCCAGAAATTGAAGACATCCCTAAAAATTGCGGTATATAACCTGCACCCACCCTTTCTGTTATAAGATTGCCACTTAATCCAGTACCAAAAACGACGCTATGGTTACCATAACGATCAGCGCTCGGAGTACCACCATGAGCATCAGTATCTGTTACAACATTTAAATCATCAAAAATATTATTTTTGATTGACCAATCCCTACGCCAAATTGGTCCACTTGTACCACTATCGGCATATGCCATATTATCTCTCTGTCCGATAAATGTATTATTCCAAACCAAAACATTGTTAGATTCGTAAGTTGTAGCATCAGCAGCAATTTGGATTAATGGAGTAGAGGAAACTCCAGATCTCTCAAAAATATTTTGTATTACCGCAGTACCTATAGTATTTGCATAAAACTTGTTAAGAATAGATGCATCTGCATTTGCATAAAAAAGATTGAATGCATAAATACCATTTGAAACTGCTGGAGTAGTGGTATAAGCATCAGAAATGCTTCCATCACCACTATTTGTGAGACTATTACCAAGAACGGTATATGCAGGCTGAATAGAATTAACTAGTGACGCAGTTGAAAGATTCCCTCTCATTAATGCAATAGAAGAATTACCTGTCGGACTATAAGAACCAGAAACATTTGAAGCAGTAATATAGTTAACAGTAGTTGAATCAAATGTCCCATAAACACCTGCTGTTGGCGCAATAGTAGAATAATCAACCCATAATGCATCCAAGCCACTTAATATAACTCCTGTACCATTAGTAAATTTTACATCTTCAAATTTAACCTTATGGCCGATAAGTTTATCTCCACTAGTGCTGGTGATTAAAACATTTGCGCGAGCAGTACCAGGGAATTTTGTAACCGTAAGCCAAGTAGCATTATTCGCGGCTGCACCAACAGATAAAGTTCCTCCTGTCCAAGCATGACTTCCCTCTTTTAAATAAATAACTCCACCACTCACATCATTTCGTGAATGATTTGTATTGTTATATGCAGCGATAGCATTTGCCGCAGCATAAATATTTTGAAAAGATGCCGGCGGAGTACCAGAATCAAAAGAGGCGGAATCAATCGCAACTCCGGTATCATTATTCCCTAAAGTAGCGTCAACAACCGCAATAGTAGAACCATGCGCACCAGTTTTATCAAGCACATAATATTGTGGAGCATAAAGCGGAGTGGGCATCGTGTTTGTTCCATCTCCAGTGTTTAATATTGATCCAGAATCTCCATACCACGGATAAGCTTGGAAATTACAAGTCAATGTGTCTCCTTGAGTTAGGGATGTCGTAGATATAGTTCCGATATATTCAGCAACTGGTACTGTATCATTTTTTGTGCTATCAATTGTAGCTCCTGTAACAGTCGCTGTAGCAGAATTTGAATGTTGATCGGTACAAGTATATTTTACAGCTCTTACTGATTGACCTTGTTGAGCTGATCGATGGAATGCAATAGCGCTAAGATTAAAAGTGCTTCCTGTTATACGGCTATATCCAGGCCAAGACCAGTTGGCAACAACTTTAGGATAAGCCTGTGTTGCTCCATTTGTAACAGCGTATGATGTTATAGCATTACTAGGAGTTCCCCCTTGGGTATAAAAAGATGTTGGAGCAGTAAAAGTCAAAGTATCACTTGAATAAATCCACTCACTAAGACTCGCCCGTACTGTGACATATCCAATTTCGGATGTTTCATCATTGCTTGCATTGTCTGGATAAACTTTTCGTAAAGCATTCATCACATAAACTGTACGAGATATTGTCGTAGCATTACCAGAAGCGTCATAACCGAGAGATGTAATAGTAAAATATGGAGTGTTAGCAGTAGTAACATTATTAGTATCTAAATTAAAATCATAAGTTCCTCCAGTACTTACTCCACTGATATCAAATTCTCCTACCCAACCTTGTCTTCGCGCATCACTTGAAATTCTTACAGCAATAATGTCTCCTGCTGATGCCACCACTGTTACTGTAACTTTATAATAAAGAACAGTTGAACCATTAGAAGCAGTAACTTTTATAATAAAAAAATCACCATCTGCTATAGCTGCAGATGTATAGACTGCATCAGTATCAAAATTAGTGATGGACGCACCGCTTGCATATTTTACAACCCTATTAACAGTTGCACTTGGATTAGTAGCAAGAAAAGTAGTTATATATGAGCCTGTATTTGTTGTGTCAAAAGATTGAGTTCTAGTTATCGTTATTGTTCCACCAGTAGCAGAACCAATGGTTGCATTTGGTGTTCCTAAACCTATCAAAGCTACACCTTTTACAGTTGTAGTAACAATACTCAAAGTAGCATCAGTGGCTCCTGATACTGTATACGTAAGATTTGCTGGATTAGCTAATCCTCCATTATTGGTTGGTGTTAATATGACATCACCTTCCGCTGTTGGAGTAATTGTAAAAGTTTGAGGTGTCGCAGAATCAGAAAAAGTAAGAACTGTTGCAGAAAGTCCAGTACTACCAGCACCCGATGGAGTGAGGGTAATTGTTCCTGTATATGCATAGTCTGGAGTAACTGTAAAATTAGAAGATTGGGTGTCCACAACACCACTTGAGGGACCAGTAAAAGTAAAAGTGGTAGCAGGAGGAGGAAGATATTCATCAGCACCAATATCCCAAACAGTATTGTATGGTCTTGATTGAGCATCAATATCAGTATTAAAAGCGAGCGATCCATCCGCAGATAAATCTACACCAACATCACGGGCGCCAGCGTCATTTGATGCTATATGAAAATCTTTATTAGCCGCATCAATAAATGTAAAAGTTTGCGACAATCTGTCATGAGTATTTCCGCTACCTGTGACTGTGTAACCCATTGATGCACTAGATGTTGAGTTATAATCTGTTCCCGCAGGAAATGTTCCGGCTGTAGCCGTGGTGTTATTATAAAAGAGATTGTTCTTTGCTATTGAACTGCCAGCATTAACAAAAGTGATACCATTAGAATTATTTGCAAAAGTATTGTTATAAATCACCGCTATAACACCGGAATTATTTACATTAATTGCAGCATTTGTAAGATCATAAAATATGTTATTCCAAATTTTATATTTATCACTGCTATCCACAAGATGAATACCATATCCGCTATAAGTAAAAGTGGGCTTAAGCCTAAAAATATTATTTGTAATCTGAATACTCTGTGTCGGTGCCCACCCATAGTAACCATAAATCATTGCGTAAGTATTAGTAGAATTATTTCCACCTTCAATCTGCAAACCTTCCACTAAAACATATTTTTCATCAATTTGTATTCCCCAAGCAGTAGTATCAAATGAAAGTGTGTAAGCATTGGCCGTCCATTTCCCTGTATGTCTTTGAGACTGGTTAACTTCTGAAGTGGTACTATAAGGTGTGTAAATATGAATATATCTGGTAGCGTCAGTTGTCCAAACACTATTATTACTACCGATGTCTAGAGCCGTTGTATCCGAACCGGTATCGTAATACAAAGGAATATTCATAGTATAACCGTCTCCAGCTGTCAAAACTTTTGAATTAAAATGTGTAGCATTTGCTACTCCTGGAGTAGAACCATTAATTGCAGCATTAAGAGAAGAAAATGCATGAGCAATAGACACTACAGTTGAAT
>MFWK01000014.1:0-22329 GCA_001786365.1 Candidatus Nomurabacteria bacterium RIFOXYD2_FULL_35_12 | reverse complement strand
TGTTGAGGTCTTACCTGTAATATAAGCAACTACGTTAGTATTATAAGTTACTGCATCTCCGACACCCATGTTTGTGGCAGTCTGAGCAACAGAAAAAGTCGCCACTCCACTAGCTATAGTAACTGTTGGCGAACCAGTTTTATGGTCAGTAGTATTTTGTCCAACAGAATAGTAAAGATTAGTAACCGCAAAAGCATTACTAGTAAATCCAAAAAACAAAAAACCAACAAAAAATAGGCTTATTATAACTTTAAAGATTTGTCTATTGATTTGTTTTTTCATTCAATGCTGTAATTCTAAAAACCATTAATAACGCTATGTATTATATCATATCTTAAACTGTGTTTTTACAGCGACGGATCGGAAACCGGCACTGGAGAATTTAGTATTTCATTTGACTTTTGCTTCCTTGCAGAAAAGTATTTTAATACTTCTTCTATTCTATCTTTTTTTATTGTTTCAAATTGTCCATTAATGTTACTTCTTTCTAAAACAATTTCTTTATTTGTCTCTATAAAAATACGATATCCAAAAAAAAGAGCTACTAAAGTCACTAAAAACATCAAACAAATAGCTATTTTCCAGAAAAAATTAATATTAAAATACATACCTTCTCTTTCTTTTTTAAAATTTCTTTCTTTTTTGAAAAAATTAATCATATTTTTATTCCACAAAACTTAAAAGTTTTATCTTAAAAATTACATTCCATTCTCGTGATGTCGTATTTTTACCCACTGGGTCTGTACCATTTTCTTTATTCAAATTCATCCCCATAAACTTAAGTTCATAAGGAGAATTCTCTAATAATGTTAAAAATTTATAAAGACTATTGAAAGTTCCAGTTGCTTTCATCCCAACTAAAAGGCTGGCATTATTTGCCTCAATATCTACAGAAGTAGTCTCTGCTTTGGCACCTGTCTTCAAAGCCAATGCTTCAATAGTGTCTAAGAATGGAACAATATCTGAGCTTTTTGCAAAATGTTTTTCTAGCTGACTTTTTTCTTCTTCTATCGTTTTCATTGAGGCATTGAGCATTCTTATTTCATCTCTTTTAAACGTTTCTATTTGCCATTTTTCCTCTTTGAATTGAAACCCTATATTATTATCATTTATCATATTAGAAAAAAAGAAAAACAAAAAAACAGCAAAAAGAAAGAATATTGTGGAAACTAAGAGTTGTATTTTGGGGAAATTATTTTGCATATAATTAAGAAGGAATTAAACTCAAATAAAATTGTATATTCGATCCCTTTACAAAGTTTGAAATCGGCAAATTAACCTGTTTAAAATTTGCGTCGTCTTCGAGTGCTTGACGAAATGAAAGTAAAACTTCACGAGAAGGTGCACTACCTTCAATACTGATTTTTCTATCTTGCAAAGAGGTATTTTCTTCATAAGAAATATTATTAATTTTGATATTAAACATTTTTTTCAAGATAATAGCATTTATGACTTTTTGAGAAACAATAAATTTTTCATTTTCAGTATTTAAAATCAAATATAACTTTTTATTTAAATCTTTAATAATTAAAAGAGTTTTTTGGTCAGGCAATGGAACTATCTCATTCTTCTGTGCCTCTAGTTTTACATCTACAATGCTATTTTTTACTGATGAGAGAAAATAAGACGGCAAAATTGCTATAAAAAATACAAAAAAAGAAAAAATACTTATTACTAAAAATAAAACTACCAACCTATAGTAAAAACACTTATTTATTTCTTTTCTCTCTTTATTTGGAATTAAATTAATCATAAATTTTTCAAATTAATCACTATCAAAATCTCTTAAGGCTAGGCCTAAAGCGGCTGCAAATGAAAGCGCTTGTTTAAAATTAATATCTGGAACATAATTTTCGGTATTTACGATATTGATCCAGACATTTGCCATCTCTACCCTACTTTTCATACTAACGGAAAAATAATCGGAAAGTCCTATGAGATTTGAATCCCCTCCACAGAGAATTATTTTCTTAATCGGTGGATTGTTCTTCCCTTCTTCGTCTTTATGTGTGTGCCAATATAGAAAATGTTTCACTAATTCATCACGTAAAATAGAAACACTATTTAAAAGCACAGAAAATATTTCTTTATTCTCAGTATTACGTTGAAGACCATATTTTTTCTTCATTTTTTCTGCCTCAATAAAACTTATTTTAAAATCTTTCGCAATCATTTCATTTAACATCACCCCACCTACATCGAGCGTAGAAGCAAACATCACAATTCCATGAGATAATATGAAAATACCGGTTCTTTTTTCTCCAAAGTCTACAATCATATATGTTTCCAAATCATCCTTTTTTACCACTGCCCTTGCTATAGCTTGCGCTTCCAACTCAAAAGACTGAACTTTTATTTGAGTATTTTTAAAAAGATTAAGATAACTTTCAATTACATTTTTGGGAATAGCCGCGACTTGTAGCTCTAGGTTTTTTGTATCTTCAGAAATAATTTCATAATCAAAAATCGCATCTTCGGCTGTTATAGGTATGTGCTCTTCCAGAGAAAGCTCTATGCTTTCTCTGACATTTACTAATCCTAACTTCTCTAATTTAAGTTGAAAAAGATACACTTGTTCTTCTGGTAGAGAAACCCGCACTGATTTTATCCCAATTTCTTTTCGAAGCTCTGATAAAATCTGCTCCATTCTTTTTGAATCTTTGATTTTGCCGGACTCCATAATACCGGCTGGTATAACCTTCTCTCCATGTCGGCCAACTCGAAGACCATTTTTTGTATCAATAAGCTCTAAAAATTTCAATGATTCATCCCCCATGTCTAAACCAAAAGAAGATATTGAGAGAAATTTAGGTATAGGAAAAAATCTGAAAAAAGATTTATCCAATGAATTCATAAACATAATGATATTATACAATATCTGTATATTTATCGCTATTATTCTGCTCGTTTTGCCATATTCCTCTTGTCTAAATACCTCTGAAGTATGAGGGCTGCCGCCGAAGCATCTATTCGTCCGCTTTTTATCTGTTTTACTTTACTATGCGCCTGTGATGGACTCAATTCTATTTTATTACTTCCTCCCCGCCTTGCCTCTACTGATGTTAGAAACTCTTTTTGCTTATGAATTAGCAAATTAAATTTTTCTTGCAATTCCAAAATAAAAACCTCAATACGCGCAGATAAAGCATTTAATTTTCCAGAAAAATCCACAGATTCCCCTATCACAAGTTCTGTAATTTTTTCTTTCTCAATAATTTCACCTATCCTTTTTAACGTATTTGCGTCATTTAACACGATTTCTTTCGGGAAAGCTAAGGTGCCGTTTTCATCTGAAATAGCAATACCTATCCTTTTTGTCCCATAATCTATACCGATAAATTTCATATTTAGATATTAGCATAAAAATGCTTCTGCTGGCGAAAATATGATTTTTCTGATATGATTTTTATATGGAACAACTACCACCATCTGTCGTTATATTAATAATGTTATTGGTTATTTGGACTCTTCCTTGGAAGATTTATTCTTTATGGTTAGCTGCAAAACATGATCACAAGAAATGGTTTGTTGCAATTGTTTTATTGAATACCATAGGTATCTTGGAAATCTTTTACATTAGAAAAATTGCCAAAAAGAGCTGGGCTGAGGTGAAAGAAGATTTCAGGGATGCGTGGAATTCGTTTAAATAGACTTTGTGGTATACTGGGTGAGTGTCCGAGTCATATAAGAGAAATCCGAATACTAATTGTTCTGTTTGTAAGAAACTAATTTACAGAAGACCATCCCAAATAAAAAGTGGCAAAGTTTTTTGTAGTTTGATTTGTCGTGGAATCTCTGATAGAAAAGAAATTCCCTGCTCGGTTTGTGGAAAATTAATTTTATCCGGCCTTAATAAGAAGACTTGCAATAGAGCTTGCGCAAATATACAAAGAACTGGAATTAAATATCATCTTGGCAGTCCACGAGATAAAGTAAAATCACAACAAGCTCTCAAAATTAGATTATTGAAAGAGAGAGGTAAAAAATGCGAAAGATGTGACTATGATAAGTATGAAATACTCCAAGTTCATCATGTAAATAAAAATAGAAATCATAATAATCTGGAAAATCTATTACTTATTTGTCCCAATTGTCATTACGAAGAGCATTTACTAGAAAAGAGCTGGCTGCGAAAAAAGATTGAAAAAAACGTAAAATAAGGTATATTAATACTATCCTAAGAAGATTGGAGGGTTCGCCTAATGGTAGGGCAGTAGTCTTGAAAACTACCGGGATAAAACCCTTAGAGGTTCGAGTCCTCTACCCTCCGCAATTTTTCGAAAAATTAGAATTTCTACCACCTTCCGCTTGAACCGCCACTAAAAAATAAAAATTTGTTTTTAAAAAACTTTATATAAATTTAATTTTTCTTCACTAACTCCTAACCAGTCAAAACCTGAACAAGAAAATTTTGTAGAATAAACATAATCTATTTTATATTTCTTTGATAATTTTGTTTTATCTTCACAATTAGCTTTTATGAAATTACTGTAAAGTAAAATCTTATTTGTTATAGTTGAAGATTTCGACTCTAAAGGGTAGTTTCCTGTTGCAACACCAATAACAAGACCCTTCCATGCTGGTGCAATAAATCTTTTTTCTGAAATTGAATTAAATAATCGTAAATCATCTTCCACTAAATACCTATTTATTGGTGAGGCTGGAGAAAACTTTTTTATAACACCATTCATATTCACATTCAATTTTAATTTTTCCCAATTTTGTGATACTGGATAGAAAAAAGATAAAACAATAAAAATAATAAATAAAACAAAAACAAAAACATTTTCAAAATTCTTATTATTTAAAAAAACATATCTCTGTTTTAACCATTTTATTAAAAAATCTATACCTAATCCTCCACAAAATACCAAAAGAATAGATGTTATTACTACTACTCTTGGGTAGTCAATTAAAAATACTTTCATAGTAGATGTATAAAATAACCAAAAAATAAATCCTACAATAATTGGCCCTAATATAAAATATAATTTCTTTTTTAAAATCTCCCAGATTCCTAATAGAATAAAAGGAAAAAATATAATCGGTATAATATTCCAAATAGGAAAAGATGGGATACCACCGTCTAAATTAGTCCTAAAAAGATATGTGAAGATATTTTTTATAAAAAGAGAAGCCTCACTGCCCCAAAAAACAACAATTGAAACAAAAACACCTGCACATAATATTACAGATAAATTCATTGAAAAATTTCTTACTCTTACTTCATGATCTGAAATATTCTTAGTAAAATAATCTGCTATGAATACAGGCACAATAAAAACAACCATCGGTGGATAAATCACCAAAGACAAAAAAGTAGTAATCCAAGAAAGTTTTTTATCATCAGAATTTATTCCAATTAAGCTAATTATAAAAAATATAAAACTTACTAAAAATGGCATCAAATACCAAATACCAGGTAAATTTGCCCCATTTGTGATGAAAGGAATACTTAAAATCGTAAAAATTGATATAAAATTACCTATACCAAAAGATTTAAGTATTAAATAAATTGAAAGACAAACAAAGATACCACTAAATAAAGCAAAAAATGAAACATGAAAAATTGGATTCAGATTAAAAAGTAGAAAAAATTCAGAAATAACAGAAAAAAATACCAGCATTGGGTTTTTAAAATATTTATTTGCATCTAACGGATTTACTGTAGGTAATGAGTTATTTTTTATGGAATAATTTTCAAGTGAAGCCCCAATCCATTCATCGGAAAAATATGGATAAACATATGTACTCTGTGAGACGGTATCTGAACCATTTATAGTATTTACCGGACCAGTATAAAAATTATGTACAGACCAAAGCTCAAAAAATATAATTACCACGGCTAAAATCAAAAACCAATTTATTTTAATCTTTGAAAATTTTTCTTTAAACTTAATCATAAAAGATACAACACCAATAGCAACCAAGGTGTGTATTGTAATAATCACAGGATATGTAAATATATGAAAAACTTGAGTAAAAAATGCAATAAGAATATGAAAAGCAAAATCAAAAGCTATAATATAAAGAAAAATACGAAATTTGTCCTTAAAATAGAAAACCAGTAAAAATGGTACTAAAGTTAAAATAATACCTATTAATGTTAAAATCATATACAATAAATATATCATGAATCAACAATTAGAGATAAGTATCATACTTCCATGCCTAGACGAAGAAAAGTCAATCGCTAAATGCCTAAATGAAATTAAAGAAAATATTGAGAGATATTCTCTTAATGCAGAAATAATTGTTGTAGATAATAATTCGGAAGACAAAACCAAAGATATAGCTAATTCATTTATAAATAATATATCAAATCTAAAAATCATTACTGAAAAAACTCGTGGCTATGGTTCAGCTTGCCTTGCTGGATTATATTCGGCAAAAGGCAAATATTTTTTTATTGCTGATTCTGATGGAACATATGATTTTTCTGAAATTCCGAGATTCTTGGAAAAATTAAGAGAAGGAAATGATTTAGTTGTTGGAAATAGATTCTCTGGAAAAATAAAAGATGATTCCATGTCCTGGCACCATAGATATATTGGCAACCCTTTTTTATCATTTCTAGTTAAATGGTTTTTTAAAGTAAAGATAAATGATATACATTGTGGTGCTCGTGCCATTTCAAAAAAAGCTTTTGAAAAAATAACTCTTTATACTAGTGGGATGGAATTTGCTTCTGAAATGATTATAAAATCAGCAAAGATCGATTTAAAAATAACTGAAATACCCATCGAATATAGTAAAAGAATTGGTGATTCAAAATTAAACTCTTTCAAAGACGGATGGAGACATTTACGTTTTATACTTCTTTACTCTCCCCTTTATTTATTTCTTGCACCAGGAATTTTTTTCTCATTATTTGGAGTAATATTTATAACAATATTTTATTTTACTCAACCAAAAATATTTGAACTACAATTTTATATTCATCCAATGTTTTTATTTTCAACAATGATAATTTTAGGATATCAACTCATCATTTTTTCGGGTTTTGCAAAAATCTATGCCATTACCCACCTGGGTGATAATGATGAAACGATACAATTATTATTTAAAAAAATTACCTTGGAAAAAGCAGGATTATTGGGTTTAATTGTTGCCACAATTGGTATTTCAATTTATATCTTTATACTTATAAAATGGATATCATCTGATTTTAATTCATTAAATGAAACAAAAAACTCTATCATTGCACTTACCTTACTTGTTATCGGTATTCAAACGTTCTTCTCAGCCTTTATGTTCAGTATTTTAGGAATAAAAGAAAAATGAAAATAGCAATTTTAAACAGTTTTTTAGACAATATTGGCGGAGCGGAAATTGTTACTCTTACTATGGCACGAGAATTTAATGCGGATATTTATACTACAAATATTAATAAAGAAAAAATTGAAAAAATGGGATTTATTGATGTAATTCCAAGAATTTATAGTATAGGAAAAGTTCCCACACAAGCACCGTTTAAACATCAGCTTACTTTTTGGAAATTTAGATATCTTAATTTAAAAGAAAAATATGATTTTTTCATAATTTCTGGAGATTGGGCAATGTCTGGAGCGGTAAATAATTACCCAAATTTATGGTATGTGCATAGTCCACTTAACGAATTATGGGAATTCAAGAATTGGATAAAGAAAAATGTCTTAAGTTGGTGGAAAAAACCATTTTATGAAATTTTTGTCTGGATAAATAGAAAACTAACATTAAAATATGCAAGATCTGTAAATAATTTTATTGCTAATTCAAAAAACGTTAAAGAAAGAATAAAAAAATACTATAATACAGATTCAATGATAATTTATCCACCAATCGACACAATAAAATACTATTGGCTACCACCAAAAGATTACTGGCTTTCAGTAAATCGACTAATAACACATAAAAGGATAGAGCTTCAAATGAATGCTTTTTTAAAATTACCAAATGAAAAATTAATAATAGTCGGAAGCTATGAAAAAGGAATTATACAATTTGAAAATTATAAAAAATATATAGAAAAAATATGTCCCAAAAATGTTCAAATTGTAAATTGGATAAATAATAAAGATTTAAAAAAATTATACGCTGAATGTAAGGGCTTTATTACTACAGCAAAAAACGAAGATTTAGGTATGACACCAATTGAGGCAATGGCTTCCGGGAAACCCGTTATTGCACCAAATGAAGGAGGATATAAAGAAACAGTAATTAATAAAGAAACTGGAATATTGATAAATAACATTGATTTTAATCAATTAATTGATACTATAAAGATAGTCGGAGAAAATTCTGAAAAATACAAAGAAAAGTGCCAAAAACAAGTAAAAAAGTTTGATACAAAAATTTTTATTGAAAAAATAAATAATGAACTTAGAAAATGAACCTAAAAGAATTAAAAAGGAATTGGGATCAGTTTGGTGAGATTGACCCGCTTTGGGCAATAGTTACTGCAAAAGATAAGAAAGACAATAAATGGGATGAAAAGGAATTTTTTACAACAGGTAAATTATTGATGGAGCAAACTATAAAAGAAGCCAGACAAATCAATCCTTCTCTTAAATTTTCTAAAGCATTGGATTTCGGATGTGGGGTTGGAAGATTAACTTTACCCATGTCAGATTATTTTGAGGAGATTATAGGTGTAGATATTGCACCATCCATGATTCGTCTTGCTGAAAAATATAAGACTAAAGAGAATTGTAATTTTATATTTAATGACAAGCCAAATCTTAGGATATTTAATAATGAGAGTTTTGATTTTATAGTTTCATTTATAACTCTTCAGCATATAGCTCCAAGATATTCTAAAAAATATATAAAAGAATTTGCAAGGATACTTAAACCTGGGGGGATGATGTTCTTTAATCTTCCTAGTGGATTAATTGTTTATCCTAAAAAAAGGACGATCAAAGAAATTTTTTCTATTAATAACATTAAAAGAAAATTGGGGTTTTTCCGTTCAAAAAAACCAATTATGGAAATGCATTATATAAATGAAAATGAAATTATTCATCTTCTCGAAAAATCAAGAATAAAAGTTATAAAATCTACAAATATTGTTCTTGGAAACTTTATTTTTTACAAATACAGAGGGATTAAAATATGAAAATTGCGATATTCCATGATTATTTTAGAGTAATGGGCGGAGCGGAAAAACTTGTCTTGATTATGGCAAAAAACCTTAATGCTGATATTGTCACTTCGGAAATAAATCCTGAGATTTTAAAAGATGAAGAATTTAAAGATATAAATATTATACCATTAGGTAAATTATCTAAATTTTCTCATCTTCTACCTAACATTTGCATGAAAAGATTTTCTAAATGTGACTTTTCGAATAAATACAAGTTATTTATTTTTTCTGGAAATTTTTCAATTTATGCTGCAGAAAAACATAAACCCAACATTTGGTATTGCCACACTCCCCTAAGAGGACTCTATGATTTAAAAAATGAAAAATAACATTACACTTTATTCTCGTATCATAAATTTTAAGAAGAGAATAATAAAAAAAAGAATAGTTCCAAAAGAAATATCTTTTGTTTTAGATAGTTTTTTTAATAATTTACATAATCTCATAATAATCTCCAAGGATTTAACTGTGAATTCGATTATTAAAACCAAAGATTTAACAAAAGACTCAATCATTAAAACCAAAGATTTAACGATGGACTCGATTATTCGTACAAAAGATTTATCTAACGACTTTTCAAGAGAAATTATTAAATCTTCCCAAGATACTAAAAAAAACAGACAAAAAATTTCAATTCTAAATTCAATTGTTTTCTTTCCATTTTTTATTTTTCAAATTATTTATGTAATTATTCTTTCTTTATCTCTTAAAAGATTTAATATAAACCAAGAAAGTGATCAAAGGGCAATTAAAAATATACAAAGAATATGTGTTAACAGTTTTAATGTTAAAAAAAGAGTAAAAAAATATTATGGAAGAAATTCAGAGATTATAAATCCTCCAATTTGTGTAGATAAGTTTTTTTACATAAATGATGGAGGATTTTGGTTAAGTGTAAACAGGCTTACTCCTGAAAAAAGAATAGAAATTCAAATAAATGCTTTTAATGAAAAACCAGATACAGATTTGATTGTTGTCGGAGGATATGATAATTTTAATCTTAGTTATGTCGACAATCTTAAAAAATCTGCCGGTAAAAATATTATTTTTTTAAACCATCTCAGTGAAAATAATTTAAGAATTCTTTATGCGAATTGCAAAGGTTTCATAGCTACTTCCAAAGATGAAGATTTTGGAATGAGTGTTGTAGAAGCAATGGCCTCTGGAAAACCTGTAATTGTTCCAAATGAAGGAGGTTATAAAGAAACAATAATAAATGGTGAAACTGGAGTAATGATTGATGATATAAATAAAGATAAAATTATTGAGGCAATAAAAATTATTGAAGAAAATCCAATAAAATATAAAGAAGCGTGTGAAAAACAAGCAAAAAAATTTGATACAAAAATCTTTATAAAAAAAATTAAACAACTTATAAAAGAAACATGAAAACATTATTTTTGGGAGCATATGGATTTGGAAATCTTGGTGATGAAGCCTGCTTAATTGAAGCAATGGAATCTTTTCCATCAGATGAATCCTGGGTTAGAAGTGTTTGCGAAGAACATACTTCTAAAATGATTAAATGCGTAGGATATATTCCATGGGAACCTGCCTGTCCAAAAAGTAATTTTAAAATAAATTTTGATAGAGTTATTTTGGGTGGAGGAGGAATTTTAAACGGTACTTCTGGAAGAGATTTTATGAGCTGGATAATTGTCGCTCAAAATAATAAAGCAAAAACTTATATTCATAACATAGGAGCAGCAGGAACAGATGACTTTAAGTGGGTCACCTCGGAGATGCTAAATGCATTTGAAAAAGCAGAGGAATTAAGTGTAAGAGATATTTATTCTTTGAAGGCGCTTAAAAATTTAGGTATTAAAAGAGATATCCAACTTACGAAATTTCCTGAGAAAAATATCCTTAAAGATATTACCTTAACACAATTTTTACCAAACGAAAAAATACTTGGAATTTCTGTAACAAATGGAGATGTTTTTTTTAACGCAGTTAAAAAAAATAAAATCAAAATTCAAACAATTATTGATAAATATAAAGGAATGAAGATTCTTCCAATAATTAGCACAGTGCATAAATTTTACGAAAAAGAAAACGATATAGAGGGTTTTAAAAAATTTTATGAATTATTTTTAAAAGATTTTCAAATAATATTTCCTCAAACTTTATATAAAGAATGGTGGTACAACAACATGACTCCTCAAAAACTTAAAGGATTAATTAGTAAATGTGATGTTTTAATTTCTAGGAGAAAGCACAACTGTGTACATGCAATCTCTTCTGGTGTAAAAACCATAGGAATCTCACCAATAGAACATAAAGGTGTTGCAACTGCTTTTGAATCATTAAGTGATATTCTTCCAGAGGGATCAGAATTAATATCTTTATAATTTTATACAATTACTTTAATTTTCTTTATAAAAAGATATAACTTCTTCAGGTTTTCCAATTTTCAAGATATCCCCTTTCCCTAAATAAATTACTCTATTACAATATTTTTCTATTAAAATTAAATCATGGGAAACTAGAATAACTGATGTCCCACTATTTATCAGCTCTTCCATTTTTTCTGTAGCTTTTTTGTTAAAATCTTTATCTCCTCCGGCGGAAAACACTTCATCTAAAAGTAGAATATCTGGATTATGATGTTTAACACAATGTATAACTATTGAAAAATTAAGTCTTGAAATCATTCCAGAAGAAAACTGATATACTCTCATATCAATAAAATCTCTGAGTCCAGAAAATTCAACAATTTCATCAAACCTTTCCTTTATATCCTTCTGACTAAGTCCCATTACTGAACCCATTAAAAAAATATTTTCTCTCATCGTAAGTTTTGGGGAAGAACCCTGATTCACGCCAGTAAGATAAACAACTTTTCCATTTGTTTTTATTTCCCCAGCATCTGCTTGATATACACCAGCAATTAATCTTAAAAGTGTGCTTTTACCTGAACCATTTTTCCCAATAATGCCCAATATTTCACCAGGAAATACTTCAAAAGAAATATTTTTTAAAACTTCTATTTCTCTTTTATTAATTTTCCTAAACAAAAAATCTATAAATTGAAAAAGAGTGCTCTCATTTTTTTTAAAATCTACTTTAAATGTTTTTGATACATTCTCTACTATTATTCTTTTTTTCACTCCCGTGATCATATTTTTTCTGCTAATTTATTTTTATTCTTTTCAAATATTAATAAACCGATTATAAAAACTAAGATGCTGGAACTAATTGCAAAAAAAACAGTATTCAAACTAGGTAATTTATGAAAAATAACAATATCTCTTGTAATATTTATAAAATGATAAAGTGGATTCCACATACTAATTTTTTGTAAAAGACTATCACTCTCAACCATATAAAAAATTGGGGTTGCAAACCACAATAATCGTACAAAAACAGACCAAACATTTTTTAAATCACTGGCATAAACACCAATAACAGATAAAACAAAAGAAACACCAATTGTAAAAAGACAAAATAAAAAAAACACAAAAAAATAAAATATCAACCACAATACATTTATGTGTAAAAACACAGCTACAAAAACTAAAATCAAAAATTCAAAAAAGTGCGAAAACATAAATTGTAATAATCCAGATATAACAAAAGCTTCTTTATCAATCCTTAATGATTTTATAAAACCTGAATTATTTTGTATAACTCTTGTTGAAAAGTTTGTTACAGCAATAAAAAAATTAAACATTATAAGACCAATAAAAAGATAAACAGGATAATCTGAAACATTACTTTGCCAAATTGCTTTTCTTATAAATAATAAAATAGCAAAAAAAGCCAATGGCTCAAGAAGATACCAAAAAATACCGAGATAACTTCCCTCGTTCCTTACCTTAAAATTTGCCTTAGCAAGAGAAAAACTCAAACCTAGAATATCTTTTACCCTAGGCCAATATTTTAAGACTAATTTCATATATAGATTATAACAAATTTCTAAAAAAATTAGAATTTCTACCACCTTCCGCTTGAACCTCCGCCACCAGAGAATCCGCCTCCAAAACCACCAAATCCCCCGCTATGACCTCCACCTCCAAATCCACCACCACCGATAAACCATGGAGGGTTTGTTCCATTATCTTTATGTTTTTTATACGCTTTGGAAACTGAATAATCAAAAAATAATCCAAGCAAAACTAGGATAATAAAAATCGGAATTGCGAGGGCTAAAATCAAACCAAAAAATAAAATAAAAACAATTGCTAAAATCCCTCCAAACACTCCGCCGAGCCACCAAGATTTTGAGCGAGCGAGAATTGCGATTAAAAATTGAATAACAACAAAAACGATAAAGAAAACAAAATCCCAATTTACTTTTAAATTACTGAATTTATAATAATTTTCTGGAACAATCTGTGTTCCACTGAGCGATTCAATCATTTTATCCACTGCGCCATTTATTCCTTCAGAATACTTACCTTCCCGAAAAGCTGAAGTGATTATATCACTCTGTATATATGAGGTTCCAAGGTCAGTCAAATATCCTTCTACACCATAACCAGTATGAATGCGAGTCTTTCTATCTGTAACAGAAATGAGTAAAAGGACTCCATTATTTTTATCTTTTTTACCAATCCCCCATTTGGTAAAAATGTCTTGCGCAACATTTTCAATCACATCACCATCCAGAGAATCTATCGTGACTACAGCAATTTCATTTGTGGATTGTTTCTCATAAGCTTCAAGCTTTCCTTCAAGAGAAGAAGCTTGCTCCGCATTAAGTATCTTTGCATAATCTTGCACAAAACCAGTTGGTTTTTCCGGAACAGTAAAAGCGAAAGCAAAAAATGGTGCTAAAAATAATAGAAGATAAAATACCTTTTTCATGTTGTTAGAATTGAACTTGTGGAACTGCTTGATTTTCCTTTGGAACTTCAAAATAAGCTCTTTCTTTAACACCAAAAATACTAGCAATAATTGAAGATGGGAAAGTTTTTACTTTTGTGTCAAAAACACGAACCATGTCATTATAATTCTTTCTTTCAACTGAAATACGATTCTCTGTTCCTTCTAGTGAAACTATTAAATCTCGATAAGCTTGTGAAGACTGAAGTGTTGGATAATTTTCAGCAATAACTAAAAGTCTACCCAATGCGCCTTCTACTTGGCTGGCTGCTTGTGCTTTTGCATCTGCAGTTGTTGCTCCTGAATATCTGGTGCGAGCCTCGGCAATATCACCGAAAACCTGTTGTTCTTGTTTTGCTACACCTTTGACACTATTTACAATGTTTGGAATCAAATCAAAACGTCTTTGATATTGATTTTCTACTTGCGCCCATTGCGCAGTGATTTGTTCACCTTGTTTTATAAAAAAGTTATAATTCCCTATTACCCAAAAAGCTAAAAATACAATTACTATAACTACAATAACCCAAAACTTATTTCTTGAGAAAAAATTATTCATATTTTATTTGTCCCGACGCTTTTACAGGTCGGGACTCCGACTTTACGTCGAGGTTAACTAATAATACAAAATTCATTATATTCTCAAACATATTAAATGTAAAGAAAATAATGCTATAATCGCATAATACTTTATTTTTATGAATCAATCTGAAAAAAACTATAAATACCTAGGCACCTTGAGTGTTTTCTTTGTTTCAATACTACTTATTTCAAATGTAGCTTCCACAAAGATTGTGGATTTTGGATTGTTCACTTTTGACGGAGGCACACTCCTCTTCCCTTTGAGTTATATCTTTGGTGATATTCTTACCGAAGTTTATGGATATAAGAAAACTCGCGAAGTGATCTGGATCGGATTTTTTTCGGCACTAATGATGTCTATTATCTTCATTATCGTAGGAAAATTACCTGCCGCTCCCGGCTGGGACAACCAAAATGCCTATGATGCCATCCTAGGGCTTACTCCCAGAATCGTGATAGCTAGCCTCTTTGCCTACATTTGCGGAAGTTTTTCAAATTCTTTCATATTGGCAAAAATGAAATTATGGACTAGTGGAAAATATCTATGGACCCGAACTATTGGTTCAACGGTAGTGGGAGAATTTATAGATAGCACTCTTTTTATCTTAATTGCATTTTTGGGAATATTACCAACCTCTCTCTTATTCACACTTATTGTCTCAAATTATATTTTCAAAACTCTCGTGGAAGTAATTTTTACGCCAATTACATATAAAACAATAAACTTCCTAAAAATAAATGAAAATGAAGATTTTTACGACAAAGACACAAACTTCAATCCATTTGTTTCAAAATAAAATATGGATTTATTTTCTATATTTTGATTTTTATACTCTCTCTACGTATTCTCCGTTCTCTGTATTCACAGAAATAGTGTCCCCTTCAGCTATAAACATCGGAACATTCAAGGTAGCTCCATTTTCTAGAGTGATTATTTTCATTCCTCCTTTTGAAGTATCTCCACGTACAGCTGGAGGGGCTTCTTTTACTTTGAAATTCATTTTGATAGGTAAAGTAACTTTTATTATTTTTTCTTCATTTTCATCGTCAGTCCAAACTACGGCTTCTACATTTGAATTTTGTTTCAAAAATTTTGCAGATGCTTCGCCGATAAGCATTACATCCAACTTGAATCTTTTACTTTTATCAGTTGGTTCACAGAACCAATATTCACCCTTGTTGTGATAAAGGAAAGTAATTTCATGTTTTGCAATATCTGCTTCGTCCACTGATTCAGATACGTGAAAAGTCGCGGCTATGGTCTTGCCGGCAATAAGGCTTTTTAGCTTTACTTGATTTTGAGGCTTTCTTTGCTGGGTGCGAGCAACATGAGATTCTACTACTTCACATGGTTCACCATTGTAAATTATGATTTTCTTCTCACGTATTTCATTGTACTGAAGCTGTGACATATAATTTTATAAGTTTTTTAAAAACTATACAAAAAAGAGTTCCTTATTTTACAATAAAAGGAAGCAAACCGAGGAATCGAGCATGTTTGATAGCAGAAGTAAGAGCGCGCTGATTCTTTGAAGTCACACCAGTGCGCTTATGGCTCACAATTTTACCATTAGGATTTATGAATTTCTTTAGAATTTCAACATCCTTATAATCTATGTATTTTATATTGTTGGCTGAAAAATAATCTTGTTTCATGGTCTTTGACTAGTTGTAAAGTTAAAAGTTATAAAGTTCTTAAAGTTTAAAATGGGATATCTTCTGGATTAATGTCTTCTTCTGGATACTCTATAGAATCAGAAGTATTTGCTGGTGCTTTAGGTGAAGTATTCCCTGTTCCTGCACCTGTCCCACTGCTCTTTGGGCCAAACTGAACTCTGTCTGCGATGATTTCTGTTCTGTATTTCTTTTCTCCGGTTGCTTTGTCATCCCAACTACGTGTTTCAATACGACCTTCTATCATTACTTGCTGACCTTTCTTTAAATATTGAGCGGAAGTCTCTGCTTGCTTGCCCCAAACTACTATATTGTGAAAGGTTGCTGACTCTTGCTTTGCGCCAGCTTTATCTTTCCAAACTCTATTTGTAGCTACAGAAAACTTGCAAACTTTCTGACCAGAAGGGATTGTGGTAATCTCTGGATCTCTGGTTAAATTTCCTACTATTAATGCTTTATTTAAATACATCCCGTACGAAATAAAAGTTTATTTTTTAGCTTTTATATTTAATTAATTTTAATAATAAATTTTTCTTCCCATAAAAATGTATAAAATAAATTTCGTACGGGATACATATTTTTAAATCGCAACCATCGCGTCAATTTCTTTATCTATTTCCTTTTCATTTATCGGAACAGCAACTTCATTTTCTTTACTTTTTGCTTTTGGCCTCTTATATGTTTCTCCACGTACAAATCTCTTTGTGGCAATAGTATTTTCTTTAACTGTCTTTAATATCAAAAATCGAATAAAATTTGGGTCTAAATCAAGATGTTTTTTGAGTTCTAAGACTTTTTGAGAATCCATTGTGAATTTAATCCAGCCAAAATATGCTTTATTAAATTTACTGCGTACATTAGATACAACTTTGGATATAGTATAAGCAAGATTTATTGCTTTTGGCATATCATCTGCAATGATTTCTCCACCAAAAGATGAAACAAGTTCTTTAATATTTCCATAATTCACAGACAAATCTTCTTCCTTTATTGTAGGTACTAAAAGATAGCCAAATTCATAAATCTTGGAAACTGCGTCTGATGTCTCCACCAAACTGTCATTATTTACTTTATTCTCTGCGTCCTGCATGTAAATCTGATACTAACAAAAACTCTTTAAAAAGTAAACACCCGCTTAGCATTTGTGATAATAGCTTTTGCGACTTCAGACTCAGTTAAATTTTTTATCTCGGCAATTTTTTTAACCACTTCTTTTACATAAAAAGGTTCATTTCGCTTGCCTCGGTGTGGCACAGGGGCCACATATGGAGAATCCGTCTCAGACATAATCATATCAAGCGGGGTGTTTCTTATAATTTCATCATAATCGTGGGTGAAAGTTATAACTCCGGTAAAAGAAAGAGTAAAACCCAAATCAAGAAAACTTTTTGCCACCTGTAAATCCCCAGCAAAAAAATGCATATTGCCCCTAACTCCAGGATGTTGTTTTAAAATTTCCAAAGTATCAGCATAAGCATTAAAATTCCCCTCGTTGAGGAGTGCCCTATCGGGTGGGGTGGATTTCTTTTCACTATTGCGAACGTGAAGCATAAGTGGAAGATTAAATTCTTTTGCAAGCTCTATCTGGCTCTTAAAGGCTTCTTTTTGTTTTGAAATTGATTCAGGTGTGCATCTGTAATAATCCAATCCACATTCCCCTATACCAACTATTTTTCCGCCAGCTTTTTTATCTTCTAAAAGTTTTCTATAAACTTCTTTATTAAAAATTTCTCCGCGAGAAGAGAATTCTTTATTTCCTTTACCCAACTCATCTTCATCGTGATATGAAGCATGAGTATGTATAGGGTGCAATCCAATAATTGCATACACGCCTTCTTCATATTTTTCCGCCAGCTCTACCGCACTCTTTGAAGTATCTATCTGTGTGCCGACATTTATCATCCAAGTTCCACTTTCCAAAGCACGACGAATGACTTCGTCCCTGTCTACATCAAAGGCTTTGAAATTCACATGACTATGTATGTCTATATATTTTGGAATCATTATTTATCAATAATAACAGAAACAGGGCGCTCGTGCATAACGAGCGCCCCTAAAACGATTTGATACAACCTCAAACAGGCCGACAAGCTCTCAGAACATGCTTCTTCCTGTCGCCATTCCTATAGAGTTCAAGCTTGATTGCAATACCAATTGCTGTGTCATACTCAGCGCGTAGTTTAGACTCTTTCGCTTTTAACTTTTCCGTATGTGCTTCATAGTTCACATTAACAAAGCCACTTCCACGAGCTTTCACAGCTTCTTCAGCTTTGATGAGTCCTCTTGCTAACTCGACAAAACCATTAAAAACTTTTTCCCGAGCCATTTCCGGTATCATACCTCCCGGCCAAAGTATCTTCAAAAAGATACTGGATGGATTGTGTTCTGGGTCAAACAGCTCAATAAAGGACTCCAGTGGTGCAAGTATCTTATTCCGCTTCTCTATCAGCTTGCCCATCGATAGGACAAACAAACCCAGAGAAAAGAGGGTTGCTTCCAACGCATATCCTCTTTTTGTCATAGGGTAGACTCTGTCAATGGTGATTAAACCCGCTATTGCCACCCCCACCATGGACACAATCAACACATTGACCCAGAAGTCCTTGTGAACTCCCCACTCCTTCAAAAGACCCTGTATTGTCTGACCATTAAGGAAGTGTTTTTCGTAGTTTCTGACAACATCAGCATAGAGACAACTCAGCAACCACCTGATTCTTGTGTCACTCATTCTATTATCAAACCTTTCTCAAGGAACCTAAGGAATACAAGGTGGCTTCATGCCACATCATCTAAAGGACTTCAATCCAAAAGAGACTTTTTATGTTTTCCTTTTCATAAAAACTATATACCTTAATAGACTTTTTGTTAATCCTTTCTAGAAAACAAAGGTTTCTCTGGCATTTTGTTTATTTTTACTAAATTTTTTATTTTTTCTGAAGTTTCTGGCAAGATTGGATTTAGCATTCTCCCTATCGTATAAAGTCGCACTGCGAGTTCTTTTATTATTTCTACTGCTTTTATTTTATCTGTCTTTATCAAGCTAAAAGGTTTTGTTTCTTGAATTTTTTTATCAAGTTCGCCGATTTCTTTCCAGATAATATTTGTCACTTCTTGTAAATCAAATTTCTCAAAAGCATTTTTATAATCCTCTCTAATAGTATTCTCAGGAATTTCTACTGACTTTTTCAAATTCGTTTCCGCCATTTTCATCACTCGTGAAACTAAATTCCCGAGCCCATTTGCGAGGTTTGCATTATAAGCATCCTTAAATCGCTCCATCGTAAATGGACTATCTTCAAAACTAGAAACTTCACGAAGCAAGAAATATCGCAAAGCATCCGTGCCATATTCTTTTACAATTTCTTTCGGGTCTGCAACATTGCCGAGAGTTTTAGACATTTTTATTCCCTCTCCGGCAGTAATAAAACCATTTATTATTATTTGTTTTGAATTTGGCAGATCAGCAGCCATGAGCATCGCTTGCCACATAGCAGACTGAAAGCGATTATTGTCTTTACCACAATATTGAGTTGGATTTCCATTTACCCAAAATTTCTCAAATTGTTCCTTGTTTTCAGGCCAACCGAGCGTAGAAACATAATTCGTCAGAGCATCAAACCAAACATACATTACGTGACCACTATCCCCAGGCATTTCTATCCCCCAAGGCATTTTACTTTTCAAGCGTGAAATAGAAAAATCCTGCAATCCCCTTTCCACAAAAGCCTTTATTTCATTAAAACGGAAATCTGGAACAACAAAATTTGGATTATTCTTGTAAAATTTCAACAATTTATCTCTAAATTCACTATATTTGAAAAAGTAATTTTCTTCAGCAATAATTTCCAATTTCTTCCCCGTATGAAGCATGCATTCGCCATTTACCAGCTCGGAATCACTCTTTGTTTCTTCACAACCGACGCAATATTTTGCTTCATAATTTTTTTTATAAATATATCCGTTGTCATTTACACGTTTCCAAAATTCTTGCGCGGATTTTATATGATACTCATCCGTGGTGCGTACAAAATGTAAAATTTCTTCATCCATTCCAAAAATCTTTACCGAATCTTTAAATTTCAAAAAACTTTCATCCACAAACTCTTGAGGGTTCTTTCCATTTTTCTTTGCTACTTCAAAAATCTTCATTCCGTGCTCATCCGTGCCAGTATTAAAAAATACATCAAAACCAATTAATTTTTTATATCTAGCAATAGCGTCCGCGCGCACGAACTCAAGCGCATGCCCTAAATGCAAATCAGCATTTACATAAGGAAGAGTCGTCGTAATGTAGAAAGAATTTTTTTTCGTCATTATTTATTGCTAGTCCTAGCTATGATTTTATTCTTTTCAATGTCACTCAAAAATTCCATCACAATAATGGCAACTGGAATTGCTAGAACTAATCCCCAGAATCCGCCCAATTCAAAACCAATTAAGACGGACAGGATGATGACAATCGGTGAAAGGCCTACGATTTTTTTAATGATAAGCGGAGCAAAAAGGAAAACTTCAAATTGATGAATGATTAAATATGCTCCAGTAACCATTAGCGCGCTCGCTATGCCTCCGGAGAGATAAGAAAAAGTAAAAGCAGGAATCATCGCCACTAAAATTCCGTAAGGCACGAGTTCCATCACTCCCACGATAATAGAAAGGAGGAGAGCATACTCTATGCCAAGAAGAGAAAGAATTAAATAAATAAGAACAGCCACGACAATCCCTAGGACCACTTGCCCCTTCATCCAGAGAGCAATCTTTCGGCGAGAACGTTCCCATAGATCTACCACATAGTTTTCATGTTGAATTGGGAAAATAAGTCTAAGGAAATTTTCAATTCCTTTTTCTTGAATTGAAAGATAAAAAGAGACGAGAACAATCAAAATAAAGTTGAAAACGCTACCGAAAGCGACAGAAAGCGTCTGGAAAAACCCTCCGGAAAGGTTTAAAACAAAAGCTTTAGACACTGAAAATAAAGAATCAATGGAAAAATTCTTTCCTAGAGCGCTCACTATGTCCTTTGCGCCAGAAAATGCTTCATTTTGAAAATAATTCAAGAAAGAAACTCCTGGAATATATGTAGAAAGAAAATTAGAAAAATTATAAATTTCAGTTATCAAAAATGGAGCAAAGAGATAAAATACTCCGGCAAGAAAAGAAATAGACGCGACATATAAAATAACAATTCCAAAAACTCTATTGATATGCAATCTAGCAAAATGAGGAACAGCTGATTCTGCAAAAGAAGCGAGCACAATAGAAGTAAGGAGGACGAGAGCTAAATCTCGCAAGAACCATAAAAGAAAAACACAAAGAAGAACGAGGATTGCTCGAATCATTGTCCCAGTAGTTATGGAAATATTGGTGATAGAAGAGTCCTTTTCAAACATAGGAATATAGTATCATAAAAAATTGCCAAAATCTAATACAAAGTGGTACAATTAGTATATGGAAAAACTAGAATGGTTTGCCCTAGAGTATGAAGAAAAAGAACGAAGCACTGACTGGTATTGGGCTCTCGGTGTTATCGTCATCACCAGCTCCATCGCTTCGATTATTTATAATAATTATTTTTTTGCCGCTCTCCTTCTCATCAGTGGAATACTGCTCGGATTCTTTGCAATTAAAAAACCGGACATAATATCTTACGAATTAAACACTGATGGATTAAAAATTCGTAATCAACTTTATCCCTATAAAAATATAAAGTCTTTTTATGTGCAAAGTGGAGAAAAACCCATCCTTTTCATAAAATCAGAGAGAGTATTTATGCCTGTAATAGAAATACCGATAGAAAATAATCTAACTTCCAGCATTCATTCCATCATGATTTCAAAAAATGTTGTTGAAGAAGAAATGAAAGAACATCCATCTCTCAAGATAATGAATTCCTTGGGCTTTTAATCCCGACGTTCTGTCGGGACCCCGACTTTACGTCGGGGTTTAAAACTGCTAATCTCTAAATAATGCCCTCATAGTTCAATGGATAGAACGCGAGCTTGCGGAGTTTGCGATGTAGGTTCGATTCCTACTGAGGGCACCAAAACAGAACTTAACGGCTTTTTCAAAGCCAGAAGGTGGGACGCGCGAAGCGCGTCCCACTGATTTCCCCCCATTTTTCC
>MFWK01000013.1 GCA_001786365.1 Candidatus Nomurabacteria bacterium RIFOXYD2_FULL_35_12 | reverse complement strand
TAAACAATTCAAATGAGGGAATATTTCTGCCACTACCGCCCATCCAACTACGTTTTTTGCCGAGGTGAATCCAAAGGTCGGCATCTGGTCCTTTTACATGCATTTTATCGATTGGTAAAGTATTTAGCTTTGTGCGTGCTTTTTCGAGTTTCTTGTATAATTTTTTCCATTCAGCAATGGGGTCACGTTTGTCGAGCATGCATGCTTTTATGATTTGATTCCAAAATGCGCGCAAAGACATGCCTGCTTCTTTTGCTTCAGCAATGGTGCCATATAGTCCTAAAGTCCATGTATATTTTCCTTTATTTTCTTTCTCATTACGCCAATCCATGTATGGTTTCCATGCGAGTCCGCGTTGCATCATTTTCTTAGGTGAAATGCCTTCGAGTTCGTGTTTATCAACTTCACTTAAAATAAAAATAGAATGGTCGGCTTGTTCTATTAAACCACGCGCATATTTTTCAGGAAAAAATTTTAATTGATGTGGCTGTGCATATTCGTAAAAATCTCGGTCAAAAGGAAACCTGTCACCAGAATCTGGGCGGTAATCACCGAGCACATGACCACCAGCTTTGAGAATAGCAATTTTGAGTTCACGATAAAGAGGTTTAGCAATTTCATAAGCAACAAGGTGAACTACTTCGCCTTTTTTAATTCCTTTTCCACTGTTTAATGCAAAATTCACCAACACGTCGGCGTAGCGTTCTAAAATTTTTTTTGATGGAGTATACATCCCGTACGAAATTATATTAAATTAATAAATTTACCCCTTTATGTACGATACTTTATTCAGTAAAATTTCGTACGGGATACATAAAATCATTGTGCCAGAATCCCTTGTGATAGTCAAAGTTTTTCTTTCTTTTTGGGTTTTTATTTTATATAAAAAAATGCTAATATACAAAGATGAATACAGGCGTGGAAAAGGATATCTATACAATAAAAACTACAGGTTTTGAGGGGCCATTTGGGTTACTTTTAAACTTGATAGAAAAACGAAAACTTTTCATAAATGATGTTTCTCTTGCAGTGGTGACAGAAGATTATTTGAATTATATGAATAAATTAGGTGGTCTGAATTCTTTTAGTCCAGCAGAGATTGCTAGTTTTGTTCTTGTGGCGTCAACACTCATTTTAATAAAGTCAAAATCTCTTTTGCCAAATTTGAGCCTCACCGGAGAAGAAGAAGGGGATATAAAAAATTTAGAAGAAAGGTTGCGTTTGTTTGAGCTTTATACAAAACTCGGCGGAAATATAAAAAGTAATTTTGGCAAGAATATAATTTTTGCTCCGTTGGAGAGAAAAAATGACACGCTGGTTTTCTTGCCGGACGAGCAGATCACCAAAGACAGTATGATGGCTTTTGCAAAGGGTGCCCTAGGAGGAATGCCAAAAAAAGTATTTTTACCGGAAGTAGAAGTGCGTAAGGTTATCAGTATTGAGGAAATGATTGGCAATTTAACAGAAAGGATACAAAATTCTATAAAAATGAGTTTCAAAGATTTTGCCGGCAAGGCGAAGACGCGCGAAGAGAAAGTTTTTGCTATAGTTGGATTCTTGGCGATATTGGAACTTGTTAGAAATGGCATATTGCAAGCCGTGCAAGAAGGTCATTTTGAGGATATTATTATAAGCAAGCAGGAACAAAATAATGAAAGTGTTTTGTAAAGAATTTTAAAAAACGTGTGGGTTCCCTGTCCTTATGACCTCGAGGGCGCAGTTTTAAGAAATTCTTTACAAAACACTAAACATAATTATGAATTTAGAATCACAAATAGAAGCAATACTGTTTTGGAAAGGAGAACCATTTTCTCGTAAGAAACTCGGAGAAGTTTTGAAAGTTGGTCAGATTGAAATAAATGAAGGCATAGAAAAACTTAAAGAAAATTTAAAGGCGAGGGGAATAGTGCTTATTGAAAAAGATAATGACATCACTCTCGGCACAGCGCCTGAACTTTCTGACCTTATTAAGAATTTACAAAAAGAAGAATTGAGCAAAGATCTTTCGAAAGCGAGCTTGGAGACTTTGTCTATTGTGCTTTATAAAAATGGAGTCAGTAGGGCAGAAATTGATTATATTCGTGGAGTAAATTCGAGTTTTACTTTACGCGCACTTTCTGTACGTGGGCTTATAGAAAAAACCTTAGATGAGAAAGACAATAGACGCTATATTTACAAGCCAAGTTTTGAACTTTTGTCTTATATGGGTGTAAAATCAGTAGAAGAATTGCCAGACTTTAGTGAAGTAAATAATTCTATAAATGTCGCAGCTAAAAGTTTGGAGGAAGAACAAAAGATCGCAGAGCAAGATTCTTTAGAATCAAATGAAAACGGAAGCACAAATTAAACAGTGTCAGAATTGTAAAGGTACTTTTGTGATAGAGCCGGATGATTTTGGATTTTATGAAAAAATAAAAGTTCCACCGCCGACCTTTTGTCCGGAATGCAGATATATCCGCCGACTTTTAGATAGAAACGAATACAATTTATACAAAAGAAAATGCGATGTAACAGGAGAAGATATTATATCAATATATAGATCTGATGCACCATTTCCTGTATACAAACAAGAATATTGGAAATCTGACAAATTTGATGCTATGGAATATGGTCGTGATTTTGATTTCAAGCGTCCATTTTTTGAGCAATATGAAGAGCTTAGGCAAGTTGTACCTCATGTTGCGTTAGTGAATTCGAATAGTCCAAATAGTGAATATACTAATCAATCAGGAAACAATAAGGATTGTTATATGCTTGTAACTAGTGAAGATTGTGAAAAATGTATGTATGGAAGTTGGCAAGATCATTGTTATTTTTTAAGTGATTGTTATATGGCAGAAAAAAGTGAGTTTTGTTATGAGGTAATTAATATAACAAAATGCTCTCAATGTGCTTGGGTCTATGATTGTTCAGATTGTGTGAATGTATATTTTTCTAGTGATTGTAGGGGATGTACTGATTGTTTTGGTTGCGTTGGCCTTAGAAGTAAACAATATTATTATTTAAATGAAAATATAGGGAAAGAAGAATATAAAAAAAGAATTCAAAAAATTATTTGGGATAGAGATTTTATAAATGAATCGAAAGAAAAATTTTTAAAAGTTAAAACAAGTATTCCCGCGAAGTTTTTTCATGGATCAAATATAAAAAATTCCACTGGTGATTATCTTCAAAATACAGAGCGCACTCAGATGGCTTTTAATTGTCGGGACAACAAGGATGTCGCTTATATACAAGATGCTTGGATTCAAATTGAAGACTGTCGTGATTGCACAGAGATATCAAGAGGAAAACTTTCTTATGAAGTTCAAGGTGTTGAAAGACCAGACAGGGTAATCGTAGCTAGGAGTTGTTTTAGTACCATAACTGATTCTTGTTATTGCGATATGTGTTTTAGTACACAGGATTGTTTTGGATGTTTTGGTCTTAAACAAAAACAATACTGTATTTTTAATAAACAGTATTCAAGAAAAGATTATTTAATTTTGAAAGAAAAAATTATAGAGCACATGCGAAAAACAAAAGAATGGGGAGAATATTTTCCAGCAAATGTATCACCATTTGCATATAATGAATCAATGGCACAGGATTATTTTCCTTTAACTAAAGAGAAAGCTTTGGGAGCTGGTTATACTTGGTACGAAAGACCATCTCGTGATTATAAAATAACACTTAAAACTTCAGATCTGCCAAAGACAGTTGATGATATAAAAGAAAATATTACAACTGAAATAATCCAATGTTCTTCTCAAAATTCATCTATTGAAAAAGAAAAATATTCTTTGTGTACAACAGCTTTTAATATTACTTCTTTAGAACTTACTCTATATAAGAAAATGAAGATTCCATTGCCGGAAAAATGTTTTCCATGTCGTAGACAAGATAGATTTTTATTACGAAATCCACGCAAGCTATGGCACCGAACTTGTATGTGCGACAAAAAGAATCATTTTCACGGGGTGGGGAAGTGCGAAGTGGAATTTGAGACAAGCTATGCACCCGATAGACCAGAAATCATTTATTGTGAAAAATGCTATCAAGCAGAAGTTTACTAAACTGCCAAGGGCATCCCTTGGATGGTTCCAAGAGATGCCCTTTTTTAGACTTTTTTAAAGGCAGGCGGGGTTGATGGAAAAAATATAGTCATTGATTAGATTAAGAGAGGGAACATATTCTTCTCCCAGGAATCCATTTATATCTGTATCTTTGATTAATTCTTTATATCTTTTAGAAAAATCTTTTGCGAGGGGTAGATAAGACCAATGCCATTTTTCTTCATTAAAACCCGTTCTTTTTGAATCTTCTTTTGAATTATAAGGTTGGCAAAATCCAAATAGCGGAGCATTTTGGGTGAGCCATTCATATACGTCTTTGCCTTTTTGTGTTTCAAAATATTCTGGGTTTGCGTCATTGATGTCTATTTCTGTGCCCCAGTGATGGCGTGAAATTCCGGGAACGGAACTATATTCTAATATTTTTTTGAATCTTTCTAATTCATCTGGAATACTTTTTGATAAATCTTTTCCGTCAACGAGCGTGTATCCGGTCCATTTATTATTCCAAAGATTTTTTTGATAGTCGAAGTTTCTAGTAGCTGAAGCGATTTTTAATTCTATTCCATTATTGTTTGCAACTTCAGCCATTTTCAAAAAAGCGTTTAAGGTTTCTTTTCTTAAATACATTTTATATCCACTAATGCTGTGTTCTATCGGCACTTCAACGAAATTTTCATTTAATGAAGGATCAAAATTTCCAGTTAAATAAATTTTATCTTGTTTATCTTTTTCCGCTTTTTTTAGAGCGCGCTCATGCTCGATGTCTAGTAGGGAAGAAGTAATCATTGGTATCAATAAAAAGATAAATGCGAGCGCGGGTATGAAGCGTTTTAAGTTAGTTTTATCCACTTTTAAACAATAGCATGTCAGTGTTTTTTTATCAAAAAAATGGTATATTATTCATATGTATTTTGATTTAATCAAAATTTTTGTGCCGACAGCAGTAGCCTTTTTTTTAGGGCTTTTTCTTACACCGCTCGCTACTCATTTCTTTTATAAATATAAAATGTGGAAAAGATATTCCAGAAGTAAAATCATTACCACTTCTGTTTTTCCAAGCATTCACAACGAAGAAGATGAACTTCGAATACCGCGAGTGGGTGGAATAATAATTTGGGTTTCTGTTTTGATAACTGTACTCGTATTTTATTTATTTTCTGTTTTATTTCCTTCTGGAAGTAGCCTTGAGATGAATTTTTTAAGTAGAAATCAAACCTTAATACCTATTTTTACTCTTCTGATTGGATCACTTCTCGGACTTTGGGATGATTTTATCCAAATTTATGGAACTGGAAAATTTGCCCAAGATGATAAGTCTTGGCGTAAATGGAAAGTTTTTATTATTTCATTCCTGTCTTTACTTATTGGAATTTGGTTTTTTTATAAATTAGGTATGACTTCTATTCATATTCCATTTGCGGGGGATATGATTTTAGGTATTTTTATTATTCCATTTTTTATGATAGTTGCGCTTGCGACATTTTCTGGAGGAGTGATTGATGGAATAGATGGTCTTTCTGGCGGGGTTTTAGCTTCTATTTTCGGTGCTTATTCAGCGATAGCTTATGCCAATAATCAAATAGATTTAGCTGTTTTTTCTGGAGTTGTGACTGGGGCGACGCTCGCATTTTTGTGGTTTAATATTCCACCAGCTAGATTTTATATGGGGGAGACGGGGATTATGGGTTTGACTATCACTCTGGCCACTTTGGCATTTTTAACTGATTCAGTTTTAATTCTCCCTATTGTTGCTTTACCTCTCGTTATCACTTCTCTTTCTGTGATTTTGCAAATGATTTCTAAAAAATTAAGAAATGGTAAAAGATTATTTAAACTTGCCCCACTTCATCATCATTTTGAAGCAATTGGCTGGCCTTCCTACAAAGTAACTATGCGTTTTTGGGTTTTGTCAGTTGTATTTGCCATTATTGGTGTAATCTTAGCAATCATTAGTAGATGAATCCCGTTAGAAGCCGCGGTCGCAGTTATTACAAAAATTATGTTTAAAAGAAATATAAAATTTAATAATATATCTAAGTATGGTTACGGTTTCATGACCGCGACCTGCTTCTAACGGGATGAAAGAAAAAAAGATTGATAAATTTTTTTTAATAATTTTATTTCTGATTATTACCATTGGAATTGCAATGTTTATTTCTGCATCTCTGGGACTTTTAAATAAGAATCCAAGTATTTTTTATTCAGTACTTATAAAGCAGTTAGTTTGGGGTCTTGGTTTTGGTTTGATCGGTATGTATATTTGTTTTAAAATAAATTATAAGTTTTGGCGTAAGTATTCTTTGTTAATTTTTATAGCATCAATACTTTTGACTGCCGCTGTATTTATTCCTAATCTTGGATGGAGTCATGGAGGAGCACAAAGATGGATACAGATAGGTCCGATGTCTTTTCAGCCGGTGGAGATTTTAAAATTTGGTTTTATTATTTATTTTGCCGCTTGGTTGTCTTGGGTC
>MFWK01000012.1:927-6387 GCA_001786365.1 Candidatus Nomurabacteria bacterium RIFOXYD2_FULL_35_12 | reverse complement strand
ATATGACATATGCCTTGTATTTTATGCTGGTAAAGGCTGAAGTGATTACAAGGTGTTGAAAGGATGCGTCCTACTTGACATTTTTTTTAATATAGTATATAATTGAAAGTGTCTAAATAATCACGTTTAACCTTTATTTTATGGTTTTTTGGTCCATAAAATAAGGGCTAAAAGTTAATTTTATGAAAAACACAAATAAAACAATCAAATATATATCTTTTGGAATATTGGCACTAATACTTTTATTGGGTGTTGTTTTTATTGCACCAATTCGCGTTGATGCACAAGATTATGATTACAGCGGTGGTGGATATGATTACAGCGGTGGAGGATATGATTATGGTGGTTACAGCGATGCATATGATTATGGTGGTTACGGTGGTTGGTATGATTATAGTGGATATGATTCTGGATATAATTACGATGGTTACGGTGGTGGGTATGATTATAGTGGTTACAACGACTATGGTTATAATGACTATGCCTATAATTATGATAATTACGACTATGGCTACAACAATTATGGTAGCTATGATTACGGCTACTATCCGAGTTACAACTATGGATACGATTACACAGCTTGCGTAGGTTGTGGCTATAGCAACTATGGCGGTTATAGTTACAGCTATCCGGTTTATACTCCAGCGCCAGTTTACACTCCAGCACCAGTATATGTTCAGACACCTGTCTATGTCCCAGCACCAGTAACAGTTCCAAACCCAACCGTTTCTATATATGCAAGTCCATCTAGCGTCAGCTACAACGGCTCAAGCACGATTTCTTGGAGTTCTAGTAATGCAACTTCTTGTAGCGCAAGTGGTGGAGTAAATGGATGGTCTGGAAGTAAGAATACTTCCGGTACTTTCAATACTGGAGCTTTGACAGGTTCAACAACTTTTTATATTAATTGTTCAAACAGTACTGGTTCTGCAAATGCATCAACCACTGTGAATGTAGAAAATTACAATTATAACTACAACTACAACAATTACAATTATTCTCAACCTAGTGTAAGTATTTCCGCAGACAGAATAACTGTCGGACCTAATGAAAATACAATAGTCCGCTGGACTCCAAATAACGCAACTTCTTGTTACGCAAGTGGGGGCTCAAATGGCTGGGCAGGATCAAAAGGAACTGGCTCTTTAAATAGCTTTAATACCGGTCCACTTATCAGCACTACTACTTATACTATTTCTTGTAGCAACTACAATGGAGGTTCTGATTCTAAATCAGTTACGGTATATGTCGGAGGTCAATTGATAGCGAATCGTCCAACTGTAGTCGTCTACACAGACAAAACAAGTGTTCCTTATAATGGATCTGCTACAGTTCGTTGGATTTCAACTAATGCCACTTCTTGTATTGCATCTGGTGGTTCTACTGGCTGGGCTGGACCAAAAAATCTAGGACCTGGATCTTTCTATACTGGATCTTTAACAGGAAATAAAACTTACACAATGACTTGTAGTAACAGTTTTGGATCAGCTACTGATTCTGAAACTATAACTATTCAAAAAGAAACAACTAACAATCCTGCTCCTACTTCTCTAGTCTTGATGACTTCTTCTGTAGATCGTAATCAACCAATCATTTCTTCTATAGACAACACCAGACCACACGGAGGAGATGAAATAAACTATACTATCGGCTATCAAAACATTGGCACTGGTTCAATCACCAGCCTTGTGTTGCGAATAGATCTTCCTAATGAAGTAGAATTTATATCTTCAAACCCAAACAATCCTACTAACTCAGGCCAAACTTTGGTCTTCAACTTGGGAACTCTCAAGGCAAATAGCCAAGATTCAGTGACTGTAAAAGTGAAAGTAAAAGACAATACTCCACTTGAAACAATTTTGAATTTTCCTGCAACTCTATCTTATACAAATCCTGCCGGACAACCTCAATTAGTAAATTCTAATGTTTCTGCACAAGTTTGGAGTGGAGAACAAGTATCTGCATTCCTAGGAGCATTTGCTTTTGGTGCAGGATTCTTACCTACAAATTTGTTTGGATGGTTGCTTTTGATCATTCTCGTTCTCTTGCTAGTACTTTTAGTTAAATATCTTCTTGATACTGGAGGTTTTGTTATTCAAAGAATAAATCCAACTAATACTGACCAACATTCTAATAACAATGGTCATAAAATAGAATAAAAATATTCTAAAAAAAGAAAAACATAAACACAGCATAGACCATGCTGTGTTTGTGTTATATTTAATCTATGTCATTTAATGAAACTGATGAAGAACTAGCCATATTATATAAAGAAGGCAAAAAAGAAGCTTTTAAGGGTTTAATAAATAGATATACTTTCCCTCTTTATAATTTTACTGCGCACATCGTCAATCAAAACGATGCATCTGATGTAGTCCAAGAAATTTTTATAAAAACATGGAAAAGTATTCATAAGTTTGACGAAAAAAAAGCAAGTTTTAAAACTTGGATTTTTACTATTGCCAGAAACACTGCCATAGATTTTTTAAGAAAAAAAAGAAATTTATTATTTTCTGATATACCTGCCCGCCAATTGGCAGGCGGGGAAAAAGAAAGTGAAAACGAAAATTCTTTTGCAGAAAATATACCTGATGAAAATTTATTACCGGATGAAGCTCTCCAAAAATTGGAAGATAGTGAATTCTTAAACAGAACACTAGAAAAACTAAATATAAAAGAAAAAGAAATACTAATACTTTATTATCAAGAAGAACTGACTTTCGATGAAATAGGTAAAATTCTACAAAAATCTCTTAATACAGTCAAAAGTACTCATAGAAGAGCGATAATCAAACTTCAAGAACTTCTTGATAAATAATGCACCAAAACTCATCTTAGTCTCGTATATATATCGTATGGAGAAAAGACTGATAAAAGCTTTTCAAAAAGCAAAATATCAAATGAATGTGAATTTACCAGAAAATATCTGGCAAGCCATAGTTTTACGCGATAAATGCATTAATCGTATAAAACTATGGGCTTTTTCAGCGATTGGAGTATCTTCATTCATAGGACTCGTACCAGTATTTAGAATAATGCTAAAAGACTTAACACAATCTGGTTTTTATGAATATTTTTCTCTTGCCTTTTCAAGTAATGGATTAATAATCACATATTGGAGAGATTTTCTTTTATTATTAGCTGAATCATTGCCAGTTATGAGCATAATTATTTTTTTAATATTGATTTTTATCTTTTTCTTATCACTAAAATATATTATGAAACAAATTATTAAAGGTCAGTTAGCATTATCATTTTAAAAAATAAATTTTATGGAAAAAATACATGAAAATATAAAAAAGGTTTTTGAGGGAAAGAATTCTTTTAGAATTCTATGTGGACTCGGAATTATTATAGTTATTTTATTAATTTTTTCTGCCGGAATGAAAGTAGGTTTTTATAAAGCATCTTTTGGGCACGCTTGGGGAGAAAATTATGAACGCAATTTTGGAATGATGCCAAATCGTCCCATGTTTGGAAATGATAATTTTCCAAATGCTCATGGAGCAATAGGAAAAATTATAAAAAAAGAACTTCCAACCATAATAGTACAAGATAAAGATAATACAGAAAAAGTAATCTTGATAAAAGATGACACAGAAATACAAGAAATGAGACAAAAAATTACTAAAGACGTCCTTAAACTAGATGATTTTGTTGTAATAATAGGAAATCCAAACGAACAAGGACAAATAGAAGCAAAATTTATCAGAGTAATGCCACTTGGTATGCCCACCCTTCCCCCACCTGTAGCACCAGAATTAAAATAATAAAATCATATGAAAAACTTTTTTAAAAAAATGGGAAATTTTACAATTAAAATAAAATCATATGCTTTAGCACACAAAATAATAAGCACCACTATATTAATAGTAATTTTATTTCTTGGATCTTGGGCTTATGGAAAAATAACCGGCACAGCTGGAGAAACACGTTACATAACAGCTAAAGTAGAAAAAGGTTCAATTATTGCTTCTATTTCAGGTAGTGGACAAGTTTCAGCTCTAAACCAAATAGACATCAAAGCCAAAGCCTCTGGAGACATCGTCTATATAAAAGCTCAAGATGGACAGAAAATATCTGCATGGGGGCTTATCGCGCAAATTGATGACAAAGATGTTCAAAAATCTATTCGTGATGCAGAAATAAATCTGGAATCCGCAAAAATCGCTTTTGAAAAATTCAAAATCCAAAACTCAGAAGAAAATATGAACGCCGATTTAGCAAAAGCTTACGATGACGGTTTTAATACGGTTTCAAATGTATTTCTTGATCTACCAGAAATCATGACAGGAATGAATGATATGTTTTTTAAAAGTGTCTCAGCTACAGGCCAATGGAATATAGATTGGTATGAAGCACAGGCCGGAAATGAAAATAGCGAAAAAACAAAAATATACAAACAAAAACTTATAGACTCTTATGATGTTGCATTAAAAGCCTATGATATAAATTTTGATAATTACAAAGCAACTTCCAGAACAACAAACAATACAACAATTGAAAATCTTATAATTCAAACTTACGATACAACTAAACTCGTATCTGATTTAATTAAAAATGCAAATAATTATATAGATTTTGTTAATGATTTATTACAAGAAAATTATTATACTACTCCTGCAACCATAACTACTCATAAATCAATCTTGAGTGGCTATACTTCTAAAACAAATACCCATCTTCTAAGTTTACTTTCAATCAAAACGAGCATAAAAGATTATAAAGATGCTTTTCTAAATGGTGACCTAGACACTCAATCTCAAATCTTATCTTTAAAACAAAAAGAAAATTCATTACAAGATTTAAAAGACAAATTACCTGATTATTATATTCGAGCACCTTTTGCTGGAACAATCTCCGTCATAAATATAAAAAAGGGAGATTCAGTAAGTTCTAGTACGGTAGTAGCCACCTTAGTCACAGAAAAACAAATGGCTGAAATATCATTAAATGAAGTTGATGTAGCAAAAATAAAGATTGGACAAAAATCAACTCTAGCTTTTGATGCTATTCCAGATCTAACTATATCGGGAGTTATAACAGAAATAGACTCTGTCGGTACTGTTTCACAAGGAGTTGTGACCTATAATGTAAAAATAAGTTTTGACACACAGGATGAAAGAATAAAACCAGGAATGAGTGTTTCGGCTGAAATTATTATAAATGAAAAACAAAATGTTTTAGTGGTCCCAAATAGCGCTGTAAAATCCCTGCCCACCAATTCAGGGGAGGGACAAAATGGAGAAAATTATATTGAAATATTACAAACATTGCAAAACAAGCCAGCTAAAATTAAAATACAAATAGGAATTTCAAACAACACCAAGACAGAAATTGTTTCTGGAATCAAAGAAGGAGATGAAATTATAATAAGAACTATTTTATCTTCAACAATAAAAACAACTATAGCACCCAGCCTTTTTGGTTCTCCGGCAACAGGAGGTAATAGAACACGAT
>MFWK01000012.1:0-913 GCA_001786365.1 Candidatus Nomurabacteria bacterium RIFOXYD2_FULL_35_12 | reverse complement strand
TTACCATAAAAGATGGAGAATTTGTAGCAATCATGGGACCATCAGGTAGTGGTAAATCAACTTTAATGCACATGTTGGGGGCATTAGACAGCCCAACTTTTGGACCATATCTGCTTGATGGTAAAGATGTTTCCACTTTATCGGATGACGAACTTGCAAATATTCGCCGAGATAAAATCGGTTTCGTTTTTCAAGCTTTCAATCTACTACCGAGAACGACTGTCTTACGAAACGTAATGTTACCTTTAGTCTATGCCGGAATACATGGAGAAGAAAGAGAGAAAAGAGCAAAGAAAGCACTATTTGCAGCTGGTCTAGATGAAAACCATTTTCATCATATGTCGAACCAAATCTCCGGTGGACAAATTCAACGTGTTGCTATCGCTCGAGCCCTCGTAAATAATCCATCACTCATTTTGGCTGATGAACCTACAGGAAACTTGGATTCTAAAACAGGAGAAATTGTTATAGGAACTTTTCAAAAATTAAATAAAGAATTAGGTCGCACTATAATTCTCATCACTCATGAACAAGATATAGCAGAACATGCCGACAGAATCCTCTTTATAAAAGACGGTTTATTAGTAGAAGACAGAACAACTCATAAAAAAAGAATTGTAAAAAATATATGAAATTTAAAGATATAGCAAATGAAACATATAGTTCCCTTTCTGCCAATAAAGTCCGTTCTGGTCTCACCATGCTTGGCATTGTCATCGGCATTGCTTCGGTTATTGCAATGGTTTCTATTGGTAATGGCGCGAAAGTATCTATCCAATCAAGCATAGAAGGATTGGGCTCAAATCTTTTAACAATTATTCCAGGGGTAGTCCAACCTGGACGAGGAATAGTTTCTTCAGGACGTGGAGCATCACAAACTTTAAAAAATGAAGACATTGATATCCTAAAAAAT
>MFWK01000011.1:1611-13584 GCA_001786365.1 Candidatus Nomurabacteria bacterium RIFOXYD2_FULL_35_12 | reverse complement strand
CAAAGTCAGAGCGTCTGCCCTCACCCCATCGCAATTCCATTCTATTTTTGTTTGGCGGGGGGAATTCTTTTTTTTGGTATGGGCGATGGGGTGAGGGATGTATGCATTATACTGCACTCTTGCAAAAGAATGCAAGTTTTGCTATTATATATCTATGTCATCAGGTAAAAAGCTTGGGGAAAACTTAAGAAGACTACGCTTAAAAAAGAACATGTCGCAAGGAGACCTTGCGATCGCTTTGAGCGTAGATAGAGCGTATATAAGCAATATTGAAAATGGTCGTATGAACCCCACTCTTTCGACTTTAGAAAAAATCTCCAAAGCACTGGGAATTTCTAGTAGTGAGCTTTTGAAATAATTTTATGAAAAAGACATCTTCAAATAAAAACTTAAAGAAAGCAAACACTGCGAAAAGTGATGAGTTTTATACACAAATATCTGATATTGAAAAAGAGTTAGGAAATTATAAAAAGCACTTAAAAAATAAAGTTATATTTTGTAATTGTGATGATCCAGAGGAAAGTCATTTTTGGAAATATTTTGCTGAAAATTTTGAACATCTTGGATTAAAGAAGCTAGTTTCCACTCATTACAAAGATGCAAATTTATTTACGAAAGAATCACCTTATAAATTGGAAATTGTAAAAGATGCAAATAAAGATGGGAAAATAAATAAACTAGATACTATCAAAACCCCACTAAAACAAAATGGTGATTTTAGAAGTTCTGAGTGTATTGAAATTCTAAAAGAAGCAGACATTGTTGTTACGAATCCGCCTTTTTCTTTGTTTAGAGAATATCTAGCTCAATTATTTGAATATAAAAAGAAATTCATTATTATCGGCAACTTAAACGCCATAACTTATAAAGAAACTTTTAAATTGATCAAGGAGAACAAAATTTGGCTTGGTCAAAGTATACACAGCGGAGATAGAGAGTTTAGAGTGCCAGAATATTATCCTTTAAATTCTGCTAGCAATAGAATTGATGAAAATGGAAATAAATATATTAGAGTTAAAGGTGTTCGCTGGTTTACCAATTTGGACTATAAAGAACGCCATGAAGACTTAATACTTTATAAAACATATCGTGGGCATGAAAGTGAATATCCTAAATATGATAACTATAATGCTATCAATGTTGATATAACGAAAGATATTCCTGTGGACTATAAGGGTGCTATTGGTGTTCCTATTACTTTTTTGGATAAATATAATCCTGACCAGTTTGAAATAGTAGGACTTGGTAATAGTCGTGATAACTTTACACCAAATAAAAACTACTTTAATCCTTATAAAGTCATGAGAGATGGCGAAAAAAAGAATGGTAATGCTATAAATTGTGTATTGGCTATTGAATCACAGACAAAACCAGATGACATTTATTATATAAGTAAAAATAGTAAATATCTCATAGCACCATATGCGAGAATTTTAATAAAAAATAAGAAAATATAAAATTATGAAAATACAACTTAAAGAAATCACAATTAAAGAAGTCTCAAATAAATACCTAAATGACAACGAGGAAGGCGTTGTTGGATATGGTGGAAAGTTAAATATTCGTCCAAAATATCAACGAGAATTCGTATATAAGGATAAACAAAGAGATGCGGTGATTGAAACTGTTAGAAAGAATTTTCCGCTTAATGTAATGTATTGGGTTAAAAATGAAGATGGTACTTTTGAAGTATTAGACGGACAACAAAGAACTATAAGTGTTTGTGAATATATAGCGGGTAAATTCTCATTAAATTTTCAATATTTTCACACTCTTACAGATGTTGAAAAAGAGCAAATTCTTGATTATAAATTGATGGTTTATTTCTGCGAGGGAAACGATAAAGAAAAATTAGATTGGTTTAAAACTATAAACATAGCGGGAGAAAAACTATACGACCAAGAATTAAGAAATGCTATTTATACTGGTACTTGGCTGACTGATGCAAAAAGATATTTTAGTAAATCAGGTTCTCCTGCTTATGGTATGGGAAGTGATTATTTGAGTGGTTCACCAATTCGTCAAGATTATTTAGAAACCACAATTAGCTGGATTAGTGACGAAAAAATTGAACAATATATGGCAGATCATCAGCATAAACCTAATGCAAATGAATTATGGCTATATTTTCAAAATGTTATAAGTTGGATAAAAGTAGTTTTTCCTAATTATCGTAAAGAAATGAAAGGTGTTTCTTTTGGAACTCTATATAACGAATTCAAAGATAAAGAATTTGATTCTAAAAAACTGGAAAAAGAAATAACAAAGTTGATGCAGGATGAAGATGTGACTAAAAAGTCTGGTATTTACGAGTATGTTTTAACTAGAAATGAAAAATACTTAAGTATTCGTGCTTTTACAGATAAACAAAAGAGAGAGGCATACGAAAAACAAAAAGGCATTTGCGTAAAATGCAAAAAACATTTTGAAATAGAAGAAATGGAAGCAGACCATGCAACACCTTGGCACGAGGGCGGAAAAACAATTTCAAAAAATTGTCAGATGTTATGTAAAGATGACAACCGAAGAAAATCTGGGAAATAAAAAATTATGGAAGACAATGAGGAAAAATATATAGAACACAAAGATCCAAATAAGATTTATATTAGCAAGAGAATAGATCATACTACAACGCACCCAGAAACTGGCGAAGAAATTAATATTCCACTTAGATATGTTAGTAAGGTTATAAATTCGGAGAAGATTTTAGGTGAAGTGAAAGAAAGAGGTATTTTACAATTAAGAATAACGGATTCTGGTAAACAAGAAATCCTTGCAAAAGTTTTAGAAATTAACAATAAAATTTATGTTTTAACACTCCAAAGATATACGACAAAATCTAGTTCTCCCCATAAAGTGCATTTTTCTTTTATTGGCAACGAGATTTTAGAGTTAAAAAATTTTATTGACTCAATTATCCTATTAAATTTTCCAGATGAACATAAAACCAAAGTTGAAAGTGCTGATTTATTAAAAATTAAAAAGATATTTTATGAAAATCCCGATGTTGACTTAATTGAACAAATTTTAAAAAATAATGTTACTAATAAAGATATCGTCGCTTTGGGATATAGAAAAAATCAATTAGAGATTTTTAGAAAGTTACTTGAAGAAGAAAATTATTTAGCTGAATACAAAGAAAAAATAATCAAAAATACACAATTAAAAGACGAGTTAGTGTGGCAATATTTTTTTAATAAAAACCCTTGGATTTTTGGCTACGGTCTAGATTATAGATTTATGGGTATATTACAGAAAGAATTTTCTGCCTCTGGCACAGAGGCTGATGGTAGTGGGCAAATCAATGGGGATTTTTTGATTGGGGATAAAAAATTTACAATCTTCATAGAATTAAAAAAGCCAAATACTTACTTATTTAAAAATAGTAGTTTGCGCTCAGGTGTATGGAAACTTTCAACCAATTTAATGGAAGCAAAATCACAAATATTAGAACAAAAAGCGAGCGGACAAATAAAAATAGAAAGTGAAACTATCCATAATAGTGATGGAAAAGAAATCAAGCAAAAATCTTATGATTCAAAAGTAGTTTTAATAATAGGTCATTGGGATCAAATAAAAGATGATACTGACCTAATAAGGAAAACAAAAATTAAAACTTTTGAGTTATTTAGACGAGATTCAAGAAATATTGAAATCATTACATATGATGAGCTTTATGAACGAGCGAAGTATATTGTTAACTCAAGTGACAATTAAAAGGGTCATTGTAACTGGCGTGCATATTATAATTTTAGAAAGGAATTTGAAAAATAATATATGAAAAAAGAAAGAGAAATAATAACTGAAGATTTTGTTCAAAGTAGTTTAATAAAATATCTTAAACTAAATGGTTGGAGTAAATCTTTACAAAGTGCTGAATTATGGGAACAAGGAGTTGATATAAAAGTTCGCAATGATAAGTTTTCAAGATATTGGCTTATTGAAGCAAAAGGAGATCCTTCTATAAAAGTAAAAAGTCCCTCAGGGAGTCAAAGTAGTAGTTTTAACTCCGCACTTGGACAAATAATAACTAGGATGCATCGAAACGGTGTGAGGGGTTATAAGTATGGATATAAATATGGAATTGCTTTTCCGATTTCTTTTCGAACAATGGTTATAAGAAAAATACCGTTTGATGTAATGGATAAATTAAACTTATACTTATTCTTCGTTAATAATGTAGGTAATGTTGAAGAAATAGATTGGAAAAAATTTAAAAAAATAATTAAATCAAAAAAAATTATATAATAATATGGATGACGAAGTATTTGAAAAAGCAAAAGAAGAGGATATGAGCAAAGATGAAGCGGAGGAGCTTCAAGAACTTATGGACGAAACTGGGTTAGATATTGACGAAGCTCATGAACTTTGGCAAGAGTTATAAGTATAAACAAGTTTAATTTGTTTCTGCTATAATTAACCTCATGAATCAATTTAATCGACCGCCACAATCACAGCAAGAAATAAAAGAACAAAAAAAACAAGAATATATTGCTTTAGCTCGAGAATTAAGTGAAGCTCGTGAAAGATTTTCTTTTTCTGGTGTTAATCCAGAATCTTATTCGGAGCTAAAAGCTGTCACGGAAGAATTTCCTGAATATAGTGCTCCCATAGATGAGCTTGTTGAGAGATTAAAGGTACAAGGAATGAAAGTAGTTCTCAGAAAAGATCCAAAAAGTGGAAATGTTTTTGTCTTGCCTTTAAATAGCGAGGATGTAGAAATGGATAATTTGTTTCCACGGCATTTAATGATGGCAGAAGGTATGGATGAAAGATTAAAAAGATTAATATTATTAAATAAAGAACTTAAGGATAAATAATATGCCCGACGACGAAAAACCATCAGAAAACCCAACTCCAGAACAAAACTCTATTCCACCGAGCCCCCAAGAGCCCACGGCTGATGCACCTATTCTACCTGTAGATTCCGAGCCTACCGAAGTGCCTTCTGAAGCCCCGGAAGCTTCTAGGGAGGGTTTTAGTGATGAAAGTAATAATATAACACTTCCAAATTCTACCTCTACGGAAAGCTCAAATGAGGGAAAAACCGAGGAAAAACCAGCCGAAAATGAACCTAGTCCAGAGCCAGTTTCTGAACCAATAGAAACTCCCGAATCCGGAACGGCTCAAATCTCCACAAATGAGCCGTTAAAATCGAAGCCCGAGGAATTACCTCCGTCCGCTTCGCTACCCGAGGAAAAACCTCCGGCTTCACCCGAACTTAAATCTCAAACTTTAACATCAACGGAGGCAATGCCTCCAGTTGTATCTTCTTTTAATCATATGCGCAAACTTCAGGTTAAAGAGCAATTGGCAATTAAAAATAAAAAGCGGAAGAAATTAGATCTCGTTATGACTTTGTTTCTTAAAAAATCTAAAATTACCAACGACGAAGTCGAGAAATTTCTTCACGTGTCTGATGCAACTGCAACTCGGTATTTATCTATTCTCGAGAAAGAGGGAAAAATAAAACAGAATGGAAAAACTGGACACATGGTTTCGTATTCTAGAATTTAGTTTTTAACTTTTTAACTCAGGGAGTCCTCGCCGTTTCTTTTTTATCCACGGCGAGGATTTTTGCGCGCGAATGGGAGGGTGGGTCAAGCGCATTTGCATTTTGCGCCTCGGGCATTTCCGCTAGGGTGGCCATGACTAAAGGACGAGTGCCTCAGTGCTGTTGCAATACAGAAATCTAAAAGCGAAAGCGACACCACAAACGTAGATATGAAAACAGGAGAGGGGTTAAGCGTAACCGCTGGGGAGAGGAGCATCCTCTCCCCAACAAGAGGCGAGCATTTTAATTTATGAACGGCTCATCTCTCCAGATTTGAGCCGTTCCTTGTAAAATGCCGCCACCTACAATAGGCACTCGTAGCCCTAGCGGAATTGCCCGAGGCGAATGCCGAGGGTGCATTTTCCTTTAGACTGGACATAACACAATATGATATTATGAACGAAGGCACGATATTGAAATTTAGTTTTGCATTTGATTCCGCCGCTTCTTCTTTGAAGAAGCCTGACCTCACCCCATCGCCCATACCAAAAAAAAGAATTCCCCCCGCCAAACAAAAATAGAATGGAATTGCGATGGGGTGAGGGCAGACGCTCTGACTTTGGTCGGAGCGTGGCGGAATTGTTTAGCATTACCACATTATCGGAGCGTAGTAATTAATTTCGAAAAAGGAGGCACGCGGAGCGTGCGCATTAGGAATTTTTACTAAAATAGGTTCTAGCTGATTTTAATAAGGACTCAAAGCTATGGAAAAAGATACAAATGATATTCAAAAAGAAATAGAGAAATTAGAAACAGAGATGCAGAATCCGGATTTTTGGAATGATAAAAATAAAGCACAATTTGTGTTGCGAGAACTTGCAGAACTTAAAAACAAAAAAGAAGGCTTAGGGAAATATGATAAAGGTAATGCAATAGTAACGATAATTTCTGGAGCAGGGGGAGATGATGCTGAAGATTTTTCCAGTATGCTTTTATCTATGTATATGAAGTATGTAAATAAAAAGGGTTGGGATATTTCTTTTATTCATGAACACAAGAATGATCACGGTGGATATAGAAATGTTTCTTTTGAAATAAAGGGAAAAAATGCTTATGGGACTTTGAAGAATGAGGGAGGGGTGCATCGGCTCGTTCGCATTTCTCCTTTTAATGCGAAAAAATTAAGGCATACTTCCTTTTCTTTGGTTGAAGTTTTGCCAAAATTTTCCAAACTTGAGGAAAAGGATATTTTAATACCAGAAGCTGATTTAAAAATAGAATTTGCTCGTTCAAGTGGGCCGGGAGGGCAAAATGTGAATAAAAGGGAAACAGCTGTTCGGATAGTTCATATGCCGACGGGCATCGCTGTGCATGCTTCAGGTGAACGTTCGCAAGAACAAAATAGGGAACAGGCCTTAAGCATTCTTCGAGCAAAAATTTTCAAAAAAGCGCAAGAAGAGAAACACAGCGTAGAAGAGAGTATGAAAATAAATAAAGGTATGGAAATAGAATGGGGGAATCAAATTCGTTCTTATGTGCTTCATCCGTATAAAATGGCCAAAGACCATAGGACTGATGCTGAAACTTCAAATGTGGATGCAGTTTTGGATGGCGACCTTGATATTTTCATCGAGGCAGAGAAAAGTTTGTAAAATGTGGTATAATTTCTTTAGGGAAATTTATGATTTATTTCAACAATGTCTCGAAGGTTTATAAGGATGCGGTGGCGTTAAATGACGTTACTCTTACTATTTCTGCAGGGGAATTTGTTTCTATCGTTGGAGCTTCAGGTGCAGGCAAAACGACCTTGACCAAAATGATTTTGGCGGATGATTTTCCTACTGAGGGGACAGTTTTTTTTGAATCTATAAATGTTCACAAATTAAAAAATAAAGATTTGACTAAGCTTCGTCGTCGTATGGGTGTGGTGTTTCAGGATTTTAAACTTTTATCAAATAAAACTGCTTATGAAAATATCGCTTTTGCCATGGAAGCAGTCGGTAAGACTGATGAAGAGATAGCTTCTGACGTTCCGCACGTTTTGGAGCTGGTGGATTTGAGCCATCGGTTATTTCATTTTCCGGATCAGATGTCTGGCGGGGAGAAACAAAGGCTCGCTATCGCTCGCGCTATTATCAATCAACCAGAGCTTATTATTGCCGACGAGCCGACAGGGAATTTGGATCCTATAAATACTCATGAAATAGTTCAGATTTTAAAAAAGATAAATGACCTCGGCACGACTGTTATCTTAGCCACTCATAATCGTGGGATAATAGATTCAGTCGGGAAAAGAGTTATTACTATGGAAAATGGTAAAGTTATTCGAGATACAAAAAGTAGTAAATAGTGATACAATTAAATTTTATGACAGAACTAAAAAGAATAATAAAATCAGGGTTTATAAATTTTCAAAGAGGCGGGTCTGTTTCTTTTGCTTCTGTTTTAGTGGTTACGATTACTCTTTCTGTTATTGCCACTATTCTTTTTTTTCAAGCAGTTCTTTATTTTTCTCTTGATTTAATAAAGAATAAAGTAGACGTTACGATTTATTTTAATGTAGGCGCTCCCGAAAACAAGATTATGTCTTTAAAAGAATCTCTTTTAAAGTTGGCTGAAGTAAAAGATGTTTCTTTTAGTTCAGCGGAAGATAATGTAAAGAAATTTCGCGAACTTCATGCGAATGATTATTCCACAATTGCAGCGTTGGATGAAATAGGGAGCAATCCACTAGGCGCTACTTTAAATATTCGAACAAAAGAAATTTCTCAATATGAAGACATTGCAAATTTCTTAAAGTCCGACAATGCTCTCGCTTCTAATTCGTCTGATATTATAAATCATTCAAATTATCACAATAATAAATTAGTGATAGATAGGTTGCACACGATGATTTCCGGTGCACAGAAACTTGGCTTCTTGCTTACTCTATTTTTGATAATTTCTTCTATTATTATTACCTTCAATACCATCCGCCTCACTATCTTTATATCCAAAGAAGAGATAGGTGTAATGCGCCTTGTTGGAGCTTCTAAAATGCGTGTCCGAGGGCCTTTTATGATAGAAGGGGTGATTTATGGCATTATCGCTACTATCGTAACCTTAATCATTTTTTGGCCCATTACAGCCTGGTTTGGGTACAATATGACTGAGTTTTTAGGTCTAAATCTGTATAGTTATTATTTTTCAAATTTCTTCCAAATTTTTGCAATTATTTTATTTTCAGGTATACTCTTGGGAGTAATTTCCAGCGCTTTAGCAGTTAGAAAATACCTTAATAAGTAGTAAAGTAGAAAGTTTTTAAAGTTATAAATATGCAAAAGAAATCAATAAAATATATTTTTGTCGTTGGTGGAGTGATGTCCGGAGTCGGAAAGGGTATTGCTTCCTCTTCCATCGGCAAAATACTTCAGGCTCGTGGCTTCGAAGTCACAGCTCTTAAGATAGACCCTTATGTGAATGTTGACGCAGGCACTATGAACCCCACCGAACACGGTGAGGTTTTCGTTTTGGATGACGGCACGGAGTGCGATCAGGATATGGGCAATTATGAGCGTTTCTTAAATCGTGACCTTACAGGAAAAAATTACATGACAACAGGTAGCGTTTATCTTTCGGTTATTCAAAAAGAACGCAATTTGGAGTTTGGGGGTAAATGTGTGTCTGTAGTCCCTAATATTCCACTTGAAATTATCAGTCGATTAAAATGTGCAGCTGAGGTTGCAAAGGCAGACATTGTTATTACCGAAGTAGGGGGCACTGTCGGAGAATATCAAAATATTTTGTTTCTTGAGGCGATTAGAATGCTGAAAGTGCATAATCCCGGCGATGTTTTGGTTGTACTTGTAAGCTTTGTTCCAGCATTAGGAGCCGGAGGAAATGAATTAAAAACCAAGCCCACCCAGTATGCGGCACGATCGCTCAATTCCGCAGGTCTTCAAGCGGATATTATTATTGCGAGAGCAAAGATGGCGCTGGATGCAAAACGTAAAGAGAAAATTGCTGAAAATTGCAATATCAGCGAAAAAGATGTTATTTCTGCTCCAGATGAGAAAAATATATATGAAATTCCGCTTAATTTTGAGAAAGATAATTTGAGCACTGTTATTCTAAAAAAACTAAATATCAAACCACGTGCAACAGATTTAAAAGAATGGCGGAAGTTAATAGAAAAAATGGAAAATGCAAAATATACTTCGCAAATTGCAATTGTAGGAAAGTATTTCGGCAGCGGAGATTTCTTTCTTACTGATTCTTATATCTCAGTCCTTGAGGCTATTAAACATGCCGGAGCGGTTGTTGGGGTAAATCCTTCCGTTAAATGGATAGATTCTGAAGAATTCGAGAAACAGCCACAAAAATTAAAAGAGCTTTCCGTTTATGACGGTATTATAATTCCCGGCGGTTTCGGTAGTCGGGGAATAGAAGGAAAAATTTCAGTTATAAAATATTGTCGAGAAAATAAAATTCCATATTTTGGTTTGTGTTATGGTATGCAACTCGCAGTCACCGAATACGCGCGTCATATGGCTGGTATGAAAGTAGCAAATACGACTGAAATTAATTCAAAAACTCCTTTCCCAGTCGTTGACATTATGCCGGAACAAAAAAAGAATTTGAAAGATAAAAACTTTGGCGCCACTATGCGTTTGGGAGCTTATCCTGCTGTTTTGAAAAAGGGAAGTGTCGCTTTTAGTGCTTATGGTGTATCTGAAATTTCTGAACGTCACCGACATCGTTATGAAGTCAATCCTGAATTTATAGGAAAATTAGAAGAAGCTGGTTTGGTATTTTCTGGAACTTCACCAGATGGCAGACTGATGGAAATTGCTGAGCTTCCACATAGCAAACATCCTTTCTTTTTAGGAACTCAATTTCATCCAGAATTAAAATCTAGACCACTTAATCCACATCCTCTTTTCGTGGCTTTTATGAAAGCTTGTGTTGGGAAGAAGTAATGTCTATAGATTTTTTGTTAAAAATAAGGTATTATTTATGTTCACCTAAAGGGTGAATTATGCTTACTCTTTCAGAATATTTTCCAAAAAATACTGAATATTTCTATTCGTATCCTATAGGAGATACTTTACATTTCTATAATGCCGGTGATCCAATAAATGAAGAATTAATTTCTGCACGTCTTTTAGCATGTGTTGGAGAAGATATAAAAGTTATTATTTATGATAGTACTTTAAAAGATGGGTCTTTAGATTTGCTTAGAAAGTATTCAGATATTCCATTTGTAAAAGAGAATCAAATTATAGTTTTACCAAAAAATATAAATGAAGAAGTGTTAGGTTTAGAAAGAAATGAATTAATCACAAAAGCCTTGCTTAATAAAACTTCTTCTGGAAATTTAATTATGGCTCAACCGATTTTAGATAATCGTTTAATTAAAGATTATCAAATTGACCCCAATCTTTCTATTTGGTTGAATGACAAAAAAAATCTTGATCAATATGTTTCTTCTGAATTATTACCAGAGAGATATGTGCAATTTATAAATGGACAAGAACTTTTTAAATCCAAAGTTAAAATACCTTTGCCTTGTGTTGTAAAAATATCTGCTTCCAGTTCCGGAGAGGGAATTAGGATATGCAAAAATATTAAAGACCTAAAACAGACAAAAATTGATTTTAAAGAACGCACAGGAACTATTTTTATTGAAAAATTCATTACTTATGTTCACAACATAGGTTTTCAGTTCGGGATACCTTATGGAAAACCTATTTTTTTTCCATCGCACATAATTGGTTATAATCATCAAATTACTGCCATAGATGGCGAGTTTTTGGGTGGATTTATATTTCAAAATGAATGGGATGAAAAGTTGGAACAAATAAAAAAAATCATTGAAATAGAAATTTTACCAAAAATTCAAGCAATGGGTTGGTATGGTGTGGGAGGTTTTGATGTGTTGATAAATAAAGAAGGAGAATTCTTTATTATTGATAGTAATTTCCGAACTACCGGTATGACGGCTTATATCTTTCTAACTAGACATAATTTGATTCCAAAATCTATGGTCAGTTTTACTGCTACTTTCAAAGGTTCGGAAGATGAGTTCATAAAAAAAATTCTATCTCTTAATAAAGGAAAAAATAAAATTTTGACTATTATTTCCTTAACAAAAAAAGATGATGAATATAGATTTAATGCTGCACTTTTATTTGAAAAAAAGGGAGAATTGCCAAGTTTGGCAAATAAACTAATAGAAATTGGGGTAAAATCTGAGGTTTTAGAGATGCTAGAAAAGGGAATAAAATAAATGAATTTTTGCTAAAAACTAGATTTTGTATTATTGTGAATAATACATTGCGGGATCGGCTAAAGGTAGGCCGTCGCTCTCTGAAAGCGAAAATTTTGGTTCGAATCCAAGTCCCGCAGCTAGCATTATAAATTTTATAAAAATTCTGCTATGATGTCTTGGTAATGAAAAAGAAACTTGCTTGGATTTTTTTAATTTTACTTCTTTTAGC
>MFWK01000011.1:0-1568 GCA_001786365.1 Candidatus Nomurabacteria bacterium RIFOXYD2_FULL_35_12 | reverse complement strand
ACTGTGGCTTATGATAAAAAGTTGATTGAAATAGCAAATAATCCGCCGGACCCTATCGTATATGAAACTATCAAAACTGTTACAAAAGATGAAAATGGAAAGTCTGTAACTAAAACTTCCAAAGTCCCCGTAGATCCTCAGCCAGTCGTGACGCATCTTTGGCCAGTGAAAACAGCTTATCCGAATGCTGGCGCGATATTGCCGTTCAAGCGTATTGTCGCTTATTATGGAAATTTGTATTCAAAAGGGATGGGAGTTTTAGGAGAATATCCGGAAAGTGAAATGCTTGCGAAGTTGGATGTAGAAGTAAAAAAGTGGGAAATAGCAGATCCCAGCACTCCTGTTTTGCCAGCGCTTCATTATATAGCGTTAGTGGCACAAGCAAGTCCGGGGGATGACGGAAAATACAGGGCTCGAATGCCATATTCTGAAATAGATAAAGTTTTAGAAATAGCAAAAAAAATACAAGCAATTGTTTTTTTAGATATTCAAGTAGGATTTTCTAATGTGCAAACAGAAATTCCTCTTTTGAAAAAATATCTTAAAATGCCTCAAGTGCATTTAGGTATTGATCCAGAATTTTCCATGAAAGGTACCATTCGTCCGGGGAAAGTCGTCGGCACTGTAGATGCATCCGATATAAATTTTGCAGTAAATTATTTATCAGAAATTGTAAAAGAAAATAAATTAACACCAAAGATTTTAGTTATTCATCGTTATACGCAAAAGATGGTTACAAATTATGACAAGATAATTCCGTTGCCGGAAGTGCAAATAGTGATGGATATGGATGGTTGGGGGACAATGGCAAGGAAGATAGGCACTTACAAGAATTTTATTTATCCGGAGCCTGTTCAATTTACAGGTTTTAAGTTGTTTTATAAAAATGATATCTGGGAGCCGAACACTGTTTTGATGACACCGGAAGATATTCTAAAATTAAACCCAAGACCTAGCTATATTCAATATCAATAAAAATTTATGTTAATATATGAATATGGATCCCGTTAGAAGCCGCGGTCGCAGTTTAATCTAAAATATGTTGATGAAAAATATAAAATTTAATAATATAATTAAGTATAGTCACGGTTTATTGACCGCGACCTGCTTCTAAACGGGATGGATTCTAAAGATGAGAAAAAGGTTTGGAGTATCATAAGGCGGGCGCAGAGTTTCGCTCATGCTTTTCGTGGCATTAGACTTTTTTTTGAGATGACGCCAAATGCTTTTATCCATGTTTTTGTTACAGTATTAGTTGTTTTTGCTGGTTTTTATTTTAAAGTTTCTTCATTTGAATGGCTCGTTTTAGTATTGACGATTGGTTTTGTTTTTGTTTCCGAAGTTTTTAATACCGCTATGGAGATAGACATAAATCTTACTTCGCCGGAATATCACCCTTATGCGCGAGATACAAAAGATGTGTCGGCTGGAGCTGTGCTCCTCGCTTCTATTATTTCTGTAATTATCGGATTAATCATATTTTTACCAAAGATTTTTAATATGATATAATGCCGATTATGAGTAACAATGCAAAAATATTTCTTTCAATAGTGGGTCTTCTGGTGTTG
>MFWK01000010.1 GCA_001786365.1 Candidatus Nomurabacteria bacterium RIFOXYD2_FULL_35_12 | reverse complement strand
ATTTTATACATAAAAACAGTAGATGTTTGTTATTTTAATAAATTTTCCCGTTCTGTAGATTTCTAACGGGATCCATAGTTTTAATTCATTCTTCTTACTTTTTCATAAAGTAACATTACAATAATAGTGACGACCCATAGAAAACCAAAAATTTTTAATATTTCTAAAAAATAACTTCCATCACCAACCTTCACCTTTATTATAAAAAAATTAAAGGTACTATGCAAGGCGATAGCAAGTGTAAGGCCGATAAAAAGATACATTTTCTTTTCTAATCCTTTAAGGTGTAGAGAAATACCTAGTGCAATACCTAAAATTCCGCTGGAAACAGTGTGGAGTAGGGTAGATCCTAGGAATCTAAGCTGGCTGGTCATTAAACCGACTACGTCTTGGCCCAAAGTGAGGGGCTTTATTAAGAATAAAGTGTTTTCAAGAGCGGCAAAGCCTAGGGCTGCGGTTATCATATAAATAGGCCAGTCTATTGGTTCTTCTATATGGTTTGTTTTATAAAGAACAATCAATACAACTATATATTTTATTATTTCTTCTGCACATACCCAGAGGATAAGTTGCCAATCAGGAGAGATTATTTGGGCTTGGATAAATTTCTGAATTGGAAGAACGCATATTACAGCAATCATACCCATGATAAAAACTATAGTGAGAAGACTTTTTGGTTCAGGTTTATTTTCTTCTTCTTTGAGCCAGAACCACAACCATAAAAGAGCTGGAATAATTCCTCCTAAAAATGCCAAACTTAAAATTTTTGGATCACTTGTCATTTTATTTTGGCCACTTTTCCACCATTAATAATTGTTTGTCTTGTCTTGGTATAATAGACCATATTTCTTCGGTGACGAAAGGCATGAATGGGTGAAGGGTTTTTAGCAGGGTAGTCAGATGTGTGTAAAGTAATGTTTTTGCAGAGTCAGTATTTTTATTTTCTAGGATTTTTTTCTTTGATCGTTCGATAATGATATCTGCGAAGGTATGCCAAAAATAATGATAAAGTTTTTCAGCAACGATATAGAATTTATATTCATCCATTTCTTTTGTAATTTCTTTAATTAGCATTTTTAATTCTTCGTCTGATTTCTTATCTTCTTCGTCATAAACCGGATTTTCTGGAATTATAAAATCTTTCGTATTATCCAGCACAAAACGTGTAGCGTTCCATATCTTATTTGCGAAATTTTTATAACCTCTAATCCTGTCTTCAGCCAAGGCAAGTGATGTTCCAGGCGTATTGCCTACAACCATTCCTATTCTAAAAGCATCTGTGCCGTATTTTTCTGTTAAAGTTAGGGGATCAATGACATTTCCCTTGCTTTTGCTCATTTTAATCCCTTTTGCATCGAGAACGAGTCCGTGCAAATAAACAGTCTTAAATGGTATTTGTCCTGTTACGTATAGTCCCAACATAATCATGCGAGAAACCCAAAAGAATATTATTTCTCCTGCAGTTTCCATAACATCCGTGGGGTAAAATGTTTTAAAATCTTTTGAGTCGGGATATCCCAAAGTGATATAAGGCCATTGCCCAGAAGAAAACCAAGTATCAAAAGTATCATTATCTTGTATGACTTTATCACCACATTTATCGCATTTAGTTATTTTATTTTCTAAATCTACGATACCATGCCCGCATTTTTCACATATTTTTGCAGGAATGGGAATACCCCAGACAATTTGCCTTGAAATATTCCAGTCCATAATGTTCTCTAACCAGTGAACTGTTATTTTTTTATAATGCTCGGGAAGATATATTATTTCCCCATTGTTGATTTTTTCCAGAGCTTTTTCAGCCAATGGTTTCATTTTTATAAACCACTGACTTTTTATTTGTGGTTCAATTACTGTTCCACATTTATAGCATGTTCGGACTATGTGTTTATAGTTATCATCGATTTTTTCCACTAAACCTTTTTTTTGAAGTTTTTCAATAATTAAAGGTCTGGCTTTTTTAATATGTTGACCCGTGAATTCTCCGGCAATCGGCAAAAGCTTTCCATTCTCATCAATAATTTGTTCTTTTTCCAATTTATGTCTCTCGGCAATTTCAAAATCTGTTACGTCATGCCAAGGTGTGATAGTCATCACGCCTGTGCCAAATTCCATATCGATTGCTTCGTCTTTTATAATTGTTGCTTCAATGGGTCCATTTATCCATTCCAATTTTATTTTTTGCCCATCAGTATAGTCTTTATAGCGTTTATCTTTCGGATGCATGACAACATACTTGTCGCCGAATTTTGTCTCCGGTCTGGATGTGGCAATGGTAAAGGGTCCATATTTTAAATAATAAAAACTATCAGTGCGTTCTTCATCTTTGATTTCCAGATCTGAAAAAGATGTTTGATGTTTTGGACACCAAGATACAATTCTGTTTCCTCGATAAATTAAGTTGTCATCATACATCCTTTTAAAAGTCTGGTGCACCGTCTTGATTACATCATCATCTAAGGTGAATTTTTCACGTGACCAATCACAAGAAGCCCCCATCTTTTTTATTTGAGATTTTATATTTTTTGAATTATTAAGAGTAAAATCAAGAATTTCTTTATACAATTCTTTTGGATCCATGCCAAACCTTGTTCTTCCTTCTTTTTCCAATTTTTTTTCATATACCACCTGTGTTTCAAAACCGGCGTGATCAAGTCCGGGTAGCCAAAGTGTCTTAAACCCTTGCATTCTTTTATAACGGACTATTATGTCTTCAATGGTCATAACCAGACCGTGTCCGGCGTGCAAAGAACCGTTGGCATTAGTAGGGGGCATTATAAGCGTAAAAGGTTTTGCATTTGGGTCAGTATTGTTATCTGGATTAAAAAAACCGCTATCTTCCCATAGCTTGTAAATTCTATCTTCTGTTTCTTTCGGGTTATATGGCTTCTTCAGCTTTTCATTCATCCCGTTAGAGATTTTCATAATTTTTTACTTATTATCATATTAAATATCTGAGCTATGTATCGCGTTATCTCTAACGGGATGCATATTCAAATAATATCATACCCGCCCGTCCTTTGGCGAGGTTAAAGCCTTAGATTGCCAGTTGCTTTTATGGTAGCCGGCTTTGGAACTTTTTTCCTATTTTTTATGTAATTCAAGTATCCTGCGATGCCTATCATAAGGGCGTTATCACCAGCAAGGCCTTTTGGTGGAAAATATATTTTTACCCCGCCGAGCTGGCCGGGGCAAGTTTTTTTAGTTGTGAGGTCTTGCCTAGCAACTTTTTTCATCTCTCTTTGTAGATGCGTATTGCAAGCGACTCCGCCGGCGACTATGAGAGTTTTTATTTTATATGTTTCTATGGCTTTAGCTGTTTTGTAAAATAAACACTCAATTGCTGCGTTTTCAAATTCTAGTGCAATTTGTGCTTTTGTTGCTTGATCTATTTTTTTAATTCCTCCCAAATCTCTAATTAAATATAAAACAGCAGTTTTTAATCCGGCATATGAAAAATCAAAATTTTTGCTGTGAAGCATGGGGCGGGGAAGAGAGAAGGAAAAACCAATTTTTTCTGGGTCGCTGTCTGTGCGTGCTCGCACAGCGCTGCCTCTCGGCCCGTCAGCCTGCGAGATACCCAGAAAATATTGTTTTTCCTTCGCTCTTTCTTCTTCCGCTAATTTTGAAATCTGTGGACCGCCAGGGTAGGGAAGGTCTAGCATTCTAGCTACTTTATCAAAAGCTTCGCCGACAGCGTCGTCTAGCGTTTCGCCGATTATTTCATATTGCATAAATTTATTTGAAACTACGAGTTGTGTATGTCCACCAGAAACGAGCAGGGTAAGTATGGGAGTTTTAATTTTAGGAATTTTAAATGTTCCTTTATTTTTTCCAAATACAGAAAGTACATGTCCCTCCATATGGTTTACAGGAATCAAAGGTACTTTCCATTTTTTCGCCAAATCTTGCGCAAATGAAATACCTTCCCAAAGGCACATTTCCAAACCTGGGCCATAAGTTACAATGATTGCGTCCACAGGCTTTTTTTTCTTTAGCAATTTTGCTTGCTTCAAACTCGCTTCAAGAATAATCGGCAAATTCTTTTTATGTTCACGTTTTGCAAGTATTGGGTATACTCCGCCGTAGGGGATATGGATTTGTATTTGGGAATTTGAGTTATTTGCCAATACCTTAAAAGAAGCGTTTGTGGCGCCTCCTTTTACTTCTAGTATACTTATTGCTGTGTCGTCACAACTTGTCTCAATGCTCAAAATTTTCATGTGCGCGTTGAGGGGATTGAACCCCCGGCCTACTTTACGTCAAAAAGTCGCTCTACCACTGAGCTAAACGCGCAAGTGACATAGCTTATTTATAGCATTTTTTGTTGAATCCTTTCAAGCGCCAAGATGAAAGCGCCCATACGCAGAGATGTTTTATATTCTTTGGCTTTTTCCAACATTTCTTTAGAGGCTTTTTCCATCTTTTGTTTTAGTTTTTTGAAAACTTCTTTTTCCGTCCAATGTTCTTGTTTTAGGTTTTGTTCCCACTCAAAATAAGATACAGTGACACCTCCAGAGTTTGCCAATATGTCCGGTATTATGGGTATATTATTTTTAAATAAAATTTCATCTGCTTCTGGTGTTAAGGGGCCGTTGGCAAGTTCTAAAATTGCTTTTGCTTTTATTTTACTTGCATTAGCGTCTGTAATGACATTTTCAAAAGCAGCTGGGACTAGTAGGTCGCAGGGGAGTTCCAGCAATTCTTCATTTGTGATATTTTTTGCATCTTCAAAATTTTTCAAGCCACCTGTTTTTTTCTTGTGTGCCTCTACTTTTTTTAAATCTAGTCCATCTTTTTTAAATATTGCGCTCTTTGAGTCTGATACAGCTATAACTGTGTGTCCATTTTCTGTAAAAATACGTGCTGCATGTCCGCCCACATTTCCAAAACCTTGGATTGCAATAGTACATTTTTTTGGAAGTTTAATTTGTTCACGCAAAGAATTAAAAACATAAAACCCACCGAGTCCTGTCGCATTTTCTCTACCCAGAGACCCTCCGACATTGATTGGTTTTCCGGTAAATGTTGCCCCAGTCTTGTCGCCGGTTATTTTTGCGTATTCGTCCGCCATCCATGCCATTATTTCTGGAGTTGTGTTTACATCCGGTGCAGGCACGTCTTTGTGTGGTCCTAAAATGTCGGAAAGTCCTCGTACCCATCCGCGGGAAAGTCTTTCCAGTTCTCCTTTGGATAAATTTTTTGGATCAACAGTTATTCCTCCTTTACCGCCACCCATCGGTATGTCTGCCACTGCGCACTTGAGCGTCATCCAGAAAGCGAGAGCCTTTACCTCATTTATCTCAGTTAGTGGATGGTATCTGATTCCGCCTTTGTAGGGACCTAGGGCATCGTTGTATTGTACTCTGTATCCTTCAAAGGCTTTTTCTGAGCCATCGTCCATTTTTATTGGAATTAAGATTTTTTTTATTTTATTTGGTTCGTGTAAATGCGCAATAAACTCATCGCTAAAATTTTTGATTTTAGCAACTTTATTTAATTGCGTCATTGCGTTTTCGAAAGGGTTTGGCATTTTATAATCTTGAAAATCTGTTCAATATTTCTAATTCTGTTTTAGTATTTGCGCCTAAAGCTTCATGGGGCTCTATTTCTATAGATTCTATTTCGACTTTTTCTGTATTTGCTATTTTAATTAAATCGGTTAAATAATACTCTTTTTGCGCATTGTCATCTTTTAAAGATTCGAGGTTTTTCCAAAGCCAAGGAGCATCAAAACAAAAATAGCATGGGTTTACTTCTGTTATTTTTATTTCCTCATCATTTGCATCTTTAAATTGAATATCTTTTACAATTTTTCCGTTTTTATCTCTTATAATTCTGGAGAAATTTACGAAGTTTATTCTCCAATCTTTAAAATCTGGTAGTTTGACTGTTGCCATTGTGATTTTCTTTCCAGAGCTTAGATGTTTTTCCACTATTTTTTTTATAGTGTTGGCATTTACAAAAGGTTGGTCACCGTATAATACAAAAATGTGTTCGGCTTTGTCTTTTAGATATTCTCTAGTCAAACCTACTGCATGTCCTGTGCCGAGGGGAGATCCTTGGTCAATATAATGATATTTATTTCCTAAAGTATTTTCTACTAATTCTTTTTTGTACCCGACTACGATAACTGGGTTTTTATCAATACCTGAATTTTCTACTGATTTTAGTAGATGTGTAATCATTGGTTTACCACCGACAGGCAAGAGAACTTTCGGTAATTCATTTTGCATTCTGTTTCCTTTTCCTGCAGCTAAAATTACAATTTTTATTTTATTCATGTCTGAAGATTATAGCAGTAAATTTTTTTCTTTTCCATTCGCTATATAAAAAAAAGCCCTCGATCCAGCCAGAGCCAGATCGAGGGGTATGTGTGCTTCAGCATAGAACAAGTCTGGCCGATAGCACGAAAGTAGCCGACGCAGTACACATTGGGGAGGGAACGGGCCTGAGGAAGGCGCCGCCAATACATACTACGCCGGCAAAAAAGGAACTGGACACTACTGTCACTAGTTTATCACGACACTAAAATAAAGTCAATCCCTTCGCATCCTTTCAACACCTTGTAATCACTTCAGCCTTTACCAGCATAAAATACAAGGCATATGTCATATACAACAAATCATAGGTTGCCA
>MFWK01000009.1 GCA_001786365.1 Candidatus Nomurabacteria bacterium RIFOXYD2_FULL_35_12 | reverse complement strand
CTGACTGAGTTGTTTAAATGATTTTCGCTTATGCTTTTTCATACTTCTATTTTACTAGAAGTTGCATTTCAAAAGAGAATTTTCATCTGGCAAAGCTTTGCCAGCGAACTGCTCGTCGCTCAAGAAAATAATAATCGGAATACCTCTTTTATTTTCTAAGCTCCTGCGCAAGGCTTTCTAAATTTTATATTTATGTTTTTATACCTGATGCACAGAGCAAAAGTGCGCGCTACGGCCGTTTATTATTTTTCTTAAAATTATTCCTTTACAGCCACTTTTTCTACATTTTTCTCCTGTGCGCCTGTAAGCTTCATGGTGTAGTTGGAATTTTCCCGGTAGACCATAAATATTTCGGTAATCTGACATGGAATCTCCGCCGAAATTTATGCCTTTTTTAAGCGTTTCTTTAATTGTTTTAAAAATTAATTTTAATTCTTTTTCTTTTATATTAGAAACTTTTTTTTCAGGATGAACTCCTGCTTTCCACAGTATTTCATCGGAGTAGATGTTGCCAATGCCGGCAATTATACTTTGATCTATTAGAACTGTTTTTATTTTTCCGTTTGGTTTTTTATTTAATCTTTCCTTAAATTTTTCCAAAGTGAATTGTTTTTCCAGTGGTTCTGGTCCGATGTTATTCAGGTGTTTTGTTTCATGCGCTATTTTGGTGTCTATAAGAGTTATTTTTCCAAACTTGCGCGCGTCTGAAAAATATAACTTTTCTTTATTATTGAAAGTGATTGTAAAATGAACGAAGCGGTTGATGGGGTCTTTTTTGTATTCTCCGTACATTAAATGCCCAGTCATTTTCATGTGTACTAAGATAGTTTTTTCTCCAGAAATATTTATTAAAATATTTTTTGCTCGTCTTTCTACAGATAAGATTTTTTTATTTAAGACTTCTTTTTTAAAAATCTTGAAAAATTTTGGATTAGCGATAGCGTATTGCTGGCGTTTATCTTTTGTAGATAAATCAGTCCAAACGTCTTTTATTATAAGGCCTATTATTGTCTTTCTTAAGCCTTTGGTGGTGGTTTCGACTTCAGGTAATTCTGGCATATTTTTTCTCTATTTATTTCCTAGAGTTTTCAAAGCTTCGCGGATCTTTGTGTTTGTGTCTGTATTAGGTAAAACTTTTTTCAAAGCTTCTCGTATTTCGTTTTGCGAATAACCTAAAGATTTCAAAGCTTCCATAGCGTCCAATTCATCCCGTAGGGAAGAGCCCTTCTTTTCGCTAATTCCTTCTGCCATTTTATCTCGCAATTCAATTACAATTTTTTCTGCTGTTTTTTTACCGATGCCAGATATCTTTGTGAGATATGATATGTCGCTCGTGCTGATGGCTTTACGAAGTGTATCTATTGAAGCGACTCCTAGAATAGTGAGCGCTCCTTTTGGCCCTATGCCCGATACACTGATGAGCATTTCGAAAAATTCTAATTCAGAATGGTCTAAAAATCCGTATAAATCCAATATGTCTTCACGCACGTGAGTGTGAATCCAGAGCATCATTTCATCGCCAACTTTTTTTGCTTTAGACACTGTGTCGGGGGATACATTTATCTTATATCCGACCCCATTTGTTTCTAGTATTAAAAACTTCTCTGTTTTTAATACTATTTTCCCTTTTACACTTCCGATCATATATTAATAATACCAGTTTAATGCTTATTTGAACACATTGACTTCCTAACCTCTAACCCTCATAGTTATGCAGGAAACACAATGCAGAAATCTCTGCACCGGTCCGACGGCACTCGGAATATGCCCGTGTGTATTGGGTGAATGTCCTTTGAGAGGAGAAAGATAAGTGAGAAAAACTAAAACCATAGCAACGCTTGGTCCGGAATCGTGGGGTAGAGAAGTTCTTCGGGGAATGATAGCGGCAGGTGCCGACATTCTTCGGATCAATCTCTCTTACGTTAGTTTGGGTCATGGGTATGACTTCTTGGCCGAGGTTGTCGCAGAGGCTAGGAAAATCGCTCATGATTTGGGACGAGTGGTGGAGATCATGATAGATCTTCCTGGACACAAGTTTCGCTTGGGAGAGTTCATAGACAGAAAGGTTAAGCTCGGAGATTCTATTGAGCTAACTTCAAAAGTGATCCTTCAAGACGGACAGGTGCCATTTCCTTATGAAGATTACTTGTCTTTGATGAGAGTCGGACAAGAAATAATCTTTGGGGATGGTATTCCTCGTCTAGAAGTAGTCGAAGAAGGGTCTAAGGTCGTTCAGTGTAAGGTTACTCTAGCTGGTTTGCTCAAGTCGCATTATGGGCTTACTGCTCGTGGTCTAAAAGTTGCGGACCTAGGACTTCCTTCGTTGACGAAGGCAGACCACCTTGGTTTGAAGTTTGCAATACGTGTGAAAGCTGAGCAAGTCGTAATGTCCTATGGGACGTCCGCGAAACAAATGGATACCTTCATAAAATGCTATCGCGGACTTGGAGGGTTTGGAAAAGTGCTCTTCAAGTATGAGCTGGCTGAAGCAGGGAATGATCTGGAGGCTATCGTTTCGGTTAGTGATGGTGGTTTTGTTGGACAGGGGGACTTGGGTCTCTCTGTTCCATCAGAATTTGTTCCAGGTGAAGCAGCCAAGGTGGTAGATGCTTTTCGTGTTGCTGGAAAGCCATGCATAGTTGGGACGCAACTTCTGACTAGCATGAAAAAACATCCTTTTCCTACTCATGGAGAGAGGGCTGGGGTTCACTACAACGTGTTGATTGGTGCTACGGGCTTGATGGTCAGCGACGAGACGTCTATGGGAGAGTTTCCGGTAGAGGTGGTTCAGATTCTTGTTCGGCTGATCAATGCGGCTGAAGGAATCACTTCGAAAACAGCTCGAGTTCTATACAAATAGCAGTATTCTGCTCGCCAGGAAGTGGCGTTATACTTTTTACAAATCGTTTTCAACCGTCTTCATGGGAGCCGCCTAAGGAGACGGTTTTCATTTTTATTTTTTAATAAAATTGCAATTTTTTGGTTTTTTTGCTATACATACATATATGCCAATAACACAATCAGCTAAAAAAGCGATTCGAGGTTCCCTTCGCAAGAAGGCTTTTAATGACAGCCGAAAGCGCGCAATGAAAGAAGTCATAAAGAAAATCGAGAAAATCGCCAAAACAGATAAGAAAGAAGCTCTTAAAATGCTTTCCAGCGCTTTTGCAATTATAGATAAAGCAGCTCAAAAGAATGTCATAAAGAAAAATAATGCTGCTCGAAAGAAGGCTCGGCTATTTTGTTTAACAAAATAGCTAGTCCATCAAGTTTCTAAAGTTTGTAAAGTAAAAAGTAATTAAAAATCTTAACTTTATAAACTTTCAACTTTATAACTTTAAGAACTTATTTATGAATAATCTTTTAGAATTTTATGGAACAGAATGTCCGTATTGCGTGACTATGCATGAGCTCGTGGAAAGATTAGAAAAAGAAGAGGGGATAAAAATTGAAAGTTTGGAAGTTTGGCATAATGAAGAAAATGAAAAGCGACTTTTGGAAATAGATAAAGATTTATGCGGAGGTGTGCCTTTTTTCTATAATACAAAAACTAAAAAATTTATTTGTGGAAATACGAATTATGAGACGCTTAAAAAATGGGCTAAAGGAGAACCATTTATTCAAGAAGAATAAATAAAATTAAAAAAGCCCCAGAAGGGGCTTTTTTAATTGAAATGAATTCCCGCCTTAGTGGCCGGGACAAGCTTATGCGCGTTGTACGTTCACAGCATTCAATCCTTTTGGTGATTGTTCTGTTTCGAAAGAAACAGTATCACCTTCTTTGAGCTCATCAAAAGTTACGCCAACTAGAGAATTGCTGTGGAAGAATAAATCCTTCTGTAGCCCTTCGCCGGTTATAAAGCCGAAACCTTTATCAGTGAGTCTTTTTATTGTACCAGTCATTGATTTTTTTAGTTAAGCTATTAAATACAAATTAAGATTGCTTTAGAAATCGACTCTTTTCGCACCTACTTTGTCTATCTAGTATAGCATAAAGCCCCCTATTTTGTCAAGTGTTTGAAATACCCTTTCTATTTAAGTCTAAATAAGCTAATCTATGACAATGTCTAAAGAAGTTAAAGAAGTAGGAAAAAATCAAGAAACCATAGTCCGATTTGATAATGTCTCATTTGAATGGGGGGTAAATAAGCTTATCTTGGACGAGGTTAGTTTTACTGTGCGAAGGGGAATGAAGTTTACATTAATGGGGCAAAATGGCGCGGGCAAGAGCACAATTTTTGGTTTGATTTCTGGTTTATTTAATCCCGAATCTGGAATTATAAATGTTGTGAAAGGTGTAAGCATTGCTTCTGCAAAGCAGGTAATCCCTAAAGACCAACTGGATTGCACCGTTAGAGAATTTTTTGAGAAATCTTTCAAACACAAAGTTTATGACATTGATCCGAAGATTGATGATGTTTTAGAAGTAGTAAATTTGAAAGGACACACTAAAGTTCATGATAAAAAAATCAGGACCTTTTCTGGGGGACAACAGGCTAGGCTTTTGCTTGCTTCGGCTTTGATTCAAGATCCAGATTTACTTCTTTTAGATGAGCCAACAAATAATTTAGATAAAGCTGGAATAGCGCATTTAACAAAATTTTTGATAGATTATAAAAAAACAGTCTTGGTTATTTCTCACGATGCGGAATTCTTGAATGCATTTACGCAGGGAGTTCTTTATTTAGATGTTTATACAAAAAAAATCGAACAATATGTCGGTAACTATTTTAATGTGGTCAAAGACATTACTGCTCGTGTGGAAAAAGAGAATATGAAAAATGCTCAGCTTCAAAAAGAAATTCAGGCAAAAAAAGATCAGGCGAATGTGTTTGCTTATAAAGGCGGAAGGCTTCGCTTGGTGGCAAAGAGGATGCGTGAAAAAGCTGAAGAGTTAGAAGAAGAAATTGTGGATGTGCGAAAAGAAGACAAGTCTATCAGACCTTTTATTATTCCTAGCCAGCCAGACTTGATAGGGGAAATTTTGCATATTTCTTCTTTTACGACTATGAAAAATGGCAAGATAGTAAAACATAAAGCAAAAGTATCTTTAAATAAAAATGTGCATTTGCTTTTGCAAGGACCAAATGGAATAGGGAAGACGACTTTACTTGAAAGGCTAGCTTCAGGCCATGCAGATGGTGAAAAAGTAAAAGAGGGAATACGTATTGGTTATTATAGGCAAGATTTTTCCACGCTTAATTTTGAGGATACTGTGTATCAATCTTTATTGAGCGCGATGCTTGCGGGTGGTGAGAAGTTAGATGAAGAGCGAATGCGTTCCATTTCTGCCGGATTTTTAATTACCGGAGAATTTATCCGCACAAAAATAGGAAGTCTTTCCGAAGGGCAAAAGGGGCTCGTGGCTTTTGCTAGACTTGTTTTACAAAAACCCGGACTGCTCATTCTCGACGAGCCGACGAATCACATAAATTTCCGCCATTTACCAGTTATTGCTAAAGCTCTAGACGAATACAAAGGCGCAATTGTCCTCGTTTCCCACGTTCCCGAGTTCGTTAAACAAATTAGGATTGATGAAGTACTTGATTTAGAAAAATAAATGGGTGGCGAAGGTCTCCCTTCGCCACCCCACTGATCTGTCGATTGAGTTGTTTCACTCTTTCTCTAGGACGTCGACGTTGTCCGTCAACATTACTGTTGACCCACTGTTTTCCTCTTTTCTCCGTTGTTTCTTTCAAAACACTTTTATCCCTCAACGGTTGATGTCCCGTTCACTAACTGGTTAGTCACTAGAGCCCACGGGTAGGGGAATAAAGTGACTTTCCATACTACTCTTTACGAAGGACAAAGCATATTTCCATATTATTCCGGAAGAGGGTGATGGATATACCTTTTATGGGGGACAGTAGTTATTCCCAATCCAAAGAACTATTGCTTGTCAGGCGAGGGTTGGTTGTCATGACCCTCTTAGTTTCTTTAGCCGCTTTCTGCTGTCAGGAGCAGTAGGCATCCTCGTTATAACACCTACCCGTGCTTGACGGAGGACATTTTTATCATGAGACCTTCCTTTCTACCATCTTTCCCAGATGGATTTTTTTTAATACTACATCTATTAGAAAGATTTGCCAAGCATGGGTTTTAGAAAGGTAGCTAATTCTTCTCCTTTTATTTTTCTCATGGCAAGTCAGCAAGGGTAGTCCTTGCTTAACTTAAATCAGGTTTGTTTTCGTTGAAAATTTGATTATATGTTTCTAAATTCAGCTCCATGTTTTTTATATATTCTGGGATAAGAGAAAAATCAATAATTGTAGATTCTAGCCTATTTTTTTCTATAAAATCTTGATAGCTTGAGAATTGGTAATCTTGTAGAAATTTCTCCGCGTCTTGTTTGTTTTTTACACCATCTTCTTTCCAATTTTTTTGAATAATTGATAGTGGGTTTAGGTGTATATAGGAAAAAATATACATATATTGGGAGTCATTGTTAATATGTTCAGATCTGAAGGGATGCGTAAAAAGGGGACCGCTTCGATCATATTTTTTATTGAAATACATTGAGTAAGCGGTTAAAAGTTTCCCCATAAATTTACTGATACCGTTTTCTGTGTGTTCATAGAGTATTAAATGAAAATGATTTGGCATTAAACAATAGCTTAGAATCGAAACAAGAGGTTTTTCCTTTTCTTCTTCAAAAATATTTTCTAATTTGTTTTTTTGTAAGAAATTATCCATTCTAAACGGCAAATTTTGATTCATAATATATAAAAGAGCCGTAAAACGATAATAATCTTTTTCATTTAGAAAAATCTTTCTTTTTTCTACTCCTCGAGAATAAATATGGTAATGTTCTTTTTCCGCAAATGGTGTTTTTCTATACATCTTTATATTATAGTAGAATACTAAAATTTAAGCAAGGGTAGTCCTT
>MFWK01000008.1 GCA_001786365.1 Candidatus Nomurabacteria bacterium RIFOXYD2_FULL_35_12 | reverse complement strand
CATTTCCAAAGTTCCAAGATTATCAATTAACAAAGCTGTTGCATTTAGGTAGAGAATTTACCAGATAGATTGCTTTATAAATTTTGATATTTGTGTTTTTATAAATTACACATTCTAAACAATACTATTCCACAAGCTACAGAAACATTTAATGATTCCTTTTTGCCTCGCATCGGAATTTCGGCAATGATGTCGCATTTTTTTAGCACATTCTTTGGTATTCCGGTCACCTCTGCACCCATTATAAAAACATTTTTCTTCTGTAATTTTACTTTTTTATAATCCATGGAATTTTTTGCTTGTTCTACACCTATAATTAAAAAATTTTCCCGCCTCAAGCTACGCATGAGGGCGGGCAGGCTTTTTTTAGATTCCCATTTAACATAATCCTCCGCACCCAATGCAGATTTTGCCAAATCTCCCCTTTTTCTACCAAACCTATCAAGTGGCGCAGGAGTATAACCCGTCAAATAAATTTTATTTATCCCCACCGCATCAGCAGTGCGAAACATCGCTCCGACGTTTTGTACACTTCTCACATTATGAATTATTAAAATATTTTCTTGTTGTTTGTTCTTTTGCATATATACGCCATGGCGTAAATGTGTATTATGGTAAAAAGTTTCTGTTGCGCATATTTTTATGATAAGCGATAGCAAACCGGTGCGCTTCGCTGTTTGCAAGCAATATTTCTCTCTTGTATTTTATACTAAATTTCTTATCACCCATAATATCTTTGGGCTTGTGCTTTTCATCTTTTAGCACAGAAACCACAGGAATCTCTAGGTTTAATCTAGATAAAACCGATTTAATAGCGTTAATTTGAGCCATACCGCCATCTACAACGATCAAACTAGGGTAAGACCATTCCGTATGAGCTAACCGCCTTTCTAGAACTTCTGCTAAGGCAGCTGTGTCGTTTGCTTTACTATTACCCAAAACAGTTTTTCCGCCAAAGGCGGATCCGCCTCGGGCGGAAAATTTTTTATATTCATTTTTTATCACTTCTCCATCTTCAACTACCGTCATAACCCCCACCATATTTTCCCCTCCCATGTGAGCTATATCATAAGCTTCGATTCTAAACAGCGAAGCAGGTAATGAAATTTTTGTATCCGAGATTAAAGCCACATCATTTATGTGCTTCAGTGCAAAAATCTGTCTTTTTATTTCCCCCGCTTTTTCAAACTCTCGTTTTCTCGCATATTCTTTCATTTCTTTCTGTAAATTTTTTAGAATTTGTTTCTTTTTACCAGAGAAAAATAATTTTATATTTCTAATATTTTGTAAATACATTTTTCTATCATCTAAATCAGGAACTAAATTAATCTGCTTATAAAATTCCATATAGTTTTTACTTTTATCGTCTAAAAATGGGAAAATTCTGCGAATTATTTTAATAGCTTCTCTGAGCTGTGTCCCACTAGTATATGGACCGTATGCCTTGTCAAACACCCGATGTTTGACATCTTTACCTCGTATAATAACCACCTTCGGTAATTTTTCTTTTGTAATACAAACATAATTAAAGCTTTTATCTGATTTCTCTTTAGTGTTATATTTCGGCTGATATTTTTTAATTAAATTTGCTTCGATGATTATAGCCTCGAGTACACTATCCGTAATTTGCCATTCGATTTTATCTGCCTGAAAAACCATATCTAAAATAATTGGCCCTCTTGTTTGGATTAAGTCATTACCAAAATAACTTTTCACCCTATCTTTGAGCGATGTTGCTTTTCCAATATAAAGAATCTGCTTCCTTTTCATGAAAAAATACACTCCGGCCTTGTCTGGAATATTTAATTTTTTTAAATTCTCGTATTTCATTTTATTTTTTTAATGCTCTTTTTAAGTATTTTCCTGTATATGATTTGTTGTTTCCAGCTACTTCTTCCGGTGTGCCTTTTGCCACAAGGTTTCCACCATTTACTCCCCCTTCTGGACCAATATCTATAATGTAATCCGAGCTTTTCACAATATCAAGGTTATGTTCTATTAGAACGACAGTATTACCTTTAGAAACAAGCTTATTCAACACTTCTAAAAGTTTCTGCACGTCATCATAATGCAAACCAACAGTCGGTTCATCTAAAAGATAAATTGTTTTTTCCAAATGTGGACGATAAAGCTCGCTAGAAATTTTTACACGTTGCGCTTCCCCACCCGAGAGAGTTGTGGCAGATTGACCAAGTTCTAAATATCCCAAACCAACATCAAAAAGAGTCTGAAGCCTATCTGAAACAGCCGGTATGTCTTTAAAAAAGGTCAACCCATTTTCCACCGTCATACGTAAAACTTCATAAATATTTTTTCCCGACGCTTGCGGTCGGGACCCCGACCCTGAAAGGCGTCGGGGCTTCTCTCCTAAATTTAACTTTACAGTAAGTGTTTCTTTATCAAAACGCTTACCATTACAGACATCGCAAGTCACATAAACCGTAGGCAAGAAATGCATCTCTACAGCTATTTCTCCATTTCCTTCACAAGCTTCACAACGACCACCTTTTACATTAAAAGAAAATCTATTTGCTTTCCAACCTCGAAGTCTGGCTTCCTCGGTAGTGGCAAAAAGATCTCGAATATGTGTAAAAGCACCAGTATAAGTCGCCAAATTTGAGCGCGGTGTTCGGCCAATCGGAGATTGATCTATTAAAATAGCGCGAGAAAGATATTCTGTTCCAGAAAACGAAGAACAATTGAAAACTTCAGCAGTGCGATACTTACGTTCGAGCCGAGCTTGAAGATTTTTATAAATAATCTCATACATTAAAGAACTCTTACCAGAACCAGACACTCCTGTAATAGAAGTCATTACGCCGAGAGGAACTTCAACATTTAAATTATTTATATTAAATATTTTTCCTCCAGAAATACGCAAGGCTCCTTTTCCTTTTCGTCTTTTTTCCGGAATTGGAATCTTTAATTCCCCTCGTAAATAACCAAGTGTTCTAGATTTCATTGTATTTTTTCCTGCCCCGTAGGAAGTACTCTTTCCTTCGGGGTTTGCAGTTAATAATTCTTCAAGGTATCCCGAAACAACCACTTTCCCTCCATGTACCCCAGCTTTTGGACCAATATCTACAATGTAATCTGAAGCAAAAATAGTATCCTCATCATGCTCTACGATTAAAATCGTATTACCTAAATCCCTAAGGTTTTCAAGGGTTTTTATTAATCTATCATTATCTCTTTGATGCAATCCTATAGTCGGCTCATCAAGCACATAAAGCGCGCCAACAAGCCTAGAACCAAGCTGAGAAGCTAAACGAATACGCTGTGCTTCCCCACCAGATAGAGTGTTTGCTTTTCGAGAAAGCTGTAAATAATCCAAGCCAACATCAAGCATAAACTTCAGTCGAGCTTCTATTTCACGAACTACCGGCACAGATATTTCTTTTTCTTGATCAGAAAGCTTTAGATTAATAAAAAATTCATGAGCATCTGCAATAGATAATGAGGCTAAGTCTAAAATATTTACCAAACCCCCACCCAGACCTAGGGACTTTTGTTTTTTACTATTTGCCCCTAGGTCTGGGTGGGAAGAAGAATTTAAAAATACATTCAAGGCTTCAGGACGAAGACGCGCGCCATGACAAGCATCACAAGGCTCATCCCCCATAAAATATTTTGACCCAAGACCATTACAAACTGGACATGCTCCATAAGGAGAATTAAAAGAAAATAAACGAGGTTCAACTTCCGGAAAAGAAAAACCATCATTTTTACAAGCAAATTTTGCAGACATTATAAATTCTTGTGAAACATCTCCAAAAGAAATAGTAACAAGACCATCTGATTCAATAAGTGCACGCTCTATGGCTTCAGCAAGACGCATCCGAGCTTCTCCATTTATGGAATCTTTTCCGCCCGAGGCGGATCCGCCTTTGGCGGAAAACTCGTGCACAGCAAAATGATCTACTAATATATCTATGTTGTGAGCTTTATTTTTAGAAAGAGTAATTTGCTCTCGAAGGCGTTTCATCACTCCATCTAAACGGATTTCCGAAAAACCTTTTCCAAGCAAATCATAAAGTAATTGGTAATATTCCCCTTTCCTTCCTCGCACTATTGGAGAAAAAATACTAATCTCAGTCTCATCCCACTCTACTCCCATAACTTTTCGTTTATTTTTCCCTGCTCCGTTAGAAATAGAACTTTTAAGTTCGTAATTTCTAATGGAGTCTAAAACAAAATTTAAAATCTCTTCATTGGAAAGTTTTTTTATTTCTTCTCCACATAAGGGACAACTGGGGTGCCCAATACGCGCATACATCACACGCAGATAATCATATATCTCTGTAATTGTCGCTACAGTGGAACGTGGATTATTTGAACGCGATTTTTGATCGATTGAAATTGCCGGCGAAAGTCCAGTTATCTCATCTACATCTGGTTTTGGCATTTGGTTTAAAAATTGTCGCGCATATGAAGAAAGCGACTCAACATATCGCCTTTGCCCTTCAGCAAAAATAGTGTCAAAAGCAAGCGATGACTTACCAGACCCAGAAACACCAGTAATAACTACCATTTTATTACGTGGCATTTCTACATCTATATTCTTTAGATTGTGAGTCCTTGCTCCTCTCACAACAATTTTTTCTAATGGTTCTTTTTTCATGTTTTTTCCTGCCCCGTAGGAAGTACTCTTTCCTTCGGGGTCGTTTTTCATATAAACACAATGACACCCCGCCGTGTTCATAGGGGGTGTATATCTCTTCATACTAGACTATTTTTTATCTTTCTCCAAGCGAGTCTTTAGCACCCCGATTTCATCTCGTAAAATAGCAGCTATTTCAAAATCAAGCTCTTTAACTGCTTCATTCATTTCTTTCTCTTTTATTTTTATGATGTCTTTAATAGATTTACCAAGTATCTTAAAATCTAAAGCTAGTTCCACATTTACTGCTTTTCCATGCTCACTTTCCATCTCTTCCGTGATGTCATTTATCTTTTTCATAATCGTCTTTGGAGTAATGCCATGCTTTTTATTATAAGCAAGCTGAATGTTCCTGCGACGGATTGTTTCTTTGAGAGCATATTCCATCGCATCGGTCATAATGTCTGCATAAAGAATTACTTTTCCTTCACTATTTCGTGCTGCACGTCCAATAGTCTGAATGAGAGATGTTTCTGAACGTAAAAATCCAGCTTTATCAGCATCTAAAATACCGATTAAAGCAACTTCTGGTAAATCAAGCCCTTCGCGTAATAAATTTACTCCAACCAATACATCAAATTCTCCTTTTCTAAACTGCGTAAGGATTTTTATTCTATCTAATGTCTTCACATCACTATGAAGATATTCAGCTTTTATTTTTTTATCTTTCAAATACACAGAAAGATCTTCCGCCATTTTTTTCGTCAGTGTCGTCGCCAAAACTCGAAAACCTTTTTTGATTGTTTTTTCTGTCTCTTCTATAAAATCCTGAATCTGACCAGGGTATGGCAAAGAATTTATTTTTTGGGGTCTCTCGCAGGCCGACGGGCCGAGAGTGAGCGCTCCACGAGCACGTGGAGACAGCGACCCCAAAGAAGAAGATTCTTTGCTAATACCCTCCCCTTCAGAAACAGGTCTCACTATTGTTTCTGGATCTACAAGTCCAGTCGGACGAATGATTTGCTCCACAATCTGTTCGCTTTGAGTTCTTTCTTCTTCACTTGGAGTTGCACTAGTATAAACTACTTGCCCGATGCGTTTTTGAAATTCTTCATATTTTAAAGGCCTATTATCCTTGGCTGAAGGCAAACGAAAACCATATTCCACAAGGATATTCTTGCGTGAAGCATCTCCTGCATACATACCTTGCAGTTGTGGTAAGGTAACATGCGATTCATCAATAATCGTAAGAAAACCTGTTTTAGGAAAATAAGAAAGCAAAGTTTCCGGCGGTTCACCTTCCTTTTTGCCTGACAAATGTCTAGAATAATTTTCTATTCCATTACAATAACCTATTTCTTTCATCATTGCTAAATCATAGTTCGTTCTTCTTTTAATTCTTTCCGCTTCAAGCAATTTTTTTTCTTTCTTAAACTTTTTCAACTGATTATTTAATTCTTTTTTAATTTCTACCAGAGCCTTCTTCTTCTTCACATCCTCGGTAATAAAATGTTTTGCTGGAAAAATAAAAATATTCTTTTCTTCTTTTATTATGTGTGAAGAAATCGGGTCAACTTTTGTTATTTTTGACAAGGTTAAACCTTGTAATTCTATTTGATACATAACTGTTTCCGATACCGGCATAAATTCTACTTTTGAACCAAGAGAACGAAAACTTCCTGGTGTAAGGTCTGCATTTGTGCGTTCAAAATGTATAGCAATCAAAGATTTCATTAAAGTCATCCTATCCATTTTCTGTCCAACTTCTAATTTTAAATTTACTTTTTCATATTCTTCCGGTGAACCTAAACCATAAATACAAGACACGGAAGCAACGATGATGACGTCAGGACGAGTGAGGAGCGCCTGTGTAGAAGCATGGCGAAGCATGTCTATTTCTTTATTTATAGAAGCGTCTTTTTCAATATAAGTGTCCGTTACAGGCATATATGCTTCTGGCTGATAATAATCATAATAAGAAACGAAATAATGCACTGCTGAATCCGGAAAAAATAATCTAAACTCTTGCGCCAACTGCGCAGCCAAAGTTTTATTATGTGCTATCACGAGAGTCGGTTTATTGTTCTGCGCAATCACATTCGCCATGGTAAAAGTCTTGCCTGTGCCTGTGGCACCGAGCAATGTCTGCTTTTTCATCCCTTTATTCAACCCATCTATTAGCTTTAAAATAGCTACAGGCTGATCACCCGCTGATTTAAACGGAAGATGTAATTTAAAAATATTTTTTGACATAACGTTTGTGGTCACACAAAATATAGCATATTTTGTGCGCCCGGTTGGGATCGAACCAACGACCTTATCCTTAAAAGGGATCT
>MFWK01000007.1:52329-66866 GCA_001786365.1 Candidatus Nomurabacteria bacterium RIFOXYD2_FULL_35_12 | reverse complement strand
CTATCATTTCCAAAGTTCCAAGATTATCAATTAACAAAGCTGTTGCATTTAGGTAGAGAATTTACCCAGCCACAAATATGCACAGGAACGTATGTTCATGAGGAGTCAGTGGTTTTTTCTTTTTTATAACTTCCATAACACTCACAAAACGCCCTTCAATCTGAGAAAGGTTCTGTTCTATCGAAAAATCTTTTTGACCCTTAAACTCTATAGTATAAAGATGGTTCTCAGTAAAGATATTTTTAGGTGCTTTTTTTCTTTTAGTTCTGCCATTTCTATCAAATACCCAAACATAAGGTTCTTGTCCTTGTGGAGTACTGGGATCTACAAATCCTGACAGATAGCATTTCGGCACAAAATGTTGTTTCTTTGGGCCTTTTATGTATTTATTCTTTCCCATAACTAATTCAAAAGTATACTTTTTTGAAAGAAAAAGCTAGATAGGCACTCGAGTCTTCCGATACTAAATACTGACTGCGGATAGGGTGAGATTCGAACTCACGGTCCTTTTAAGGGGACGGCGGTTTAGTAAACCGCTGGTTTAAGCCACTCACCCACCTATCCATAATTCACAAAGTATATCAGAAATAATGGAAAAAAAGCATTAATATGATAGAGTAATTAAGTTGTTTAAACAACACAAAGGAGCCATGTCAGAGTGGTCTAACGTACCTCTTTGCTAAAGAGGCAGGGGCTTCAAAACCCCTCGACGGTTCGAATCCGTCTGGCTCCGCAAATTTATTTAAGGTGTAATCTTTTTCAAGAGTAACTGGAATAAACTATAGAAATTTTTTTGTATTTGTGTTTGATCTTTCGCCCCTGTAAACTTTGTCCAAGAATCAAAAATCTCTTTGTCGTTTAATGCTCGGACAGCATTCTCTAAACGCAATCTGTCGTCAAAAGAAACTTCTTTTGTCCCTTGGAGGACTTTATCAAAGAAAAGTTGAGAAAAAGAAAGAACCTTTTCATTAACTTGCTGACTCGCAATTATTTTTTCAGCATTTCTAAACTTCACACAAGAAGAAAAGTAAAGATAAGCGAAAAATATAGTTGTGAAGGCTAAAACTATGATAGTGATTTTTGTTATTTTATTTATTTGCATATAATTTTTATTTTACTTTATAAACTTTATGAACTTTATGAACTTTATGAACTTTATGAACTTTATGAACTTTATGAACTTTCACGTCTGCTTTCTTGTTCTTATTAAAGAAGTAAATATACCTGCAAGGAAAATAATCACTATACCCAATAATATATTGGATATGTTAAAGATGCTAACAAATGACCATTCTGGCTTCAATTCAATATTGATAAACACTCCTTTATTCTCTTCTACCTTAAATGGCTCACCTATATAATCATAATAATTTGGAGCGGTAGCGGAGAGATAGTAAGTGCCTATAGGGACAAGGAAAGCATATCTGCCAGTCACATCTGTAGTCTGTGGATTTTTCTGACGATAGTCTTTTGCAGGCCAGAGGGAATATTCTTTTGCCTTTTCATTTAATACATAGATAGAAACAAGAGCATTGTTTAATCTAATTTCCCTTCCGTCACTTAATTTCTCATACACATACCCCTCAGGATCCACTATCACAACCATACTGATTTCTTTTGGAGATTTATTAACAGCCTCATAATTAACTACTGTGCGTAATTCATATTGCCCAGTAGCTAGAGGAGAAGCAACATCTGCAGTCCAAACGCCGTTCTTTGTTTCTTTGTAGAAGAATTTGTTTAAGACAAGGTCGGTGTCTTCCATTGCATTTGCTACACTAGCAGTCAGATAATTACTTGCTTTCTTTGCTTGAGCATTTGATTTAAAGAGAATATAACCTTCAATGCTCTTTGCTGGACCATCTGGCTTCATGATGAGTTTTAGGTTTTGACCTTGGATAGTATTTAGAGTCTGTAGAGCTAGACCATTTTGATCAAGAGATAGCTTTACTCCTAGATCAATCTTTTCATCAGCTGTTCGAGCGAAGATTATGTCAGATGGAAGTCTATCTGATTGAGTATTTGATAGGTTAGAGAGAGAAACACTATTTACTCCAGAGAAACCTAAATATTCATTCAAGCCTGGGAGAAATAGTGAAGCGGTGGTAAATAGAGAAGCGTCATTCATCTTACTGACTCCGACTTTCTTTAAAACTTGACTGACTTGTGGAAACTTGTCTACTACTGTACGGAAATCTTTTGGAAGATCAGCAAAGACAAAGTCTTCCATAGAGGAAGGAACTACGATTTTCCATTTGTTTTGGAATGAAATTTGAGGATTTTCTGGAACAGAAACATCAATGGAAGGATAATTAATAGGTTCAGTTACTTCTGGATTAAAGGTATTAATGATGTCAGTAGTGTTTTGAACAACTTCATTAATGAATGAGACAGCATTTAAGATGATAGATTTAGATATGGCTGGAGAAGCATTACCTTGTGAGTCTAGGAATTTAGCGTAGATAGTGTAAGTGTCGTCAGGACAAGAAGTATTGTTTCCACAGAGGTCAAATTGAGTATTTGCTTGATATGGAATGATTACTCCTCCGGAAAAGTCTGGATTATTAGCTAGGATGACAGCTGTAGCTCCTGTTCCAGAAGAATTAAAATCTAAAGTAACTACTCTGTTATTTGTAGAAGAAGTTCCATTATTAACTGAAACATCAAATGTTCCTATAGAAGGAGCAGGGCTTCCTCCACCACCACCGCTAACTGCATGTCCACCTCTTGCATAGATGTAATCAACATGGGTGGAGGAAATTGCAGTATCTTTGTTGTCATATGAATCTTTACAAGCGAGATACATATTCTTTGTGCCAGCAGAGCCTAGAGTTGGAGGAACACAAGACATCTGAATTCCGTTTGAAACAGAACAAGAAACGTCAGAAGACATTTCATCATATGATTTAGCTGTGTCAGATAGAGCCAGACGACATTCTGCTGTCTCGTCCGTAGTAAAGGTAATTGCTTGATCAGTAGCTAAATTAGAACCAGAAGATGGAGAGATGTTTGAAATGACTGGAGTAGATTTGTCAATTTTGATAATTGAACTCTTTGTTGTTTCGGTATTTGGAATGGTGTCAGCTGAATAATATCTGATGTAATTTGTGCCTTCGGTGGAAATTGATACTGAGGTTGTATAGGAAGTAGTTGGAGAACAAGTGTTTGCTTGGTCTACGCAGTATTTTGGATATGTTGGTGTATCACAACCGACTCCTCCGACATTGTCTGTACAAGAGAGAGTGACGGAAACATTGCTGACAGACCAATTGCCGAAAGTGTAACTACCGGCGGTGTTGGTTGCTGTCGCCGAAGTTGTGGGCGCTGTGACATCAAAAACATAACTTTCTGTCACTACTCCTGATTGGTTTGTGGCTAAATCGTATGCTATCGCTTTCAATGTTGTAGCTGTAGAGATGCTGATTGGCGCAACGTAAAGAGTAGAACTGGAAGTTGGGGTATCACCATTCGTTGTATAGTAAATTGCAGAAGAACCGGAAGAAGAAAGTGAGACTGATTGAGCCGAATCATATGTTCCTCCTGCAGGAGTTGCTGATGGGTCAGCTGGTGCTGTAGTATCTATAGAGAACGTATTTAGACTTGAGGCAATCACATTTCCGGCCAAGTCGCTGGCGTATGCTTTGTAGGTATGACTTCCCTCTGCTAGAGTCGAACTATGACTCACTGCAGTGCCATCATAAAGAGCCCTTACTTCATCAGAAGTCAAAGCACGAGTAAAAATCATAGCCTCATCAATTAAGCCATTGAAATAATCATTTCCTTGGCAAGCACCACTTACCATCGTACAACCGATTGAAGTAGATAGACTTGAATTATATAATCCGTTAGCAGCATCTACACTTTTATCTAAAGAACCATCAACGTATAAATAGTTGTATGAACCATCATGAATTCCACAAATATGATGCCAAGATCCATCATACATTGATAAAGTTGTCGTGAGAAGATTTCCTGCTTGATAAGAACCAGAGTTAGATGTCGCAAAACCTATAGTATTTGTATTAATAGTTTGCCATAAAGCAAAAATTCTTTTACCTACTCCAGAATCCCATTTTTCAAGAACAACATTATTACTATTAACAGTATTGCTTGCAGCTATATTTATCCAAGCACAAGCACTGACAGCATTACTTGTTAATGAAATATCATTGGCCAATATATAATCCCCTGTACCATCAAATGTAAAAGCTTTTCCAAATTTTCCACTAGAAGTCTGGACTGCATCACCATATTTTGTCCCATTATTCGTACCCATATAATCTGTCGGATTTCCGGAACCATCTACATCATCCATTCTCCACCAACTTACCAAACCTGAATCTAGATTTGATACAAGAGAGCCAAGGTTTGTGTCACTTGCTGAAGAAGAGATACTAACAGAAGTATTGTTGTAACTTGCGCTATCTGTTGGTGAAGTTATTGTTGGAACAGGATTTGTGGTATCTAAAACAAAGTTACCCATACTCGTCCAAGCAGAAGTCGCTACGCCATCATTGTTTTGAGCGCACCAATAATATGTGCCATCAGAGCCGATAGTAGAACCTGGAGTAAATGTAGTATCTTCGTTCTCATCTGCAGTTTCAGATGAAGCACCGGAACTTGCAATATTTGCATTATCTAAACAATTCTGCGCAGTTCCAGATGAGATACGATAATTTGTAGTACCAACATCTCCTGTATCTGAATCAGAGTAATTAGCAGATAAGGTCGGAGTATTATCTGTTGTATAAGAAGCATTTGCTGGAGAAACTAGGGTTGGAACATTTGGTGTAGCATTAAAAGTCCAATTTGTATTGTTAAGAGAATTAGTGATATTTAATCCTGTTGTATCAATAGCAGTAGCATTTGTGTTATTAGAATCTTTAACATCAAGATATGAGAGAGTGCGTGTGCTTTGTGGATTTATATTCCATTGTGTAGGTGTAGATGACGAACGTAGTGAAAGCAATTGTCCTGATGCGCCGTTTAATGTAAGTGTATTTGAAATAATTTGTGTAGTACCAGCAGTAAATGTGAGTGTATCGGCACTAGAAACAGATTTTGTTAAATTATAAAAAGTGCTACTTCCGGAAATTATCTGAGATGTACCGTTTAAAGTAACTGTCCCTGTGCCGGCAGTGAATGTACTTCCATTATTAGCCCAGTTACCTGTAACATTAGTATTAGTACCTGCAGTAAAGGTGCCAGCGGTCAAAGTTGCATTACCATTTATATTTAATGTAGCTGGAGCTGTGAAATTACCGGTTGTTTCGGTAAAGTTCTGAGTTGTGAGAGAAGTAGTTGACCCACCGACAGTTAAAGTTTTTCCGGAAGTAAGATTTACAATCAAATTATAAAAAGTCTGGGAAGCAGCTGTACCACCGATAGTGCGATCTAGTGTGCTATCAAAAGTCACTGTGCCAGTACCCGGAGTAAATGTGCCTCCGTTGTTGGTCCAATCGCCAGAGATATTGATTGCTGTCGCTGTACCAGCATCCAAACTTGTACCAGAGCCCAAAGTTAAAGTTCTTATATTTAAAGTTGTTGTAGAACCGCCAACTGTAAGTGCACTTGTTGAAGATAGAGTCATCCAATAAAAAGTTTGAGAAGCGGCAGTACCATTAATACTTTGTGCACCAGAACCGTTAAAAGTAACAGTTTTACTTGTGCCAGGAGTGAATGTACCTCCGTTATTGGTCCAATCGCCAGCCACGTTTACGGTAGTTGCCGTCCCAACATCAAAACTTGTACCAGAACCAAGTGTAAGACTTCCATTCAAAGTTAAAGTTGTCGTACTACCGCCCACTGTAAGCGCGCTTGTGGAAGAAGTTGTGATATTTTTAAAAGTCTGTGAAGAAGCAGTACCGTTGATACTTTGCGCACCAGAACCATTGAAGGTAACAGTACCAGTTCCTGAGGTAAATGTCCCACCGTTGTTGGTCCAGTCACCTGCAACAGAAGTTGTTTTCCCATTTGCATCATAAGTTCCTGAGGCAATAGTAAAGGTTCCCGTCTTTCCACTAGTAGTTACAACAGCAAGGCCAGATGTTCTGTTGTTGGTAATTATATTTGTATATCCAGAATTTATTGAAATACTACCGACACTACCGGCAAAACTATCATCAATGCTTGAAGCAGTATTGCCCGTTCCATTAAAAACAACATCATCTCCAGCATCCGGAACCTCTCCTCCTTGCCAGTTAGCTGCAGTTGACCAAGCAGTCGAAGAAGCACCGCCCCATACGTGAGCTAAAGTAAAACTTCCCATACTTGTCCAAGCAGAAGTAGCTACTCCATCATTGTTTTGTGCACACCAATAATATGTGCCGTCATTTCCTATGGTAGAGCTTGGTGTCCAAGTAGTATCTTCATTTTCGTCTGCAGTCTCAGCTGATGTCCCAGAAGCCGTAATATTTGCATTATCTAAACAATTCTGCGCAGTTCCAGATGAGATACGATAATTTGTAGTACCAACATCTCCTGTATCTGAATCAGAATAATTAGCAGATAAGGTCGGAGTATTGTCCGCAACAAGCGAAGCATTTGCTGGAGAAACTAGGGTTGGAACGTTTGGTGCGACATTTGAAGAATCAGCTTCTGTACCAGTACCCCCATTCCATACATCAGAAACATCTGTAGCATCCATAGTTTTATTATAAAACCTTATATCATCCAATGTTCCCACCCACGCTGCAGGACCTGCCTCGCTTGTAAATCCTATTTGAAAATTGGCACCAGCTCCACCACTCGGAGCAGAAGTATAACCTGTAGTGCTTATAAGAGAATTATCAACATAATAATAGATATTAGAAGCATCAATAGAAATCACTACTAAATGCCATGCGCCATCCATAAGTGAACCAGATGTATCTAATGTATATTCTGCATCATCAAGACCTCCAAGGACTACATCATTTACGTTAGTCTTAAAATACCAACCATTCGCTGGTTGTATTCCTCCCCCAGTTCCTAATTTGGTAAAGTAGTTTGGTCTATCACCATTATCAGTTGTATTTATCCAAAATACTAGTGACTTTCCACTTCCAAGTTGAAGACTATCTCCTAAGTCTGGAATATCTATATAATCACCGCTTCCACCCACAAAAGAGAAAGCACCATTTAATTTCCCAGGAGTTGAAAGTCCATTAGTATCAGTCATAACAGTTCCAACAAGGGTTCCAGTAAAAGAACCAACGGAATCTGCCACGCTTGTGCCAGCTATTTCATTTTCGTTAAACTTCCAATGAGCTGTCTGTCCAGTCTCAATCGGATCAACTATATAATCTACATCAATAGAACCACCGATTATTTTTAAATCAAAAACATCCGTTGAGTTTTGTAAATTAGAAAGCAAAACTCTATATTTACCATCTTGACTAATATTTGAAAAGTCAGGATTTTGATTATCTGAAACTAATGTAAGCTGTGGACCTTCTGTTTGGTTATCATCTACATCAACATAAACTGGATAAACTTGAATTGAAACAGGGACACTTAGATCATTTGGTTTAGCATAAAGTGTAATATCTTTAGTTCTGTTTAATGTTTTGTAGAAAGTTGCGCGAACATAATTATCTTGTGGAATAGTTATATAATTTTTATCTTGTTCTTTAACTGTGTCATAAATATCTTCCAAAATATCTTTATTTGAATCAAGAAGAAATGCTTTGGAAATAAAAATAATTTCAAAGGTCTGAGTAGAGAGGTGTGGAACAGTCCATTCCACATAGTCTAGTTTGCCATTACCGTTTAGGTCATAGGCATGGAATTTAACATTTTTATCATTATTATTTTGCCATTTGATTTTGATTTTAGATTCTTGACCGACTTTGTAGATTTCTGGAATATTGGTAAAAGCTAGAACATTTGTAATATGCTGTTTGGTAACTGTTCCAGTATTTGGGTTTGTAACTGTATCTGGAGCAGAAATTTGCACAATTTTTCCAGTATTTGTATCTGCTTCAGCAATTATGGGCGCAGGAGTTTCGTAAGTGACTTGAATATCAGGAACTTCCGAAACTGCTGTAACATCAAGATCTACTTCAGATAGTGGAGCAATGGAAGCAGTTTCTTCTGAAGTGGGAATTTCAGAAGTATTTTCTACCACATCTTCTTGTAAAACCTCAATATCAGTAGAAACTTCAGGAATTATCTCTGCGACAGGAACGACTTCTTCTATCTGTGATGAATTAGTAGAATCTGAATCTACAAGAACTACAGTCGTCTCTTCAGAAACAACTGGAACTTCTGGAACTGTTTCTGGAACTGCTGGGATAGAAATAGTTTCTTCATTCGAAACAGGAGCAACTTCTTCTGGAACAGAAACCTCTGTCGTTACATCAAGCAAGATTACTTCTGGAACTGTGGTTTCGGGTTGAGCATCAATCAAAGAATCCATCGCATCTCCAACACTAGCAAGTAAAAAAGAAAAAATATTTGATTTATTTTTTAATGATCTTTCTAGGGCTAAAGATTCCTTGGAATTGATTCTAGTTTTCGCTTCTTGAGCTAATTTGATTCTATCCTTGTTGGTAAGTTTGCTTGTCTTTTGTAAAATAGGCTTTATGGGAGTAATTTTTATATGATCGGCTGTCTTTGGTAACTCTAAAAGATACTCACCTTTATTCAGAGCGTCTGCTTTAATAGTTTTAATCCATTTTATTGGTTGACTAGGAATGGCTGGAAGCTGAGTAATGGTAAAATTTTTAATAATTGAATCTTCTTGAATTTCTTGTTTTGACATTGCTTCCAAATTTAAATCAAAAAATGAAGTTGCAAAGTTGGAAACATAAAAAAATACAACAAAGAATAAGACTAATACGCCTAAATCACTTATAAAAGAAGCTCTTTTTTGTGTATCAAAAAAATCCATAATATATGATAAAATAATATTCTATATCTTGGGTATATTATAGCATAAAACATTTAAAAAATATCAAATACTTATACACATTAACTATAAAAAATCAAAATTAGTGTTTAATTCATAAATTTAGTTATATAATTTACAGATGGAGCTTCATGACAAGCTGGAACTAAAATTTCGCCTAGATATAAACCAAAAAAGAGCCCTAAATAGACTCAAGCTTTTTTTTGTATCAGACCTCCTTTTTCATTTTCCTGTCCGCTATAGCGACATCAGTGAAGTAAAAAAGATTACAGATTTGATTCCAGGAGATATGGCAACCGTTTATGGAAAAGTTTCAAATTTAAAAACAAAGAAAAGTTTTCGCACGAAAATTCCTATGGCTGAAGGCCAAATAGAAGACCTTTCTGGTAAAATAAAAATAATCTGGTTTAATCAAGCATATCTGGCAAAGATGCTTCATGATGGCGACACGGTAAAATTGACCGGCAAAGTCACAAAGGGTAAGTCTAGTATCTACCTTGCCAATCCAGAATTTGAAAAAATGATAGATATGCCCATAGATTCGCATGATACACTTTTCTCTACTGCCAACAGCCAAGGGGTGCCCTTGGCAAGTATGCCAAGGGCACCCCTTGGCGCAGGATTCTCTTATCCCATTTACGCCGAAACTCGTGGAATAACTAGTAAATGGTTTTACCATGCTATTGAAAAAATATTGCGAGATAAAACTTTGGAAAATATAAAAGACTATGTTCCTGATGACATTTTAAAAAAATACAATTTACCAAAACTAAAAACAGCTCTCATCTGGATTCATAAACCAAAAAATAAAAACGACGCTGAGTCTGCTCGCAAACGTTTTGCATTTGAAGAAGTTTTTTGCATTCAGCTCGAACGCCAGCATGATAAATTTGAATATAGAAAAAATAAATCATTTCAAATAAAACTGGATGAAAAAAAGGCACAAGAATTCTTGGACAGATTTCCATTTGATACTACAAATTCACAAATAAAATCAATTGAAACAATATTGGAAGATATGGGGAGAAATTTCCCTATGTCTAGGCTTCTCGAAGGCGACGTAGGAAGTGGAAAAACTGCCGTCGCCGCCACTGCGAGCTATATGACAGTTCAACAACGTCCAAATGGGCAAAGTTTCGGAAACCTCCAAGTGGCATATATGGCGCCGACGGAAATATTGGCAACTCAACATTTTGAATCTTTTATACAATACTTTTCCGCCAAAGACGGATCCGCCTCGGGCGGAAAACTTCCTATCAGCATAGGGCTCATCACAGGGAGCGGTTGCCGAAAATTTCCAGCGAAAACAATCGGCCCCGCCAGTCTGGCCGGGGTAAACTGGACCACGATTTCTCGGGCACAACTTTTGAAATGGGTAGCAAATGGAGAAATACCGATTTTGATAGGCACTCATGCCCTCATTCAAAAAACTGTGAAATTTAAAAATTTGGCATTGGTTGTAATAGACGAACAGCATCGTTTTGGCACAGCGCAAAGACGAAAACTCGTCCGTAAAGACAATGTCGCTCCACACTTGCTCTCAATGACTGCCACTCCCATCCCCCGCACACTCGCTCTCACTATCTATGGTGACTTAGACTTATCACTTTTAGACGAAATGCCAGCCGGTAGAAAACAAATAATTACAGAAATAATTACGCCAAACAAACGCGATGAAACTTATGAAAAAATACGAGAAGAACTCAAAAATGGCAGACAGCTTTACGTCATCTGCCCAAGAATTTTTGAAGCAGAAGAAGAAGCGCAAGCAGGCGCCCTAGCAGAATCTTCCTTTGCGCGGTCGCTGTCTCCGGATGCTTCCGGAGCGCTCACTCTCGGCCCGTCGGCCTGCGAGAGACCCCGCAAACGAAATTCTGCTCAGTCGCCAAAAACAAAAGTCAGTCTAGAGATGAAAGCTGTCACAACTGAAGCAAAGCGTTTGAAAAAAGAAGTTTTCAGAGAATATGAAATAGGCGTCCTCCACAGCAAAATGAGTAAAGAAAAAAAAGAAGAAGTAATGCAAGAATTTTCGGAGGGTAAAATACACATTCTCTGCGCCACTTCTGTGGTGGAAGTCGGAGTAAATGTGCCAAATGCCACAGTCATAATCATCGAAGGCGCAGAGCGTTTCGGTCTCGCCCAGCTACACCAACTTCGCGGACGCGTTATTCGAAGCACGCATCAGGCTTATTGTTATATTTTTGCCGAAGCAAAAAGTGAAAAAACAATAGCTAGATTAAAAGCGTTAAAAACCGCAAAAAACGGTTTTGAATTGGCAGAGCTCGACCTAACTCTCCGTGGCGCGGGTGAACTCGGAGGTACAAAACAATGGGGCATCACAGACCTTGGTATGGAAGCGATAAAAAATATCAAAATGGTAGAAGCCGCTCGCACTGAAGCCATCCGCCTGATAGAATCCGACCCCGAACTTTCCAAGTATCCCCTTTTAAAGCAAAAAGTCCATTCTAAAACAAAAGAATTCCACTTCGAATAAAAGCCGGAGACCCGCCTGCAACAGCTATGCTGTAAGCATTGCGGGCAGGATTTCATTTCGAGTAAATATTAACCAAACAAACTCTTAATTTCTCTTGCAAAAAAATCTTTAAATTTTATTTTTGGGTTAGTTTTCCTTTCTTTATTAAATCTTTGATAAAGTTGGTAAACTATTTCTCTTAATTCATTGTTAATAATCGCAATATTTAACTTTTCATTTTCTATGAACTCATTATAAGTTCTAATAAGCTCTTCATTTAAAAGGCTCAATGCGTGTTCTCCATATTCTTCCCCTTTTTTTAATTTTTCACTTGCTAAAGCGACAACTTTCTCTTGTGGTATTTCTCCTGCAAGTTCTTCTGTTATAGGATTAATAATTCCATGAAGAAATTCGTGCTCTAAGTTCATAGGATTCTCAGTATGAGACATTATTACAGTCGTATCACCAATATGAAATGACTGCCCTGTTTCCTTAGATGGCAATAATCTATCAGAAGGAATAATTACCACTTTCTTTGCAATTTCATCTGCTGATGGACGAAAATAAGAAATAAGATTAGTAATTCGCATTTTTGCTTCAGGTAAATGCTCAGTCCACCATATGGCATCTTCTGCGTTTGGTTGAATTTGTGATTGCCAACCTGAAGAAAAATAATCCTTTTCTAGTCTCTCAAGAATTTTTCCTACATCTTTTACATGCGGTTTATGTTTTTTTATTTGTTCTAAAATATCGTCTTTCCATTCTGGATGTTCTAGCGTAAGTGCTAGCATAAAAACAGCTTCTTCATCACCAACATCCTCATAGCTATGAATCGATTGAGCTATAAATTCTAGAGACTTTTCTTGCCTAATTTCAAGCCGTGGCTGAGGTAAATTTTCTTTTGTTTCTATTCCTTCCATAATCTTGTCCGCACTCTTGGACTCGAACCAAGGACCGATCCGGTATAAGCGGATTGCTCTACCAACTGAGCTAAGTGCGGATATATCTATATATTACAATAACTTTTTACAAAAAACAAATCACAATTTACAGAAACTATCTTGAATATATTTAAGTCCCATTAGAACTTTCTCATAAAACCTAGCATTTAAAACCATAACTGTGCAGGTACCTTGCCCAAACCCATTATGATAAGTAATAGATGTTAATAAAGTTTTTTTTATATAAGACTTTCTAAATTGTGAAAGAGGTATATCCAGTTCTTGTGCCCAATATTTCTCCTGTTTTCTTATATTCATGTCAGAGTACAAATGCAAATGAACACTAAAATCTTTTTTTAAATATCCAAAGAGCTTTAACCATTTTATATAAAACTTCAACATTGTCGGATTCGTATTTGTCAGACCAACCGTCCCTCTTGTAGTTTTACTTCCTTCAGCCCAATATAAAAATAGACCACTTAGAAAGAGTTCTCTTTTTGTGAGTTTTCCGATTTTCTTTGACATTTCTTGATATGCTTCGGCAAATTTTTTCTCCTTTTTTGCCCGCATCGTATTCCTATATTTCTCAATACGAATAGGGCTATCGGCCTGTAGTTCTCTAATTCTTTTTACGGAAAGTGGCATGTTATACAACCACCCGCTCAAAGTGCTTTTGCTTACACCAAGCTTTTCTTTAATCTGACTATAACTCATTCCCTTTTTGCGCATTACTAGCGCTTTTTGTTTGTCTAATTTTCTTGCCATAATATACGAACTAACGAAAAATGGTTACTAATATAGTATACCATGGTTCATATATTAAAAACAAATAGATTATACAGTTTCAACTGGAGCGACGATTTCTTTCTTTTTTAGCACTATCCCATGCGCTGTTAGTATCTTCTCATATTCTTCTTGCTCAAGAGTTTCCACTTCAATGAGCCTATGCGCGATGGCATTAAACGCTTTTTTGTGTTCAGCTAAAACTTTCTGCGCAGATTTTATTCCATCATTTATTATTCTGGAAACTTCTGCATCAACTTTTGTAGAAACAGTTTCAGAAAATTCTTTTTCTATTGGTTCACCATATTGATGTCTCCCTCCACCATTTACCAAAGCAATAGGCCCGATGACATCAGACATTCCCCATCTAGTAACCATCGCTCGAGCCAAATTTGTAGCCATTTGCAAATCACTAGATGGACCAGTAGTTATATCTCCAAAAATCATCTGCTCTGCCACATACCCACCGAGAGACATAGCAATATCATCTATGAATTCTTTCTTTGACTGCAGACGTTTTTCCTCTAAGGGTAATTTCAAAGTATATCCACCGGCATTTCCGCGAGCGATGATGGAAACTTTGTGCACAGGGTCAGCATAAGGCAAAACGGAAGCCACTAATGCATGACCAGCTTCATGATAAGCAGTAATTTCTTTTTCTTTCTTGGAAAGCAAGTGGCTCTTTCTCTCGGGTCCAAGCATAACTTTCTCAATCGCTCGTATCAAATCAAATTGAAAAACTTTCTTGCGATTTTCTCGCGCCGCTAAAATAGCACCTTCGTTCATCAGCGAATACAAATCCGCACCGGAAAATCCTGGAGTTCGCTCTGCAATTAATTTTAAATTAATATCTTCTGCGAGAGGTTTCTTTACTGCATGAATTTTTAATATTTCTTCACGATCCGCGCGATCAGGTAAATCAAGCAAAACTTTTCGATCAAAACGTCCTGGGCGAATGAGCGCAGGGTCGAGCACGTCCGGCCTGTTTGTCGCCGCCATCACTATCACTTTGTCATTCGGCTCAAAACCATCCATCTCCACAAGTATCTGGTTCAAGGTCTGCTCTCTTTCGTCATTTCCTCCGCCAAATCCTCCTCCACGCGTTCGCCCTATCGCATCTATTTCATCCACAAAGATTATTGCTGGAGCAGCTTTTTTAGCCATTTTAAAAAGGTCTCGCACTCTGCTGGCACCTACACCCACGAACATCTCCACAAATTCACTACCGGACAAATGGAAAAACGGCACGCCGGCCTCACCTGCTACCGCTCGCGCTAGCAAGGTCTTGCCTGTACCCGGAGCTCCAGTCAAAATAACACCTTTAGGAATCCTAGCTCCGATATCTAAAAATTTCTTTGGACTTTTTAAAAAGTCCACGATTTCTTTTAATTCTTCTTTTGCTTCTTTACATCCGGCAACGTCTTTGAAAGTCACACGATTGTTTTTATCA
>MFWK01000007.1:27405-52312 GCA_001786365.1 Candidatus Nomurabacteria bacterium RIFOXYD2_FULL_35_12 | reverse complement strand
ACGATTGTTTTTATCATTCGGATCAGTGATACGCGCCTTGGACTGACCAAAAGTCATCGCTTGCATACCTGCACCTTTAACTTGTCGTGATAAATACCAAAAGAAAAGCAAAATAAAAACTATTGGCAAAAGGAAGGGCAGAATGTTAAAAAGCAAATACATAAATCCGCTTTCTTCTTTTATTTGAATTTCTGTTTTTGCCAATGCTCCATTATTTACACCATAATTAAAAAGTGTTTGCGATAAAGTTGACCCGACTTCTTTCTTTGCTGTTTTTATTTCATCATTTTGAAAAGTAACTGTAAGCTTGTCGCCTTCTACTACAATCTTTTTTACTTCTCCAACTGAAACACTTTTCGCAAGATCGGAAATCGGAATCTCCGGAATAGCTTTACTATTATCAGACACGATTAAGTAAACAGCCGTGATGAGCATAAAGATAAATACTGCTCCACTAATACTGCCAAAAAGATTTCCACCTTTTTGCTTTTTCCCTTTGTTTAATGGGTTCTTTTTGTTTAGAAAATTAAAATCCATCCCGTTAGAGATAGGAAGCGCCTAATCGATTTCTCAAGTAACGCTTACCCATTCCCGATTTTAAAAATAATTCCCTCGACCTCGCCTTACTTTCCAATAAACATGCTTCATAATATATCAAAACAAATGGGCCTCTACCTTTCGTATATGTCGATAAACCTTTGTTGTGCTGGTTAAGGCGCTTCCGTAAATCCTGTGTATATCCCGTGTAAATTTTACCGTCCTTCTTACTTTTTAATATATATGTGTAATAGAACATAAGTAATCTCTAACGGGATCCATTTGTAAATCCTAGCATAAAAAACCCTAAAAGTGAAATAACTTTACTTCATCAATTTAATCAACTCGTCGACGGAAATTTGCGAATCACGTAAAATTTTCTTTAAAAGCCCTCGGCCAATAATTTTATGATTCGGAATTGTTATGGAATCTCTAGTATCGTGATGCAATCTGATATGACTTCCTTTTTGTCTAACGATAAAGTATCCAGCTTTCTCAAAAATTTTAATTATTTCTTTTGAAGACAGGATAGGAAGTTTCGGCATGGAAATTAGACGGAAATAGTATGCAAACTAATTTCCAAAGGATGATACCATTTTAGAATTTCAACATTTTCTTTTTCTTCCAAGCAAAGTTCTATCACTTCGCGAATATTTGTCAAAGCCTCATCAAGAGTCTTACCCTGAGAAAAACAACCCTTAAAAAGCGGACACTCGACAACATAAAATCCGTCTTCGTCTTTCTCGACAAAAACAGGAAATTGCTTGTTTTTAGCTGTTATTTTTGCTCTCTTTTTCATACATTTAAATTATACTAAAATCAAACCTTAAAAACAATATTAATTACTAGTGGAGATGGGGGAAATTGAATCCCCGTGCAGAAGGTTTTTGTAAAGAAGTCTACATATATAGCTCGCTTTTTTGTTTAAATTAAAAAATTCTTAAACGAGCCAAATATTTTTTAATCGATCTTCTGTGTTTTGCTCCGACGGCGAAGCCGCGTCGGAGCTATCCCGATAATATTGTGCCCCTGCTTATATATCGGAAGTCTATAAGAGAGACATCAGTTTACGCCGAAGCGGAAACTGAAGCGAAAGCAAAGTCATTCATACCGAAGTATGGAGAGACTAGAGCTTTCACTTTGGAAGCTAATTTTGCAATTAAGCTATTGAACGAAGTTTTACGAGATTACGTCCATTCTCGGTATGCATCAATAACAAAAGGCCAACTGTCTATGCCTTGCATCCCCATTTTGTTTTCAAAGTATTTATTCTCCTCTTTTTATTGTGCGTCTGATACTGCGATCAGTTTCGCGTTTTTCCAAAGCTTTGCGCTTATCAAACATTTTCTTTCCTTTAACCAAAGCAATTTCTACTTTGATTTTTCTGCTTTTATTATACACTGAAATTGGCACAATTGTCAAACTCTTATTTTTCTCACTTCCTGATAGTTCAATTATCTCTGCTTTAGTAAGAAGAAGTTTTCTGTTGTGTAATGGGTCATAATCTTTTGGCGCATTTTTAGGCTGAAATGGCGGGATATTTGCATTGATTAAAAATGCTTCACCTCCGCGAACGATGACAAAGGCTCCTTCGAGCGAAATCTGACTATTACGCACAGACTTTACTTCCGTACCTAAAAGCTCAATACCTGCTTCGTATTTTTCCAAGATTTCATAATTAAAACGTGCTTTTCTATTTTCCGTATAACTAGCCATACCCCATATTATCATATATTTTAAATATGGTTGACTTTCAAGCCATAATACGCTATTATCTGATAAGTCAAAGGTGCGAAAGTCTCCTTGTAGACATTTAATATAAATTGCGTGAAAGAATAAACAACCAAATAAGGGCGACGGAACTTCGGGTTTTAGACAGTGAAAATAAAAATCTCGGCGTTTTGAGTATAAAAGACGCTCTAGAATTAGCGCAAGCTAAGGGTTTGGATTTGATAGAAATTGGTCCAAATGCCAATCCCCCATTAGCTAAGCTGATGGATTTCGGCAAATACCAATACGAAGCCAGCAAGAAATTAAAGAAGTCAAAAGCCGGAGCAAACAAAACAGAAACAAAAGGAATTCAGATAAAGATAGGCACCGGAGACCACGATTTGGAATTAAAAGCGAAAACCGCTTCCAAATGGATAAAGGAAGGACACAGAGTGAAAGTGGAACTCTTCCTCGCCGGACGCGCAAAGTATATGGATGAAAAGTTTTTACGAGAACGTTTAGACAGAGTTTTACATTTGATTACGGAGGATTATAAAATATCAGACGCTTATAAAAAAGGTCCAAAAGGTTTAACAACAACAATAGAAAAAAAATAACATGGGTAAGGGAATGAAAACAAATAAGTCATATAGTAAGAGATTAAAGGTTACCAAATCTGGAAAGCTGATTGCGCGCAAGCCTGGCTTCAACCACTTTAATGCAAAACAATCCCGCAACAAGCAACTCGCCGGCAAAAAAGGTGCTACTTTTATAATCAAAAACAAACCAAGAAGTTACTTATTACCATTTAGCTAATGCCTAGCGCCTAAAGACTAGAGCCTATTTATATGACAAGAGTAAAAAAGGGAGTACATGCATTAAAAAGACGAAGAAGTGTCCTTAAACAAACAAAGGGTTTTCGTCATGGACGAAGTACAAAGGAACGCCAAGCAAAAGACGCTCTTTTGCACTCTGGAGCTTATTCTTTTGCCCACAGAAAAGACAAAAAATCACACAATAGAAAACTTTGGAATATAAAGATAAATGCCGGCGCTCGCGAACTCGGAATGTCCTATTCCGTATTTATGGGAGCCCTCGCAAAGAAAAAGATAATGCTAGACCGTAAAATCCTCGCTGACTTCGCCGAAAATCATCCAAAAACTTTTGCAAAAGTCCTCGTAGCAGTAAAGTAAACTAAAAAATCCCCACTCGGGGATTTTTTTTATTTTTTAAATCTTATATTCAGTTACTTTGTCTCTTTTTATGAGAGTCACGATATCTTCTAAAAGTTTCTTTGGATTTTCTCCACTGACAATCTTTGCATTTGGCCTGTTACTCTTTGCTAATATTTCCTTTAATTCATCCCCCATTGCCCAAGGACCTTCAAAAATACCGATAGGCTTTCCGTCTTCAAAAGCTACGGTAAATTCATGGATAGTACCAATGCGCCCACAACCACAAATGACGGCATCAGAAGAACGAGTGAGCAATATGTCGCGTCCTGGATAGCCAAAGCCCGTATAAACTATCAAATCCATATAATCAAGCGGGAGTTTATAAACTTCCACATGTTCCTTTTCAGTAGCAGCTGGAGAAAAACCAATAGATATTCCACCGACTTCTTTTACTCCCATCGCAACCCAAAAAGGAAAGCCTGTAGTTGCACCTGTAATCAATGTTAACCCTTGGCGAGCAATTTCTCGCCCAAGCTCTTTTGCTAAATCAAGTGCACCTATTCCGCAATGACCAGTCTCTGCTGCGCCAGAAACACAAATCTTTATCTGACTGTGTCCATGTTTATTTGTAGTATTTAATAAAGAATCCATAAGTTTATTATAGCATAACTTAAAAATCTTTAAAATAAACTTTTGAAGGGGTTTCGAGTGCGACGGTGCGAAAACTTCAGGATTTTTTAAGCTTCAAAAAATCCGTACCGGAAAAAGTTTGATTTTATAGATTTTTTTTAACAAGGAAATGAAACTGTACTTCCCTGTTCAGGAGCAAAAGCTTCCAAACCTAAATTATCTCGAAGTTTTTGTACCAAAAACATCGATGATTTTGGTTCACCCATAACAACAAAAACTTTTTTCAGCGTATCCTGTGTATCTTGAACAAAATCCAGCAACCCATCGGAATCTTTATGCCCGGAATACCCCGTAATAGTGACTACATGAGCGCGAACCACTACATCTTCACCAGTTATATGTACTGTTTTTACTCCTTCTTGAATCAAGCGCCCAGGAGTACCCACGGCCTGATATCCGGTAAGGAGTAATGTATTATTCGGATCAGGCAAATAATGCCTCTCGTGGTGCACTATACGCCCGCCATTACTCATTCCACTACCAGCAATGACAATCTTTGGATTTGGAACATTCCCAATCATTTTTGATTCTTCTGATTTTAAAGTGCTATGCAAACCTGGAAAATCAAATAAATATTTATCATGAGACATCGCTTTTTGCGCATTTTCATTAAAATAAGTTCTAAACTGTTTAAATACATCTGTTAGACGAATAGCTAAAGGAGAATCAAGAAAAATAGGCATTATCGGTATACGGTTATTTGTCACCATATCATCAAGCTCAAAAAGCAATTCTTGCGAACGCTCTAAAGAAAAAGTCGGGATAATAAGCGTCCCTTTTCTCTTATAATTATCCTCAATTACCTCTTCCAAATACTTCCTGCGATCATCTCTGGACTCATGATTCCTGTCACCATAAACGGATTCCATTATTAAATAATCTATATCGGTAACTTTTTCCGTATCTGGAAGAATTGGTGAAGGACTGTTGCCTAAGTCTCCAGTAAAAAGTATTTTTTTTCCATTATAAACAAACTGCATCATAGCCGAACCTAATATATGCCCAGCATTTAAAAAAGTCATTTCTAAATTTGGAGTGATTTCTATCGGATTGTGATAATTAAATCCCTGCCAGAGTGAAAGGGCTAGTTTTATATTTTCTTCTGTATAAATTTTATCCAAATGAAGCTCTGTATTTTTTGATAAAATACCTGCAGTATCTTCGAGCATTGGAAGAGCAAGCTCATGTGTAGGTTCTGTAGAATAAATTTTTCCACGAAATCCTTCATGAATAAGTTTTGGAACACGCCCCAAATGGTCCACATGCGCATGACTAATAAATAGAATGTCTATTTCTTTTGAATTATAAGGAAAAGGATCCCAGTTTATATCATCCGCAACCTTTGTTCCTTGAGTAAGGCCACAATCCACTAAAATCTTTTTACCATCTACCTCAAGAAAAAAATTTGACCCTGTCACAGAGCCTGTTCCACCACAAAAAGTTATTTTTACATTTTTATCCATCCCGTTAGAAGCAGATCGCGATCAACTCGCGTGTCTGATATATTAAATTATTAATTTTCTCTATGTTTACTTTCATATTTTTGTTTATATTTATATTGCGATCGCGACTTCTAACGGGATCCATCCTTCTTATTGTAACATAATTCTTTTAAAGAAATAAAAAATAGCTACTCCTCCACCAGCTAAATCAAAGAAAATATCTGAAAGAGTATCTGAAAAATCAAAAGGATTCAAAGCAATAATATTATTAAATAATATTTCAAAAACTTCCCAACTAATTCCAATAAAGAGTGTAAAAAGTAATATTTTAAAAATTAAATAAAAAGATTTATTCTCTGCTGGAAAAATATAAAAATACAAAAGCCCAATCCAAAAACCACCAAGAAAATGCATTATCATATCAAAATACCAAATAGAAAAATACCAATAAAACGTATTTGCGAGGAAGTTAGCGAAAAAAATAAAAAAGATTAAGAATATCAGGCGTTTAGTGAGTTTTGTTCTGTCCATCCCGTTAGAGATTACCATAAATTAATTATAGATATTACTTCTCTAAGGGAAACATGTATACTATTATCTCTAACGGGATCCATCTGTAAATTGTACCTTATTTTCAATAAAAAATCCGCCAAAATAAAGCACGGCGGAGTTCTTATTAGGACTATTTCTGATGTATTACCATAGCTCAATGCTAGGTGGGTGTCAGACGTTTGTGGCCAAGGCCACAGCCGATCGAGACTCCCATTAAATAGTGTTCTAGGTAATAACCGGAAATAACCCTACTTAAATCGTATACCCTTTCACAAACACCCGCAACTGGACAGAAGCACTTTTTTGTTTCTGAATTAGAAAAGTCATTTTACCCCCAACTTTCTATGTATTTCATGGAGCATTATGTCATATTTACCATCAATGACATGATCTTCTTTAGGAATTCCGATTTTTTCTAGAAAAACATAAAATCCTTCTTGAATTTTTTTACGATATTCTTTATCAGCATGAGTTACAATTTTTTCTACCTCAATAAATTCGCCCAAATCTTTTACATCATCTAGAACAATTTCCATATCCTTAAAATTTGTCTTTATTCTTTTCTTATCAACAAGAATTGTTTCCTGCCATTTAAGAAGTTTTAAAATTTCAATCATTTTTTCTCCTTCTGTAATTTCTATCTCTCTTTCAATAGAATCTGTTCGATTATTTTGTGAAATTTTCAAGGTAAAAAAGTATTTTTTGCCTTGTTTACGCATACGAAGCACGGGCGTGCCGATAGGAGGAGGAAAAGGTAACCCTTCTGGAATAAAAATATGATCAATCTGATGAAGAACTTTCCCAAATTTACAGCCTAAACCTTGAAGTTTTTTCATAACTTCTTTTCTATTTTTAAGCTGTGCTTTTACTTCAACTTCGTACATAAATTATATTTTAACATAAAATCCCCTTTCGGGGATTTTATAAGTATATTTAAGATTTCTTGTGAGACTTTCTTTTCTGAGTGAATTTTTCGTGTACTGTTTCATAATCAAAAAGTTCTTCTTCGGAAAACCAATGTGAAATTTCGGCTTTTGCTTCTTCTACATCTCCTGAAGCATGTAAAATATTAGGAATACCAACCTCATGTTTGTCAGCATGAGCAAAACTCATGTGCGCATAGTCGCCACGAATAGTTCCAGGTAAAGCAGACTTGGGTTCTGTTGTTCCAACCATTTTTCTAACCATAGCGACAACTTCCACACCTTCTAGAACAAAGGCTATAACTGGCCCTTCATTCATCATTTCCAATGTAATATCAAAAACTTTCTTTCCCCTTCGAGACACCATCTTGCCGATATCTTCATAATGCTTGAAATAATGGTCATAATCCGGCTTTAACATCTTTGCTCCCACAATTTTAAATCCAGCCTTTTCAAAGCGAGACAATATCTCCCCCACAATACCTCTCTGCACCGAATCCGGCTTAAAAATAACTAATGTTCTTTCTTGTGAATTTTTCATATGCTTATATTAACAGAAAAAAATAATTTTGCAAAATTATTTTTTTATCTAAATTTTTTAATTTCTATCCCAGACAACTTAATAATAGAGTGAATTGTTCCTTTTGGAAGATCTTTTGTGTGATAAGGTATTGTTATTATTTTCTTGGAAACTGGATTAAACATCACATAATGACTTCCAGTGATGTGGTCAACGACGAAACCTTCTTTGAGAAAAATTTTTATGAGTTTCTTTGAGTTAAGAACAGGAAGTTTAGGCATATGTTCTCCTCTCGTTCACATTCAAAGTACTAATAAAGCTATTGGCGTCAGTTTCAATGATTTCCCCTCGCTTCTTCATAGAAAAAATATAACCATCAATAGCATCAGTAATCATTTTTTTTGCCTCATTTAAAGTTTTTCCATAACTTATGCAACCAGGCAAAAGAGGCACCATAGCGGTAAAACCTCCTTCTTTTTCAGGGCGAAAAACCACATTAAATTGAAGTTTTTGATTTATTTTACTCATAAATCCAATTATAGCACTTTTCTGATTTAATCAAATAAATTTATAAATTAAAAAATTAAAAATCTTATTCTAAAGTTTTATACCTTCCCATAATTTCAGCTTCAACTTCGGCGCGGTCACGGCCATATTTTACATACGAAAGCTCTTTTAAGTTATCCACAATCTCGGGATTACCTTTTTCTGGCGCCAAAGTCCTAATATTAAATGGTTTAACCGGCTGACCACTCACCAACATATTCATATATGCATTATAGTTGTCCAGTTTAGTGATATCGGATGCAGTAAATTGAGGCTTGAATTTTGGTTCCAAAAATGTCGCATCTTCGGTACCCACACGGAACACAGCCATAGAACCGACGTTACCAAAAACAGCATTTTTAATTTTTTCTTCTAATTGACTGATGTATTGATGCGCAATGTTTAATGAAAGTCTGTATTTTCTAGCTTCCGACAAAATGGAAGCAATAGAATCAGTGGTGACGTTTTGAAACTCATCAATATAAAGATAAAAATCATTCATTGGTTTTCCAAACATGTCTACTCTGGAAAGCGCCGCCATCTGAATCTTGCCAACCAAGACAAGACCAATCAAATTCGCATTTATATCTCCCAGCCTACCTTTGGAAAGATTTACTAAGAGAATTTTTTTCTCATCCATTATTTTTCTGAAATTAAAAACAGAATTTTGTTGAAGAACTACGGGACGCATTATGTCATTGCTGATAAAATTATCGAATTTGGAAGAAATATATGGCACAAAGTTTGCCAGAGACTGGTCACCAGTCGTCTGTTCAGCTGAAGTCCAAAATTGTTTAATGATCGGATTCTTACATTTTGCGAGTTTCATATCACGAAATGTTTTATCTCCCAAAACTCGCGTAATCTCGAGCAAGGTTGAGCCGGATTCTGGATCTTCCATCACTAAAAACGCGCTATTTCTAAAATACTGTTCAAACATCGCTCCCCCACCTACTTTCATATCAAAAAGTTTATTAAAAATTCCCATCATTTCATTCACCACAAAAGTCTTTTGCTCCGGATATTTTGGATCATACTCGAGCATATTGAGTCCCATAGGTCGCGCTATGTAGGCAGGATCAAAGTAAATAACATCATCAATGCGTTCCTTTGGAATACGGGACAAAATAGTTTGAATGTCTGTGCCGTGCGGGTCGATATAGCAACAGCCATCTCCATTTCTGATATCTTGTGTAATCATATTTAGCATTATATTTGTCTTACCTGTACCTGTCTGACCTATCACATAAAAATGTCTCATCCTGTCTTCCCTAGCTAAATGGATTTCAGTGTCTTTACCACGATAACTATTTATACCTAAAACTACTCCTTCTTGCTTCATTTCAAGTGGTGCAGGCGCGATGCCAGCCTTTGCTTCTTTTAATTGAGGCTGACTGCCTATACCTACTGGAAAATGAAACACCGAGGCAAGCTCTTTCAAGTTCAAAGGCATTATTTTATCATGGGAGAAAGATCTAAAAGAAAAATCACGAAAAAGATTCTTTAGATTGTTTCCATAGACATCTTCAAAAACAAAAGAATTGCTGGCTGTCTCAGTAAACTGATTAAAAGAAGATTTTATTTCTTGCAAGATAGCTTCCGCGCGTTCTTTGTTTTGCCCAGAGGCAATAATACGAATGTTTGCTTTCATAATCGTGCTTTTCATCTTATTCCCTATCTTTTCCACTGCGCCTTCATCTATGGCACGTCCACCTTTTACATGTTTTCCGTCATTATCTTTTTTCTTTTCTACTCCCAAAATAAGTTCTTTACCGATTTTCAAGAAAGCATGACTAAATTTATAGAAATTATCCGATGCGTGTTTTACAGAAACACCATCTTTTACATCCTGTAATATTAAATGAAATTCATCTATAAACTTATCCCCAGCAGGCGCAATCACGAGCTGAATAGCAGCGCCTTCTCCAGCTGTTTTTAATTTAGAAAAAACATTCAATATCGTATTCATCGGATCGTGCTCGATATTATCATAAGTCTTTATAGGCATCACTCCGCGCTCTGATAAAGTAGCATAAGCACCAGCAGAAGCACCAGAAGCATTAAAAACATTATAATCATTCGTAACTTCGTGCACTTTTGCATTATGATAAAATGCTAAAATTTGTTTTTCAAAAAGAGAAATATATTTATTTGGAACACCTGCATAGATAACTACTTCATCACTATCACTACTGAGTGCTACTTCAAGTGTAAAATAATTTTCTTTTTCATTATTCTTATCAATAGAGATAGAATGCATACCTGCATAAAATTGCTCCATTGCTCCGATGAATTCTTTGAAGCCTTTTGATTTGTCGGCTTCATCTGTAGGTGGCGGAAGAGTTATTTCAAAAAGAGTCATATTGAGAGATTTATATAAAGGTGTGCCTTCTTTTAAACCAGAAACCATTTGCCCGGTTTTTAAATATTGAACAAGGATTCGATGAAAATCGTCTTCCACATGCGGATTCCCCATCGCTTCTACCACCGATAGAGCATTTCTAATCCCTTTTGTTATCACAATTCCTAAAAGCTCTTCCATCACACTGTCATGTGATTCTGGTTTGAGCGCTAATACTATACCCTGCGCTTCTTTTTTATCTATTATATGACTCTCATGCACTAATTTTTCTGCTGGTACATCTTTATAAGCTCCGATTACATCATGAGAAGCATTTTCTTTTACATTTTCAAAATGACCTACTTGAATAAGTTCTTCTTCACGTTTCTTTACATGAGCACGCAAATAATCTAGCTCCTCTTCTGGAGTCTTAAACTTCGGCATCTCCTTAAAGAATGACGGGTTCATTACTTATATTGTATAACAAAAAAGGTAAAAAGCTAAATTTTCACCCCAACTATTACAACTATTTAGATAGTTTAGCTTTTAAATCTTTTATTTTTGCTTGGTCATCAATGGTTTTCTTTGCTTTATCTATCTGACCCATTGCTTCTAAACCTTGTTTTTGCATTTCAGCTATAGCTTCTATACTTTTTGCCTCATCTGTCAAAGCTTCCTCGAAAAAAGCAAAAGTTAATTTGTCTTGCATATCTTTCGGGAATTTTGTCAAATTATCAACTAAAAACTTACGAGCGCCTGCTTCGTCGCCTTTTTCTACAAAAACCATAAATTCATTATATAAGTCTGTAAATGTATCGTTCATAAAATTATAATTCAAATTTTTCTCTATTATCTTCAATTTTTTTCTCAAAAAATGCTTGAAAAATACGAGCCCAGAATCCTCCACCTTCGTTACTATCTTTATGTGCCTTTACTTGTTCATTAATAAATCTACCTCTCAAAGCTTCCTTTCTACCTATATCAAGATTTTTATATCCTGGATTTGGTTGTTTTTTCTTTAACTCCTCCCACTCCTTTTTAAGATCAGTTTCATCATAGGCTTCATTTTTTGCTTCCTTAAAACCTTTTTTAGATTCGTTAGGTGATTTTTCACCAGTTAGTTCATTGGAATAAGCTTTTCTTATATCTTTATTTTCATTAACACTCATAAACAGCGCCAAACCAATACTAGAACTTACAGTATCTAAATTAGCAATAGAATTTTTAATTGATTCTGCAGATTCTTTTAATTCCTCCAGGGTAGTATCTTTCCCCCATTTACCACTAGAAAGAGAATAAAGACTTCTCTTAAAAAAAGTATTTGTTCTATTTGCCAACTCTTTTAACGCTTCCTCTTTTTTGTTTTGATCTTCTATCGCAATAGCATCTTGAAATTCCTTTGAAGTAATACCTTTTTTATTTAACAATTCTTCAACTTCTTTTTCAGTTTCTTTGTATCCCCCATTTCTATAACTCTCTTTAGATTTTAATAAAGAAGCAATGGTATTAAATCTATCCTCATCTGTAATAGAAATCTCTTTTAATTGACTCACTATCACTTTTATAGCTCCTTCGGGGGTTAATTGGTTTACTACTTTTTCAAAATCAGGGTTATTGCGAGCAAAATCAATCACACTTTCTTTTGTTAGCAACTTCTCAGTTTCTTCCGCACGAGTTATTTTTTCAGAAAGAGTTTTTCTTAATTCCTCAAGAGTCTCAACATCACCTTCTTCCAGCTCATTCTTGGCAAGTCTCTCACCTAAATCTTTCTTACCCTCTCTTTCAAGGAGTTTACCAAAAAGGTCAGATTTACTTTTATCTTTTAAAACTTCTGCCAAAGCGTGCCCTTCTACAGCAGGTGTAGTATGCTTTTTCTTTTCTTCTATATTCTTTCTAACTGAATCTAATATTCCCATATATTTGTTATTATATAACTTCTTATAATAATAATCTATTTTTTAATAATACTCTCGTATTATATATCTTTTCTATAATTTTGTCAACACTTCTGGCTCGCTTTCTGTAATCAAAATCGTATGTTCAAAATGAGCGCTATTTTTCCTGTCTGCTGTGCGGAAAGTCCATTCATCATCGTCTATCGTCACATTTTTTGTGCCATTATTTATCATCGGCTCTATAGCTATAACCATTCCGGGAATTAATTCCTCTCCTTTACCTTTTTTACCAAAATTAGGAATATATGGATCTTCGTGAATCTCTCGGCCAACTCCATGCCCAGCAAGTATTTCCACAATTCCATATTTGCCTTGCAAACGAACAAATTTCTCTATGGCATAACCAATATCTCCTGTTGTGTTCCCCCTTTGTGCTACACTAATCCCTATTTGCAAAGCCTTCTCTGTAACTTCTAAAAGCTTTTGATTAGACACACTTATTTTTCCTACCGGCACTGTGATAGCCATATCAGTAAACAGACCTTTATGTTTGAGTCCTAAATCAAGAGAAACGATATCGCCTTCTTTCAATACTCTGTCCTCATTTGGAATTCCATGCACAACTTCATCATTGACTGAAACACATAAAGAAGAAGGAAATGGAGTCCTTGCTCCCATAGGGCGATAATTTAAAAAAGCCGGCTCATCACCAAAGTCTCTAATCAATTTCAAAGCATAACTATCTAATTCTTTTGTAGAAATACCAGACGCTACACGCTCTTTTAATTTAAAAAGTACAGAAGCCAAATGTTTTCCGCCTTCACGTAATATTTCTATTTCTTCTGGTGTTTTAATTATTATCATTTTATGAAATCACTGTTCCTGAAAACTTCTCCCCGTTCAAGCATTTTTCTAAATTATCAATACTTTTACCGTTCATAATAATAACTTGCATCCCCTCTTTTTGCGCCAATTCTGAAGCTGTAGGATCAAATGGAGAATTAAGACCGGAAGTCCATGTGGAAGGTATAAGGGAACGATAATCAGTCCAAGATATTTTTTCTATCCTTTTTGCATTTGGATTTTTCTTAGGATCAGAATCATAAACGTAATCAATATTTGATAGATTAATGATTTTTTTTGCACCAAAACTTTTTGCGCTTAAGACTGCATCCCAATCAGTACTATGTCCAGGTTCGTAAGCAGAACCAATGACTATCTGCTTTTCTAAATTGAAGTAAATAGAAAGATTAGAGATCACTCTATCGTGCGCATATTCACCAAAAATTACTCTTAATAATTCAGCATTTAATTTTAAAGATGCTATACCAATCCAATCAAGTTCCTCAATAGAAGGATTTGAAAGTTTTTGGGCAACATCTTGATACTTCCTACAAATCTTTCCACCTCCAGTAATAATTACAAACTTTTTACCTTTAATGATTTGAGATAAAATCAATTTCTTAAAGTTTTTCAAAAAATCTATATCTAGCTCTTCTGGCACAATAAGTGATCCACCCAACGAAATTATTGTTATATCTTCCATTTTAATATCTCATCGAGTCTGAAGACTCTCAGAATCTAAACGACCGAGCGCCTTAATAATATCTTTATGTGTGCCCTCAATAGACTGCTCACCGTTGACAGTATAAATCGTGTAACCCTTTTTACCTTTAAAATAATTCATCGCTGGAATTACATTATTCACATATTCATCAAATCTTTTTGCAATGCCTTCCGGAGTATCATCATGCCTGCCACGCAACAAATTTCTTTTCATCGCTTCTTTCTTGCCAACTTCAATATAAATGATATTAACTATGTCGTGTTTAAAAAACTTCATCATCTCTTCAAATAATTCTGATTGAAGAACTGTTCGAGGGTAACCATCTGCAACTAAATTTTTTTCTGAGGTTAAAGAAGAAATAAGTATATTCGTAAAAATAGCATCAGTTAAAAAGTCTGCAACCAACTCCCCGCGAGCAATAGTTTCTTTTACTAAACTTCCTGTATAGCTTCCAGAGGCTACTAAATTTCTAAAACCCTCTCCAGTCCCTGCATAAACAGACTCTCTGCCACCTTTTTTCTTAAGAAAATCTATAAGAAGCTTGACCTGAGTTCCTTTGCCGGAACCCACTATTCCAAAGAATACAAAAGTCTGTGGTTTCATCCCGTTAGAAGCAGGTCGCGGTCACACTACCGCCACTGTGCTTAATTATGTTATTAAATTTTCTATTTGTTTCCAACATTATTTTATACATTAAACTGCGACCGCGGCTTCTAACGGGATCATATATGTAAAGAATACAAAATTTAGCTTGAAAAATCAACATCCTCACCCCGTCTGCTAAAAGCATCCTCCCCTCTCCATTTAATAAAATGGAGAGGGGAAAGCAAGGGGTGAGGTGAATTTAATCTATAATTATGCTTTAATGAATACACACAATGAAAAAACAAATTATAACTATCAACGGCTTCCCCGGAAGTGGAAAGTCCAGCACTGCAGACCTTGTAGCTAAAGAACTTAATTTCAAAAGATTTTCTTCAGGTGATTTTATGCGTCAAATTGCTCTTGACCGTGGTATATCTCTAAACGAACTTAGTATAAAAGCCGAAACAGAAAAAGAAGTAGATAATGACATAGATAATGCAGTAAAAAAAGCCGGAGAAACAGAAAAAATAGTTATTGATTCACGTCTTGCATTCCATTGGATACCTAAATCTTTCAAAGTTTATTTAGACCTTTCACCTGAAATTGCTAAAGAACGAATTTCTAATAATTTAAAAACAAATAAATTTAGACAAGAAAGTGAAGGACAAGCAAATATTGATGAAATTTATAAAAAAATAATAAGTCGTTTAGAAAGTGAGAAAAAAAGATATTGGGATCTTTACAAAATTGATCATACAAATAAAAATAATTTTGACTTAATAATAGACACTAACAAAAACAACCTAAACCAGGTTGTTGATATCGTAGTGAAAGAATATAAAAACTGGATAAATAATTAATACTCTCTCATTGAGACTTGAGAGTCTACTTTTTTCATTAAGTCGAGAACGACAGAGACGACGATAAGGATAGACGTTCCACCTATAGCAATAGAGCTGATACCCGTCGCATGTTGCATAATAAGCGGTAAAATCGCGATAAACCCAAGAAATACTGCTCCGAGTAAAGTGATGCGACTCAAAACTTTTGAAATGTATTCAGAGGTGGATACGCCTGGACGAATACCTGGAATAAATGCGCCATTTTTCTGCAAATTTGTAGAAAGAGCTTCTGGGTCAAAAGTGACAGCTGTGTAAAAATAAGTGAAAAGGAAAACTAAAATAAAATAAAATACTGCATACAAAACTGAAGTCTGAGTAAATGACATAAGAAAACTAGAAATACTGGACAAAATTCCACTATCAGTAAAACGTGACAAAAATGTTCCAATCATTTGAGGAAAAAGAAGGATAGAAAGAGCGAAGATTATAGGAATAACTCCAGCTTGGTTAACTCGAAGTGGTAAATATGTAGAACCACCACCATACATCTTCATCCCTCGAACACGCTTGGCATAAGTAACTGGAATGGGACGTTCAGATTCAGTTACGAGAACAATACCTGCAATGACAATAACACCCACTACAACAAACATAAGATAAAGTGGAATTTGAGATACATCAAAAGTGAAAAGCATTTGGCTAACTGTAGCAGGAAGGCCAGCGACTATACCAGCAAAGATAATGAGAGAAACACCATTACCAATACCAAACTCAGACACTAACTCGCCAATCCATGTCAAAAGCATTGATCCAGCGACAACGATAATCAAATTTGTAATTCTATCAAAAGCAGTCAAATTTACTAAAATGTTCTGACTTTCCAAAATAGCCAAAAGAGCAAAACCTTGAATAGCAGCGAGTGGTACAGTGAGCAATCTGGAATATTGAGTAAATCTCTTTCTGCCAGCCTCGCCTTCTTCATGATAAATTCTCTTTAACGCAGGAACCATGATGGTAAGAAGTTGCATAATAATAGAACCGGTTATATATGGACCAACTCCGAGCATTATTATGGAAAGATTGGAAAGTCCACCTCCAGAAAAGATATTTAAAATACCAAAAAATTGATTGTTTGAAAGGAATCGATTGAGCTCAATAGTATCAATACCTGGAATAGGAATAGCTGAAAGTAATCTGAATAATATTAAAGCAAAAAATACGAACAAAACTCGCTTTCTTAGCGTTGTGTCCGTCCAGATTAATTTCATTTTATTAAAAAATGTTCCCATATTACTTTATGAACTTTATAACTTTCTACTTTATAACTAATTTATTCCCTTTTAGTCCAAGACGCTTTCGAATTTCCGAGAATTTTTCTCCTTTCAGAGCAATTTTGTCACCCAAAAGAATGAAATCTTTCTGGATAGACTTGAATTGATATCCACGATTCTTTGGTAATCTCTTTATAATATCACGAAGCTCTGGACGACGCTTGTTACCGGAACGAGCTGTCTGACCTTTACCTCCGCGACCGGAAGTCTTTCCATGTCTGCCACCACGACCAACAATACGGTCTCCTTTATTCTTATGTAATCTTTTTAAATTATGTATTTGCATTTGATTAGGTTCTAGGTTATAGCTTCTAGATTTTAGCTTCAGGAACGACTATTTCCTTATTAGCGACAACGATACTTTCCGGAATTACTTTTTCATATTTTGAAGAAATAGTGAAAAGCGCTTCCATCACTGCTTTCGCATTATTTAATTTATTCTTGCTATTGGAAATTATCTTTCCGGTGACATCTTTCATACCGGACAATTTTATAATGTCACGAATGACAGAACCAGCGACAAGTCCACGGCCTTTATTTGGCAAAAGCACAACCTTGGAACTTGAGAATTTAGCAGAAAGTTCATGAGGCAAAGACATGGTCTTTGTTAAGTTTAATTTAATCATGTTTTTCTTAGCATTTCTTACCGCTTTATTGATTGCCAGTGCTGTATCTCCAGCTTTACCTAAACCCAGTCCCACAGAACCCTTTTTATCTCCGGCAACCAATGCCACGCTAAAAGAAAATCTGCGTCCTCCAGCGACGACACGAGTCACTCGACGAATATTCAAAATCTTTTGGTCAAATTCTGGCTTTGGTCGTCCAAAAGAAGAACCTCTTCGGCCTCCTCCTCTTTTCTCTCTTATATTGTCTTTTGTTTTATCTTTTTCCATATTTTTTCTTTATGAACTTTATAACTTTCTACTTTATAACTTAGAATTTCAACCCGCCTGCTCTAGCTTCTTCTGCTACTAATTTTATTCTACCAGTATATTTAAATCCATTACGATCAAAAACAACTTTATCAATTTTGGCTTTCAAACAAGCCTGACCTATCATTTTACCCACTTCTTTTGCTCGTTCTGTCTTTGTGCCTTTTTTTATCTTTATATCGTTAGCTTGAACCAAAGTCTTGCCTGTCGTATCATCAATGATTTGCGCGTAAATAAATTTATTTGAACGAAAAACTGAAAGTCGTGGGCGTTCTTTGGTTCCTTTCATTTTTGATCTGATCTTTGCTTTTAACCTTATTCTTTTGTCAGTTTTGTTTTGCATATTACTTTATGAACTTTATAACTTTTTACTTTATAACTACACCGTCTTTTTACCTTGTTTACGTCTAATAACTTCATCACCATAACGCATACCTTTACCCTTATAAGGCTCTGGCTTCTTTAAAGCACGGATGGCAGCGGTAAAACTTCCAACCAATTCTTTATCAATTCCGGTAATTGTGATGTTGTTCTTATCTGCTGTAGCAGTAATAGTCTCCGGGATTTTTACAATAACTGGATGAGAAAATCCTAAAGCAAAATGAAATTCTTTGCCTTTTACTTCAGACTTAAATCCGACACCTTCTAGTATTAATTTTTTAGAATATGGTGTCTGTACTCCGGCAATCATATTTTTTATATGAGCGGCATAAGTCCCCCAGAGAGACTTGGAAAATTTATCGTTTCTTTTTATATTTAAATTTATTACCTTATCTCCCACAGTAATAGTGATATCATCTCTGAAATTTTTAGTTAAAGTTCCTTTTGGTCCAACCACAGTAAGAGTCAAGCCACTTTGACTTACTTTTACTCCTGCTGGTATTGATATTTCTTGTTTTCCTATTCTGCTCATATATTTTCTTTATAAACTTTCTACTTTATAACTTTTAACTTGTTCAGGATTACCAAATCCTGAACAGCGCTTCCCCGCCGACTTGCTCTTTGCGCGCGTCTTTACCTGATAAAATTCCTTTTGGTGTTGAAAGCACAAGCAAACCGGATCCATTTCGAACTCTGTGAATATCTCTCATTCTGAAATAAACTCTTTTTGATTGTTTTGAAATTCTTTCTACTTCGGTAATTTTTGGTTTTTCATCTGTATAAACTAAACCTAATTCTAAGACTGGTTGGTCTTTTTTGATTTTTTTAGAAACACTAGAAACATATCCTTCTTTTTTTAGACATTCAGCAATAGCATTCTTTATTTTTGAATATGGAAAAGACACAGACTCTTTGCCTGCTAGACTTCCATTCTTCATCATTATTAACATGTTTGAAATTGAATCCATTGCTTTAGTTGAAAGTTTTTAAAGTTATAAAGTTCATAAAGTATTACCAAGAAGACTTCCTTACACCTGGAAGCATTCCTTCATTTGCTAATTCTCTGAAACAAATACGACAAATTCCAAAATCTCGCATAAAACCATTGCCTCGTCCACAGCGAAAACATCGATTTTTCTGTCGAGTAGAAAATTTTTGTTTCTTTGCAGCTCTAGCTTTTACTGATGTTTTTGCCATCCCATTAAAAAATTAATTAATAACACTTAGTAATTAAATCACTTTCCCATAATTTTCTAACGGGACAAGTAAATAAATATTGCCCATTTATAGGTGATATCCTATGTATTTTCTTAAAATCTCATTGAAATCTTAAGGAGAAACATAGATCAAACCTAACTCCTGGACCTGTTTATACTAGCAAATTGGGTGAAAATAGTCAATATTAATTAAATATGCGGAATAGCAGTACATTGAGGTAATTGCGTTTCGGTTGTTCCCCCACCCCACCACCCATAATGTACATTTACTCCAGTTGAACAATATCCGTATCCATATGAAGGATTCCCAAATATTATGCCAGTTTGATTCATTGTTTCAAATCTAACTCTTATAGCATATGTTGTGGATTGATATTGAGTTGCTGTTATATATCGATATGTATGCCAAATGTCTCCAAGCGGATCTGTTGGTAATGAAACAATATAATTTTTTAATAAGTCCGCAAAAGGCGGATAAGTAAATGCTGTGTCAGGATTTTCGGCTAAATATGGATAATAACCATTATCCGAATAATACATCTCAATCGCTTTCATAACTTCTTTAATATCAAGAGTTCGTTTTGAATCTCTCCCTCTTGCTCTCACTTCACTCAAAGCAGTCATCACAACACTCGCAAGTAAAGCAATAATAGCCACAACAACTAAAAGTTCAATAAGAGTAAAACCTTTATTATCTTTTTTAAAATTCTTCATATTTATTATCAAATAGAATCTAGTGGAACTTTGTATTCATTTATTTGTTTAATCATTTCTGGAGTAAGCATTTTAGGTTTATTACCACTACTAAAGAAAAATAAATATATTGAAACACCAATTGCTATTATTGCAAAAAATAAAAGGGTATATTCTGCCTGCTTTTGTGGAAGGCCAGAGAGTTTCATTATAAACTGAACCATCTTTGGAATGTTAGAATTTTTCTTATCTTCTGGAGCTTTTTTTGCCTGTTCTAAACTAGCTTCATGTTCAAACTCTTTTAAAGCTTGATTTATTTCAAGATTATTATCTATTTTTATCTCTTCTTCCATAAAGGTATTATACCTTATTTCTTTTTCTTTTCCTCTTCTTTCTTAAAAGGAATACCTAGAAGTTCAAAGAATGCTGTGCCTTCTTTTTTATTTTTAGCTGTGCAAACGAGGGTAATAGAAAGACCAAAAACATCGCGAATATCTTCATCGGCTGTTTCAGGGAAAATGGTGTGTTCTTTTATACCAATAGTTAAATTACCTATATCATCCACTGATTTGCGGGAAATACCACGAAAGTCTTTTGTACGAGGAAGAGCAACATTAATAAGCTTCTCAAGAAAAGCATACATTCTGCTCCCTCGGAGGGTCACCACTATACCTATCGGGTCACCTTGTCTCGTTTTAAAAGACGCGATTGATTGTTTTGCACCTCGCAAAGCTCCTTTTTGACCTGTGATTTTTGCCAAACGAAGAGCAATAGCCTCATTTTTATTTTTATCTTTTTTGATAGCTGTGCCTGTGCCGACATTAACAACAATCTTTTGCATTTTAGGCATAGCCATAACGTTTTTATAGTGAAACTCCGAGCTTAACGCCCCAGAATTTTTTTTCATTTTTTCAAAAACTCCTATTACTTTTTCTTTTACAGTTAAATGTTTCATTATATTTTTAAGCTATCTTTTTAACATTTGAAGCATCTATCGGCATTTCAATATTCTTCATACTTCCTTTTTCGCCGGACTTTCTGGGACGCTGATGCTTTTTCATCATATTTGCTCCTTCGACAATGACTTTATTTTCCTTCACTAAAACATTAACAATCTTGCCTTTTTTGCCTTTGTCTTTACCAGTTATTATTTTTACTTCATCTCCTTTTTTTATTTTCATATATTTGTTTATTATTTTCTATGTTTCTAAGGCAAGACCTAACATGTTAGGTCTTGCCTTTTGTATTAAATTACTTCCTGCGCTAATGAAATTATTTTTTGAAATCCTTTTTCCGCAAGCTCTCTTGGAATCGGACCGAATACGCGTCCAGCTTTTGGATCAAGTTTGCCTTTTTCGAGCAAAACCACGGCATTATCATCAAAACGAATATAAGAACCATCATGCCTTCTAAAAGCGTTTCTGGTGCGCACAATTACAGCCTGATGAACGTCTTTTTTCTTCACGGCCTTTCTAGGGCTTGCTACTTTCACAGCAATAATAACTTGCTCACCCAAAGTAGCATATCTTTTTTTGGAAGATCCTAAAATCTTGAACACCTTACCCACGGTGCCTCCGGCGTTATCTGCGATTTTTACCCATGTTCCTGCTTGTATCATAATTTTTTCTTTATAACTTTATAACTCTAAAGTGTTTTTCTTTTGAAATTGGTCTCGTTTCGACTATTTCTACATTATCTCCGACTTTATATTTATTTTCTTCATCATGAGCTTTGTATTTCTTGCTCACTTTATAATATTTTCCGTAAAAAGGATGTTTGATGAATCTGGATACAGAAACAACAACGGTTTTATCCATCTTGTCCGAAACAACTACCCCTTTTAAGACTCTGCCTTTATTCTCCTTTATTTCTGTATTTTTTTCTTGTATTTTTTTTGTCATATATTCTTTACAACTTTATAACTTTCTACTTTTTGCGATTTAATTCTGTCATTATACGAGCTATTTGTTTGCGTAAAGTCGAAACCTCCTTCACATTCTTTGACTTTGAACCTTCTGCTTTGAATCTTATAACTCTGACACTTTTTTGCAAAGTAACAAGTTCTTTCTTGAGCTCGACTTCTTTCATATTTTTAAAATTATCTTTTTTCTTTGTCATTTTACTTTATGAACTTTAAAACTTTATAAACTTTCAACTAATTCTACTGTTTATGAGCTCTACTGATTATTCTGACAGAAATAGGTAATTTACTACCGGCTTTTCGCAATGCCTCAGTTGCAACCTTTTCCTCTACTCCGTCCACTTCAAAAATAACACGTCCTGGAAAAACATCAAAACAATATCCTTGTGGATCTCCCTTTCCCTTTCCCATTCCCATCTCTGGTGGTTTGGAAGTATAAGGTCTGTCTGGAAAAATACGAATCCAATACTTGCCGGCCTTTGTAAGCGTGCGGGCGATAACCTTTCGAGCAGCTTCAATTTGAGGAGATTTTACGCGAGCTTGAGAAGTAGATTTGAGCCCATAAGAACCAAAAGAAAGCTTTGAACCACGAGTGTCCGGTGTCTTTGCCTTTTGATTCATTCGGCCTGTCTGCCATTTTCTAAATTTTACTTTTTTTGGTACTAACATATATTTAATCTAATTTAACTTCTTTTTTATCACCCGCTACTTCAGAACGAGCAGGCTTTTTGTCCGCAAAAATCTTACCGCGATAAATCCAAACTTTTACTCCAATAACTCCATACGACATGGTTGCGCGTTCTCGCTTGAAATCTATATCTGCTCTGAAAGTCTGAAGTGGGATGCTTCCGCGCTTGAGTTCTTCGGTGCGGGCGATATCAGCTCCTCCAAGCCTGCCTGAAAGGACAACTCTCGCTCCTTCTACTCCGCGTGCTTGCATTACTTTTTCTATGATTGTCTTGATAACTCTACGATAAGGCATTCTTTTCTCTAAACCTTCGGCAATCATATAAGCCACAATAGCAGCGTCGGCTTCTGGGTTTGAAATTTCCATAACTTCCAGCTTGAAATCTTCCGGTCGTGGAATTTTTAATTTATCCATTTTCTTCAAGATTTCTTCTTTTAACTTTGTAGCCCCTTCACCACTTCGGCCGATAATAAGACCCGGACGAGAAGTTTTTATGATAAATCTGGTAGCTTTTCTGCTTCTTTCAATTTCAATTGTAGAAACATACATTCCACGCAATTTCTTTTCCAAAAATTGACGTATCAAAACATCTCCTTTTAGATAAGAGACGTATTTTTTAGGATCAGCAAACCAACGAGACTTCCAGTCTCTTAATATTATCAATCTATGTGCGTATGGATGTACTATTTTTGACATAAAATTTTTAAAATTACTTTTTTGCTTTTGCTTTCTTTGACTTTTTAATCCCGACGCTTGCGGTCGGGACTCCGACTCTTTTAGACGTCGGAGCTGCGACAACTTTTTCTGCTAAAAGAATATTTAAATGGCTTGTGCGCTTGTTTATTCTGTGTCCGGTACCCATCGCTGCTGGCATCATTCTTTTCATTGTTATGCCTTTATCTACTCGTAATTCTTTTATAAATAAATTATTCTCATCTATTCCCATGGACTTTGCATTAGCAACTGCAGAAAGTAAAAGTTTCTTTATCGGTAGTCCTGCTCTTTTTGCCAAGAAATCAAGCTCAGCTATTGCCTGCCCTACTGTCTTGCCTTTTATCAGGTCCGCCACTAAGCGAACTTTTCTGGGAGCCTGTCTGTAATTTTTTAAAAATGCTTTCATGTTATTAGTTATAATTATTTTTTAGCTGCGCCTCCTTTTGCATCAGCGGCTGCGGCTGTCGCTCCTTTGGCAGCAGTTATTTCTGCTTCCATTTTCTTTTGTTCGAGTTCTTTCTGCATCTTTCCGCCGTGCTTTGTAAATTTCTTTGTTGGAGAAAATTCTCCCAGTCTGTGACCCACCATGTCTTCGGTGACAAGGACATCCACATGAACTTTTCCATTATAAACACCAAAAGTGAAACCGAGCATCTCAGGGGAAATGACACAAGCCCTTTTCCAAGTCTTGATGGTAGGAGTTTGCAACGGGTTTTTGCCGGCAATCTTTTTTAAGAGCCTTTCATCAACGAATATGCCTTTTTTGATTGATCTGGTCATCCCGTTAGAGATAGGAAATCTTTAGATTTCCGTCATATTTTCTTACTTAAAATTAATAATCAAACTTTAATCTATGTGTTATGTAATCCATTAAATCTTAACTAAATAATCTCTAACGGGATCATATCCACAGTAAACAAAAAGCTCCTAACGAGCTTGGTTTTATATTAGCAAATAAGAGTAAAATGTCAAATAAAAATAGATTGGGAGTGGGCCACGCGTACGTGACCCACTCCCTACCGAAAGATACGTCTTCTCCTTGTTCCTACTCCTCGTCCGGATCCCAACACCGTCGAGCACACTTGGCTCGAACTGTCATCTTGAGACCACGGTCATTCCTTCTCTTCCTCTTCCAATGCATACTGACTTTCCTTATTCTTGGGCACTTATGCCCGTCGTGTTATTGACTGCAGTTCACTACACACTGCCCCAGATTCTGACACAAAGGAAAAGCCTCATCCAGCGCTCTTCTCTCTGCCTCAGAAACTTTTGGTCCAACTCTTTCAATATCTGCTTTCTTCTTACCATTACTATCACCTCCTTCATTTCGTGAGCCATTACATATGACCCACTATTTACTTTGTTCTGTCTATTTTTATACCACATAATAAAAAATAAAACAACAAAAAAATACAGAGGTTTTGCCTCTGTATTTTATATTAGTTTCTATTTATTCTTACCCGTCTTTCGGCGAGAAACGATGAATACTTGAGAATATCTTTTTGGCTTGCGGGTCTTTCTGCCTCCGGTAACTTTACCCCACATAGTCTTTGGACGCTTTGTTCCACGGCCTTGTCTGCCTTCTCCTCCTCCGTATGGATGGTCTACTGGGTTCATAGCAGTACCTCGAACTGTAGGACGGATTCCTTTCCAACGAGTTCTACCAGCCTTACCCCAATTTTCCAAATGATGTTCGTCGTTTGAG
>MFWK01000007.1:0-27293 GCA_001786365.1 Candidatus Nomurabacteria bacterium RIFOXYD2_FULL_35_12 | reverse complement strand
CGGAACGGCCAATCTTTGCGCCACCATTTGGTTGGATTTCAACATTGTAAACAAAAGTTCCAACCGGAATTTCTTTTAAAGGAAGTCTGTTTGCCGCGGTCAGTGGTGCTTTTGCAGATACTAGAAAAGTATCTCCAGGCTTTACTGTTTTTGGTAAAACAACGTATCTCTTTTCTCCGTCTTTATAAACAGCCAAACCAATAAAAGCTGAACGGTTTGGATCATATTCTACGGATTTTATGATAGCCGGAATTTCTTTTTTGTTATATAAAAAGTCCACATCGCGATAAAGCCTCTTGTGACCTGCGCCTTTATGGCGGACAGTTATGCGTCCAGCACTATTTCTGCCGACTCTTCGGTAAAAACCATGAGTGAGAGACTTGGTAGGTTCTGTGTGCGACAAAAGTTCCCGATATGGGATGTGAGTCATTTGTCTTCGTGATTTACTTGTAGGTTTGTATGTTTTCATTGAATTTACTTTATAAACTTTATGAACTTTCTACTTTATAACTAAACGAACTCTATCTTATCTCCCTTTTTTAAATAAACTAAAGCTTTTCTGCCTCCGCCTTTTGTGCCTGCCTTGCCTCTAGAAAAAACGCTCTTCTTTGGCACTGGCAAGACATTTACTCTGATGGGTTTTACATTATAAAGAGCAAAAATAGCCTTTTTTATTTCTGTCTTATTTGCTCCAGCGGAAACATCAAAAGTGTAAACATTTTGCTCTTGCGCAAAAGATGCTTTTTCGGTAATTCTTGGGTTTTTGATTATGTCTGTCATAAAATTATGCGCGGGATTCTAAGAATTTAACACTTTCGACCGGATTTTCTATTAAAAGATATTTGTAATTTAAAACATCGAATGGATTCAAATTTTTCAAAAAGACTATTTTCAATTGAGGAATATTTCTAAAACTTTTTTCTGTCTTTTCATTTCTTCCAAAAATTGCAGTCAAAACACGAGGCTTCTTGCTGGCATCAACTATTTTCCAATCGGAAACTTTCGCTAATTTTTCTACTACTTTTACGGCTTCCGCTGTCTTTATGGAAGGCATAGAAAGTGTGTCAATAAAAATTATTTCTCCTTCTTTTAATTTCTTTGAAAGGACAGAGAAAAGGGCTTGCGCACGCATTGTCTTGCTGATTTTTCTCTTGTAATTTTTATCAGAAAGAGGACCATGAGTCACACCTCCACCAACCCAGATAGGACTACGAGAAGATCCATGACGAGCTTGTCCGGTACCCTTTTGTTTCCAAGGCTTTTTACCTCCTCCACGAACTTCTCCTCTGTCTTTTGTGTCCGCTGTGCCAGCGCGTTTATTACTACGCATACTTTGCACAACTTGATGAACAAGGTCGCTTCTCCACTTGGTAGCAAAAACTTTCTCCGGAAGATTTATCTTTCCTGCTTCAGCTCCTTTTTGATTGTATATTTTTGCTTCCACCCCGTTAGAAATAGATCGCGATTCTTTATCGTTAGAATTTACTATATTTTTTTGTATTATATCTTTTTTCATATTTTTCTTTATATATAATTATCGTGATCGCGATTTCTAACGGGGTCCATGTTATTTATATAAAATTATCTGCAAACTATTTCAACTAAACTTCCACGCTTTCCGGCAATTGCTCCTTTGATAAGCATAATGTTATTTTCTTTATCCACGGAAACAACTTTCAGGTTTTTCTGTGTGATACGATCACTTCCCATTCTGCCGGCCATTCTCATTCCTTTTGGAACGTGTGTTCGGAGTCCTCCTCCGATAGAACCTGGCTCTCTTTCGGAATGTTTTTGACCGTGAGTGCGTGGTCCACCATGAAATCCATGGCGCTTCACAACACCCTGAAAACCTTTACCCTTGGAAACGCTTGAAACTTGAAGCATATCACCAGGAGCAAAAATGGAAACATCTATCACATCACCTTCTTTCGCAGTAACTTTATCGGCTGATTTAAGTCTGAATTCTTTAAGAGTCTTATAAAAAGCTCCTTTCATAGCGCCGGCGCTTCCACGACTCACTCTTTCCTTTTTCTGTGTTCCGAAACCAACTTGGATAGAATCGTAGCCATCCTTTGCTTTAGAAAATACTCTGGTCACCGTTATTGGTCCAGCTGAAAGTATCGTTACTGGAACAACTGCTCCGTCTTCACCGAAATATTCCGTCATATTTTCTTTTTTGGCAAGAATGAATTTCATATTATTAGAGCATCTTTACATCAATATCTACACCAGAAGGCAAAGACAAATTAGTAAGGGCCTCGATGGTCTTTGCATTTGGATTTATGATATCAATCAATCTCTTGTGAACACGAATTTCAAACTGTTCTCGTGTGTTTTTGTAGATGAAAGCGGAACGGTTGACTGTGTATTTCTTTATTTCAGTAGGCAATGGCACCGGTCCGACGATAGTAGCATCATGACGCATCGCTGTGTCCATAATCTGTTTAACGGAACTGTCAAGAATCTTGCTTTCATAAGCTCGTACTCGGATGCGTAATATAACTTTGTTTTCTGCGCCTTCTGTGTGGGCAGATTTTTCTTTCTTAGGAGCAACTTTAGAGACTTTCACTTTAGGAACTTTAATAGCCTTAACTGTTGTTGCAGTTTTCGCCACTTTCGGCTTTTTTGTTTTTGTCTCTGTTGTTGCCATAATCAATTGTCAATTTGCAATTACGAATTTCAAATTATAATTCGTAATTAATTATTCGTAATTTAACCTAATATCTTCGTGACCACTCCTGCTCCAACTGTCTTGCCTCCTTCACGGATAGCGAATCTTTGTGATTCCTCTAGCGCAACTGGAGTGACTAATTTAACTGTAATCTTTACTGTGTCCCCTGGCATAACCATTTCTGTACCTTCGGCTAGAGTCACATCACCAGTAACGTCTGTAGTTCGGATATAGAATTGAGGCTTGTAACCCTTGAAGAATGGAGTGTGTCGTCCGCCTTCTTCCTTTTTCAAAACATAAATTTCTGCAGTGAAATTATCATGAGGAGTAGTTGTTCCTGGCTTGCAAAGAACTTGTCCACGAGTGATGTCTTCCTTTTTCAAACCACGAAGAAGAATACCAGCGTTGTCTCCAGCCATACCTTCTTTTAAGTTCTTATTGAACATTTCAATACCAGTAACTGTTGATTTTTGGGTAGGCTTTATTCCGACGATTTCTACGTCCTCATCGAGCTTGATTACTCCTCTTTCGATTTTTCCAGTTACCACTGTTCCACGGCCTTCGATTGAGAAGATATCTTCAACTGGCATAAGGAAAGGCTTTGCCAAATCTCGAACTGGAATCGGAATATAAGTATCAAGAGCATTTGCAAGTTCAAGAATTTTCTTTGCCCATTCATCATCTACTGACTTTGATTCAAGACCTTTTAAGGCTGAACCACGAATAACTGGACAGTCCTTGTCAAAACCTTGTTTAGCAAGAAGCTCACGAATTTCTTCCTCAACCAAGTCAATCATTTCTTTATCATCAACCATATCGCACTTGTTTAAGAAAACGATAATCTTTGGAACACCAACTTGTTTTGCTAGAAGGACGTGTTCACGAGTCTGAGGCATAGCACCATCAGTAGCGGCAACTACGAGAATAGCACCGTCCATCTGAGCGGCACCGGTGATCATGTTTTTGATGTAGTCAGCGTGTCCTGGAGCATCGATGTGCGCATAGTGACGAGCGTCAGTAGCGTATTCGTTGTGAGAAATGTTGATAGTGATTCCACGAGCTCGCTCTTCAGGAGCGTTGTCGATCTGATCAACACCTCGAAGTCGAACTGTTTTTCCTGCCATATTTAACACGTGCAAAATCGCAGCTGTTAATGTGGTCTTACCATGGTCGACGTGACCTATTGTTCCGACGTTTACGTGCGGCTTGTCTCTCTTAAATTCCTCTGCCATATTTTTATTTGGCTAATAACTAAAACTCAACATACAAGAGCCAGTTGCTGAGGCTTAATTACTAACAATTGTTAATCCCGACGTTTTTAGATCGGGACTCCGACTTTACGTCGGGGTTAATAATTTATAAATTAAAACAAAAACTGCAAAAAAGCAGTTAAATAGATACTAGCAAATTTAAAAACATTGTCAAACCCTGTTTTGGGTATAAAATTAAGGGCTAAAAATGACAAAACCCAGAAGGGATTCCCACTGGGTTTACAATTACGATTTAAAAACAAAAGAACAAAATCCGGGGAACACGGTGCGGAGAGACTTCCCTCCGCACCGCCACGAATTCCTCTCTGTGATACTTCGTGGACTGTCTCCAATACCTTTCGGCGCTGGACTCACATGACGGTCGCGGCTGGAACCTCCGGCGGTTGTGGCTTGGCAAGCCTGTCTTCCTCTGCGAGGGCACGTTGACACATACCCCAGATGCCTTCTCCCACACCCTTCCAATCTTCCCTCTTCTTTGGCCTCATCTCTTCCGGAATACTCCCGTGCGGCCGGAAGTCTCTCTTGCCCACATCCCCCGGAGAATATATAGCCCGCAACTGATTGAGGTCATTACACAGAGCCTCGTAACAGTGATTCTCCTTGCTTATAAAAAGATAGAGGAGGGTGAGTAGAAGAGTATACTCTTCGTGACTGAATTTCATGTTTTCCTTTGGTTGATGTCTTGCCGGCTCAACGAGCAAACGTGAGCCCCATGCGCCTCATCGCCTCGGCTTCGCGTTCACGGAAACCCACCAAGCTCCGAGCGCGGGCTAGGGAATGAAAGCCACCATCCTCAACCATCTCGTTCACGCAACGGATGCACCCAAACATCACCACCTTGCCACCTGCACTTGCCGCGACGGCCTCGTCCAAATTCTGAGGACCCCGCGACCCAATCTCTGGAACGACTACTGAAACTATTTTCTTCTTTACCATAACGCTCCTTCTTCTTCATACCACACTGCACTATTTCTCTTTTGAAGATAGCACTCCTACGAAATACCTCTATGTGCATTCCGTCAGCCTTCTTCAACGAAAATCTGCACTACGATTTGTTTACGCACGCAGAATTTTGGAAACCTGTTACAGCTTTCCAAAATTCTGCATGCAAACTATTTGAAAATATAAAAAGAACATAAAAACACTAAAAAATAGCATAACATATTTTTTAGAAAAAGTAAAGCTTAAAAATATCTTTTATTTCCTAGCTGAAATGATAGTTTCAGCGACATTGTTTGGCACCATGTCGTAGCGGAAGAATTCCATTGTGAAAGAAGCACGGCCTTCGGTCATTGAGCGAAGTCCTGTCATATACCCGAACATTTCAGAAAGAGGCACGATGGCTTTAATAACTTTATTCATTCCCCTATCTTCCATACCTTCGATGAGGGCTCGCTTTGAAGAAAGATTTCCTGTGACGTCTCCCATGAACTTGTCTGGAGTGACAACTTCTACTTTCATCATCGGTTCCAAGATTACAGGATTTGCTCTTCGGCATGCGTCTTGCACAGCCATAGAGGCAGCGATTTTGAAAGCCATTTCATTTGAGTCAACTTCGTGATAGCTACCATCCCAAAGTTCCACAGAAACATTCACCATTTTGAATCCAGCCAAAACTCCACGATCCAAACCTTCTTTGAATCCCTTTTCACAAGGCGCGATATATTCTTGAGGAATAACTCCACCTTTAATTGTATTTATAAATTCAAAACCAACAGAACGTTTTGTATTCTTTGGCAAGTCTTCCAATTCTTCTTTTGTAAGGACTTCCATTGGTTTTACTTTTATTTTCACGTGACCATAGTTTCCGCGTCCACCGGATTGCTTGATGTATTTTCCTTCTGCTTCGGAATGACCATTGATTGTCTCTCTGTATGCCACCTGAGGCTTGCCGACATTTGCTTCCACGGTAAACTCACGTTTCATACGGTCCACAATGATTTCCAAATGTAATTCTCCCATTCCAGCGATGATAGTCTCGCCTGTTTCTTGATCAGTTGAAACTTTAAAAGTAGGGTCTTCTTGAGCAAGACGGTTAAGCGCCATACCCATTTTTTCTTGGTCAGCTTTTGTCTTTGGTTCAATACGTAGAGAAATAACCGGTTCAGGGAAAACTATTCTATCCAAAATAATTGGATTTTCTTCATCACAAAGAGTATCGGAAGTGATTGTATCTTTTAATCCAACTGCTGCAGCAATCTCTCCAGCAAAAACTTGTTTTACTTCTTCACGATCGTTTGCATGCATTCGTAAAATACGGCCGATGCGTTCTTTGTTTCGAGTGCGGGGATTATAAACATAACTGCCGGCTGAAAGTGTTCCAGAATAAACACGAAAGAAAATGAGTTGTCCTACGAATGGATCAGTCGCCACTTTGAAGGCAAGAGCAGAAAAAGGTTCTGCGTCTGAAGCATGTCTAGCAATAGGAGCATCGTCATTGTCTGGGTCTGTTCCAGAAATTGCGGCAATATCTGTAGGAGCTGGCAAGTAGTCTATAACGGCATCGAGCACAAGCTGAACACCTTTATTTTTTAAAGCAGAACCGGCAAAAACTGGGAAAATCTGATTTGCAATAACTGCCTTGCGGAGAGTTTTCTTTAAAACATCAAAACCAGGAATCATCCCCTCAAGGTATTCAGTCATCATGACATCATCTGTCTCTACTATTTTTTCCACCAATTCAGAATGATATTTTTCCGCGTCTTTTTTTAAATTTTCAGGCAAAGAATCTAAGTCTTTTTCAATAACTTTATTTCCCATGTCACCTTCAAAGTAATAAGCCTTCATGCGAAGCAAATCAATAACTCCTTCATGTTTTTCTTCGAGGCCGATAGGAATCTGCATACGAACTGCCTTTTTTGTAAGTCTATCTAAAATAGTTGCAAAAGAATGTTCAAAAGATGCACCGGTTCGGTCTAGTTTGTTTACGAAACAGACACGAGGAACTTTAGCTTCATCGGCATATCTCCAGTTTGTTTCTGATTGAGGTTCTACACCAGCCACGCCATCAAATACAACAACGGCGCCGTCGAGCACACGCAAAGAACGCTTGACCTCTACGGTAAAGTCAATGTGCCCTGGAGTATCGATAATATTGAAACGATGTTTCTTTGTCTTATCTGTCGGAGCGTAAGTAGGATTCCAAAAACAAGTAACTGCCGCAGAAGTAATGGTGATTCCGCGTTCTCGTTCTTGTTCCATCCAGTCAGTGGTGGTTTCTCCTTCATGCACTTCACCGATTTTATGTTTCTTTCCGGTGTAATAAAGCACGCGTTCTGTCGTGGTCGTCTTGCCCGCATCAATGTGCGCGATAATTCCAAAATTTCTAACTTTTTCTAAAGGATAATCTCTTTCCATAAATCTAAGTTGACTAAATTAAGTAATAAAAAAGCGCCAAATGCGCTACAAACAATATACATTGTTTGTCTATTTTTTGCAAACTAAAAACCACTCTTAGGTGGTTTTTAGGAGACTTTATTCGTTAATTCTTTTTGTTTACGTCTATTACATTTATTGGACCGTTATTAAGAAAACTTTCAAACTCTGGATTTAGCTTTGCTAGTTTTTCGATTTGTTCAGGTTTTAATTTACTAAGTTCCAAAGAATAACTTTTACCATTTTGTTCTAAGATTAATTTTCCACCAGAATTCGTCATTTTTATAGCAGGAGCATTCGGACCAAAATCTGGCGTATTATCTTTTTCAAAATGATTAGACAAGCCTACTAAAGCTAAACCAGTAATTATAATTGGAGCAGTTACCGCATCAACTATTCTAGCTTTCTCCGTCAATCTTTCGAATATATTAAGTTTATTAAACATAAATTTTTAATGTTAAATATTAATACTTTAACTATATTCCCCTAAATATATGAAGTCAAACATGGATATAAAAATGACATATATGCGCGATAGCGTAAATATGTAAATAAGAGATAAAAAGCTAAATGTTATTCCCTTCCCCAGTATAAGCTTTGGCTAATTTAAACGTCTTTAGATGATCCTGCAAGCCAATCCCTTTTACATAATCCAAAAATTCTTTCGGTAAAGGCGAAGGTCCAACCCAGACACTCCTTTGAATCATTATATAATCAAAATTTTTCAATTGTCGGCGAAACCAATCCCTCTCCTTCTTTTTTTCTTCAATAACGTCATACATTAAAATTAAATTTTTTGGTGAAGTCTCATTAAACGGCGAAGAAAATGCCGTATGATAAAAATTCCTCTTTCTATTTTTCTTTTTTATGCGAGTTCTAGTATTATCTTTTGAAACTGGCAAGCCAAGAGCATTCACCCGCATACCTTTATAATAAGCCATTTGCTAATTATATATCAAATTACATATATACGCTATAGCGTAAATATGTAAAATTAAAATAATCTAGTTCCATATATTATTTTAAATATTTTTTTATAATAAGAATAAATACACCAATCACAAACATAAAAAAAGGAATTGCGAAAGGAATCGATGAGAAAAATGAAGGATGTTCTGAAACACCATCTGTAAGACCACCAACAGATAAAAAAATTAAATAAAAAACTATCGCAACGAGAACAGAAAATATAATAAGTAAAATTCCTACAACCCTAAGAAAAGAGAAATTTTTCATATTACTACCAAGCAAAATGGGCGAAAGCTTTGTTTGCCTCGGCCATCTTGTGCGTATCTTCTTTCTTTTTAATAGCAGAACCTTCGTTCTTTGAAGCGGCAATTAATTCATCTGCAAGTTTCAAATGCATTGGCTTCCCCTTTCCCCCTCGTGCAGCATCACGAATCCATCGCATAGCTAGAGCGAGCTTTCTTTCTGGTCGGACTTCGATAGGAATCTGATAGTTTGCACCTCCGATACGCTTTGAACGAACTTCAGTAGAAGGACCGGCATTTCTCATAGCTAAATCAAAAACCTCAAGAGGATTTGGATTGCCTGTCTTTTCTTTGATCACATCAAAAGTGGCATACATGACCTTGCGGGCAGTTTCCTTTTTTCCGGACCACATAATGTAATTTATAAACTTCTCCAATTTTGTAGAATTGTAGATGAAGTCAGGGGCAACTATATTTCGATTTTTAACTTTTCTTCGCATATTACTTTATGAACTTTATAACTTTATAAACTTTTTACTATTTCGCTTTTGCTTCTTTAGGCTTTTTGTTTCCATAGAGGGATCGTCCTTGTCTCCTCTTTTCTACTCCCTGTGTGTCTAATACTCCTCGAACAACGTGATATCTTACTCCGATCAAGTCCTTCACACGTCCTCCACGAATCATCACCACTGAGTGCTCTTGCAGATTGTGTCCTTCACCTGGGATATAAGCAGTAACTTCCATACCATTTGTAAGACGAACACGGGCAATCTTTCGGAGAGCGGAGTTTGGCTTTTTAGGAGTAGTAGTGGAAACCTTGGTGCAAACACCTCTTTTGAAAGGACTAGAGAAAAATACAGGTCTGTTTTTTAGGACATTGAATCCACGCGTCAAAGCCACCGTCTTGTCTTTCGGGTGAGCTTTTACTCTATTTTTCTTGATTAATTGATTGATTGTTGGCATAAGACTAAAATAAAAGAGTCCGAAGACTCAGCTCATAATTTACTATAAACATATCTAAAACGCAAGCCCGCACACTTAACAGCACGATGCACCAAGGGTGCGTTGCAAAAGCAACTTCGTGCTATTAAGTGTGCGGGCAAGACCTGTTAGAAAGATAATCCTGTGAAAAGTTTGAAAAGAGACCCTAATATCGGCGACAAAGAATTAGAAAAGAAAACAATAAATACGAGAAGTATTACGAGCGAATATTGCTCATAGGTATTTATAAAATTTGTAGCCGACTCAGGCAAAAGAGAAAAAAGTATTTTAGAACCGTCGAGCGGAGGAATGGGAATTAAATTAAATATACCCAAAGCTAAATTTATTACAACAATTACAGAAGTTATAAAATAAAAACCAGAAGGCAAAGCCATATCATATGTAAAACGAATAATGATTCCAAAAATAAGAGCCAAAGAAAAATTTGCCAAGACACCAGCCACGGCGACCCACATAGTCCCCCATTTTCTATTACTCAAATTATCCGGATTGTAAGGAACTGGTTTTGCCCAACCGAGTAAAAATGGAGATTGAGATACAACTAAAACTATCGGCAAAATAATAGAACCGAAAAGGTCTAGATGTTTGATAGGATTCAAAGTCAAACGACCGGCAAAACGCGCAGTCTTGTCACCAAAATATTCTGCCATGAAACCATGAGCAACTTCGTGAATCACAATAGACATCACGAGTATCGCTATATAAAATATCATATTGGTTGCATCCATATGGATTTTATGATAGCATTTTGTAATCAATATGAAAACATGTGCCATAACAAAAAAGACTTCACTCCTCGGAGGCGGATACTCCAATAGAACCCGTGCCACAAAGTTTAACCCTACTGGCACAGTCCGTAAGCATCTAAATCTTCAGAAGAAGAGAATTTTTGTGCCTGAGATAAATAAATTCATAAATATAAAAATCTCCACCCAAGGTATGCGCACAATGAAGAAAAATGGCGCTTATGTCACCCTCCTCAAAGCCGGACTAATCAAAGCATGATAAATTTTATACAACCTGAAAGATTTAATAAAACAAAAAATGAACTTCCGATTCGAGTAAAACGAGAAGAAAAGTTTGAAACTTTAAATGCACTTGATCCGGAAGAAGTTACTGACACTGAATTCAGAAAATGGTGTAAAAATTTTATAGAAACCAGACACATTGTCTCAGACATCTCAATGGATGAAGTAGACGTTAGCACATACTTGGCAAGAAAAGGAATAATTAATTATTTATCTAAATAGTTAACACTAAAATATTTTCTATTCACACTAATACAAAAATCAACATGTTACCCTTTTTCCCTTTTCAACCTATTAAATAACACACCAAACCACTTTCAGACGGCCGTCTGAAAGTGGTGTTTATTTTTACGCTTTTATACTTTCAATTTTAAATATTTTCACGCACTTACCAACACCAAGTAAATCAAGGCGAATAGTAAAATCTTTTGGCAAGGGGCCTTTTCCAAGCCAAACACTTTGCTGTAACATTTCAAAGTCCCACAGTTTCAACTGCAAACGCAACCAATTTCGAATCTTTCTTTTCTTTTCTGGTATATCAAACAAAACCATAACTTTTGTATCCCCTGCCGGTTTTGCTTGTATCTTTGCAAAGAGAGTATTTCGTCTTAAAGTATTTTTATTAAAAATAATATCTCTATTAGAAAAATCCAACATTCCCTTCTTTTTAAGTCTATATAAATTATTATTGAATACCTGCCTATTCAACATTCGTCTTTTTCGTACTAATTCAAAAAGTATTTTCTTTTGAATTCTCGTAGAACTACAAGATAACAAATGACTAATAATAAAATCACCAAAAGATGCTTCATCTTGCCAATTTTTTTGCATATATAAAGTATACCATATTAGGACGGTCGTCTGATTGTGAGGTTTTTTTACTTAGCTCTTTGTCCTGGAGAATTTTCACCTGACCCCAGACAACTAATTGCCACAGGTGGATTTTCAGGATTGACCTTCATGCTTTTAATATCAATGACTTGAATTACTGCTCCATTCTTGTATTCAATAGCACAACCAATATGTCCCATTTTTTTAGTCTTGCTCGAATTCACCTCAGGTAATTTATGCTTTAACCTATAGTCAGAAATTAATTCTGGCTTCAGAATTTCTATTTTTTTAAACTCAAATGGAGACATGCCTCCATTATACCACTATGCCGGAACGAAAGTGAGAGCATTCCCCTTTTTACCGGAACGGCCAGTTCGGCCGATACGATGCACATAAGTATCATAAGTTTGTGGTACATCATAATTTATTACATGCGTAACGTCCGGAATATCGAGACCTCTCGCTGCCACATCTGTCGCAATTAATATATTGATATGATCTTTTTTAAATGATTCAAGAATACGGATGCGTTCTCGACTTCTCTTATCGCCGTGAATTCCGCCCACTTTAAACCCTGACGCATGTAATTCTTTTGCTAAAGTATCCACACTGTGTTTCATCTCGCGAAAAATGAGAACTTTATCGGAGCCATCTTTTCTCAAAACTTCGTGCAATTTTTCTAATTTTTCTTCTTTGGTTCTGTAACGTATCACATCTTGGTCAATATTTTTTGCTGTCTCTCCGGAAACAACGGAAATAAAAACGGGATCTTTTAAATAATGTTCTGTTAATTTCTTTATATCTGGAGAAAGGGTCGCAGAAAAGAAAAGGGTCTGGCGTTCTTTCGCGGTTTTGCCGATTATGTAAACCATCTCATCTCTGAATCCCATATCTAACATTCTGTCTGCCTCGTCCAAAACTACGCTGTGACAAGTAGACAAGTCTAGAACTTTTTTATCAATCAAATCTCGCAAACGTCCCGGTGTACCGATGACAAATGAAACCCCGAGCTTTATTTCTCGGATCTGTTTCATTATCGGCAATCCTCCCACGCAAGCCACAGAAAACATTCCGAAACCAAAAGCTAAAGTTTTAAAATCACTTTCTATTTGTAGTGCCAATTCACGAGTTGGAGCCATTATCAAAATCATTTCTCTTTTATTTAATCCTCTAGTTTTAGCAACTTTTTCAATCAAAGGAAGCAAAAAGGCCGCTGTCTTACCTGTGCCAGTATTTGCCATACCAAAAACGTCTCGTCCTGCTAGGACTATAGGTATTGCTTGGTCTTGAATTGGTCTCGGGTCTATAAATCCAGCACCTTTTATATTTTTATGAAGTTGAGGATTGAAAGGAAAATCGGCAAAAGTATGTTTTGAAACATAAGGCTTTTCTTCGCTGTGGTCTTTTTGGTTGCTTTTTTTAATAAAACGAGAAAAATCTATCCGCTCGCCTCTTCCACCACCAAATCTTTTTTTGTGTATTGGTCTTCCACCCCCGCCTGCAAAGCTATGCTTGGCATTGCGGGCAGGTCCAAAACGAGGGCGAGAATTATTCAACCCACCAAAAGAACGGCGGGTAGGTTTAGGAGCTCCAAAATGAGATTTAGATTTAAAAGTAGAAGTATGACCTCCAAATTTCTTTGGAGTTGTAGAATGTTGTTTATACATCTTATTATTGTTTATTTTGGGTCACTCCCAAAATTTATTAGATGAGAATGATGTTTAAAGAATAGCATTTTATCATTAATTTGTCAATGTTTTAAAATTGTATCAAAAAGCTATAATGAAATTATGCAAAGTAAACTAAATGGTAAACACGCTGATGAATCATATCTAGACCTCTTAGAACACATTCTGGAAAATGGCGCTGTAAAAACTGACCGCACAGGAACAGGAACAAAAAGCATTTTCGGCTATCAAATGCGTTTTAATCTTGCTGACGGCTTCCCTCTCCTTACTACTAAAAAAATGCCGATAAAATCTTTAATCCATGAACTCATCTGGTTTATGCGAGGCGATACAAATCTAAAATATTTAGCAGACAACAACGTCCATCTTTGGGACGAATGGCCATACAAAGCGTATTTAATTAGAAATAAAATCAAGATACCAGAAATAAATTCTCCAGAATGGAAAAGTGGTATGCAAGAATTTGTGGAAAAAATAAAAACAGATAAAAATTTCGCGAAAGAATATGGCAACTTGGGGCCTATTTATGGTTATCAATGGAGAAACTGGCCCGCACCAAATGGAAAACATATAGACCAACTCGCAAATGTAATAGAAGAAATAAAGAAAAATCCTGATTCGCGTCGTATTATTGTGTCAGCTTGGAATGTGGCGGACTTGGAAGAAATGGCAAAAGCTGGACTCCCCCCATGTCATCTGCTTTTTCAGTTTTATGTCGTAAATGGTAAACTTTCTTGCCAGCTTTACCAACGTTCTTGTGATACTTTTCTAGGTGTTCCTTTTAATATTGCTTCATATTCCCTATTCACAATGATTATTGCTCAAATCTGCGGACTGGAAACAGGAGAATTCGTCTGGACCGGAGGAGATGTACATTTATATTCAAACCATATTGAACAAGCAAAACTTCAACTCACCCGCCGAAACGACATCCGTCCATTACCAGAAATGAAAATAAATCCTAATAAAAATAAAATAGAAGATTTTACAATAGATGATTTTGAATTAATTGATTATAATCCTCATGAGGCAATAAAAGCCCCCATCGCTGTATAATTTATGATTTCAATAATTGTTGCAATTGGTAAAAATAATGAAATTGGAAAAAAAAATGATCTTCTGTGGTCTTTACCTGCTGATATGAAACATTTTAAGGAGACTACAAAGGGTCGCACAGTAATAATGGGGCAAAAAACTTTTGAATCTTTAGCAAAAGATAAAGATGGTAAACAAATTGGCCGACTACTTCCAAACCGCAGAAATATCATCATAACTCAAGACAATTCATTTAAAAAAGAAGGAGCCGAGGTGGTATATTCCGTTGATGAACTTATGAATCTTCTAGAAAAAACTTCAAAAAAAGACGAAGAAAATTTTATTATCGGTGGAGGAATGATTTATAAATTATTTATAGACAGAGCCGACAAACTCTATATCACCCATGTAGACGCATCTTTTCCTGATGCTGAGATATTCTTCCCCCTAATAGATAAAAATAAATGGAAAAAAGTGAAAAGTGAAATACATAAAAAAGACGCATTAAATAAATACGATATAGAATTTGCAGAATATATAAAATTGACAAAATAATTAATTATGCGAAACTTACAACATGATTTTATCCGATAAAAAAATTCTTGAAGAAATAAAAAAAGGAAGTATTGCAATAAAACCTTTTAATATAAAAAATATGGGAGGAAATTCTTATGATGTGCATCTAAGTAAATACTTTGCACAATATGTAGACAAAACTCTTGATGCCAAAAAACATAACAAAATTAAGCATTTTGAAATCCCAGAAACAGGTTATATTTTAAAACCAAACAAACTATATCTCTGTACTACGACAGAATACACAGAAACTCATAAACATGTACCATTTCTAGAAGGAAAATCTTCAACCGGACGACTTGGTATCGATATCCATGCCACTGCTGGTAAAGGTGATGTAGGATTTTGTGGATTTTGGACAATGGAAGTATCAACTTCAAAACCAGTTCGTATCTATCCAGGAATGCCAATAGCTCAACTTATTTATTATGTTGTGGAAGGAAAAGTAGAAAGACTTTACAATAAAAAAGCTAGCGCTAAATACGGAAACAAAGAAAAACTACCAAAAGAATCCATGATGTGGAAAAATTTTAAATAATTTAGTCTTTTTTTCCAAGCGCTTTAAGAACTTTTAAATACATTGATTCAACAATTTCTTTTTGGGCTTTTCCGGTAGTCACATAATGATCCAGCCCCGGCGCAGCATTGATTTCAATAATAAAATAACTACAATCTTTAGGATTTTTAGTAATATTACCTTTTGTAACCATGACATCCACTCCTGCTATTCGAAGTCCCATCTTTTTTGTAAGTTCTACAGCAATTTTTTGAAATTCTTTATGTATAGTATTTGTGACATCCACAGAATCCCCACCGGTAGATAAATTTGCATTATCCAAAAGAAAAACCTGCTTCCCTTTTTCTAAAATACTTTTAAAATTTAAATTCTGTTTATTTAATTTATCTTTAATTCTTTTATCCGAAAAATCTATTCTAGTATCTCTTTTATTTAAAATAAAGTCTTTTTGTTTTTGTTTTAAAAGTGAAAATACAGAACTTTTTCCATCACCAATTACTGAAAGTGGAATACGTTCATAAGCTGAAATAACTTCCCCATCTAAAACTACAATTCTGTAATCATTCCCTGGTAAATATCTTTCAATGATGGCAATCTTGTCACTTTTAAATACCTCCAAGAGTTTAGAGCGTATTTCTTTATCATTAAAAGCCACAGAAACACCGGAACCTTGGCTTTGACTATTTGGTTTTACAATCACCGGATATCCAAGACTTTTTGCATATTTTATTCCGGATGAAATTGTGCGTTTACTTTTTATAGCTTTTGCCCAAGAATCTTTAAAAAATGTTTCTCCTTCAGCCACAGGATAACCGAGCTTTTGCATAAAAAACTTTGCATAATCTTTATCTTTAGCAACATCAGCAGAAGCAATGTGATTTAAATCTAAAGAATAATAACGCAATGACCTCACCACACCATTTGGATAAATAATTTGTGCCACGATTCCCCATTCGGGTTCAACAATAACCCTCGCGCCTATTTTCGGTGCAAGTTTTTTTACAAGATTAGTTAAATATGGAAACTGTCTTTTTTTCTTCAAGATTTTAGTCTTTAACTTCTACACAACATCAATCCACACATATTTTTTTGCTAAAAATTGTCTGGACACGTCTCGCGCCGTCGCGCTCCGACCGATAGAAGTAATTTAAATTACTTCTATCCCCATACTTCGAGCAGAGCCGGCAACGATATTGATTGCTCCTTCGTCATCTTTTGAGTTAAAATCTTTCATTTTCTTTTTAGCTATTTCCAAAGCTTGAGCGCGAGTTATTTTTCCAACTTTAGTTTTTGCATTCGTGCCTGAACCTTTTTCTACACCAGCTGCTTTTAAAATAAGGCCAGTTACAGGAGGAGTTTTAACAACAAAATCATAACTGCGGTCATCATAAACAGTGATAGAAACACCGACTTTATCTCCAGCCATTTTAGCCGTTGCAGCATTGAACTTGGTGACGAAGTCCCCGATGTTTATACCAGCTTGTCCAAGCGCAGGTCCAAGAGGAGGCGCAGGAGTAGCCTTTGCAGCCTGAATTTGTAGTTTTATTTTTTTTGTTATTTTCTTTGCCATAAATTTATTTATATTTGTAGATTAGCTTAAATCTTCTTAACTTGCAAGAAGTCGAGCTCGACTGGAGTTTCCCGACCGAACATAGAAACGAGCACTTTTACTTTTCCACGTTCTTGATCAATTGAATTAACTTTACCTTCTAAATCTTTAAATGGGCCATCTGTTATTAAAATACTTTCCCCTATCGTCATGTCAATATTGTGTTTAGCTGTGCCAGCACCCATTTTCTTGAAGAGATAATCTACTTCTTCTTTTTTAAGTGGAACTGGGTTTACTCCTGCACCGACGAAACCAGTAACTCGGGGAGTATTGCGAACTACATACCAAGAATCATCTGTAACAATCATATCCACCAAAACATAACCAGGGTAAATCTTTTCTTCTACTTCTACCCTCTTGCCTCCTTTTATTTTTATTTTCTTTTCAATCGGAACGATAACATTAAAAATCTTGTCGTTCATACCTAGAGAATCAATACGCTGTTTCAAATTACGTAAAACTACGTTTTCATATCCGGCATAAGTATGAATAGCATACCAATTTCTAGCTCCTTGTTCTTCTTGTTTCATAAAAAATTTATCCTAAATCTAACGATTAATTATGATCTCCAAACCTTTGGAAAAAATAAAATCAAAAACACCTAAATAATATGCGACGACGACGGACAAAACTATGACAATCAAAGTGTAATAAAGAGTCTGACTTCTGGAAGGCCATATTACATGCTTCAATTCTCCTCTTGTTTCCTTAAAATACTCAGTAATTTTTGACATAAATAATATTTAAAATTTCTAATAATCTTTTAGCCTCTTAAAAAAGCCCCTCTCAGGGCTCTTTTAATACTACTCTTTTTAGTTGGAATAGTCAACCTACTGTATCCGTCCATAACATATGAGACTTTTCTTCTGTTAATGTACTCACAATATACCTCAAAGGAGAAATTAATCCAAGCGACCAGTGAGGTCTTCTGGTGTTGTACCACAGAAGCCAATCAATCAGCTTTTGATTAAAGGCATTAATATCATAGGCTAGGAGCATTCTATGTTGTTTAATGAAAGCATCGGAGAGAGTTCGGTTAAATCTTTCAATTTCGGAATTCATTTTTGGAGTTCTAGGGTAGGTATGAAAATGAACAATGTCGTTCTTTTCAAGAAATACTTCGAAGTGTTTTGCGAACTCACTACCATTGTCTGTTTGTACATGAGTCAATGATATGGGAGCAACATTTTTAAATTTCTTCATGAAATCAGTGGCTCCACTCGATGAATGATTTTTGTAGGCGTAGGCAAAAGCAAATTTTGTTTCTTTGTCGATAGCGGTAACGATGTATCTCTTGATTCCATTCGTAAATCGCACAATTGAATCCGCTTTTACTAAACCCTCAGTATGACCCTTGGAACGCAGTTTCTTGCGTTTTAGCTTCATTTTCTCATGAAAAGTGTCTGTCTTAGCATGGTATGAAATATGTTTTGGGTTCGGAAGTATTTTTTGTTTCTTTAGATCATCCAACATTCTGCCAACGGTGGAAGAAGACAAGTCTGCTACCTTGTCTTCTCTCATTAATATCGAAAGCTTGTCTTTAGACAGATGCGGATCGAATTTTCTTTCCGTTAGAATGAAATCTTGAACTTGTTTAGGAATGATGCGTTTTCTTTTGTTTTTGGGTGCTGTGCTCTTTTTGTTTAACGCTTCTAGTTTTCCATCTCCTTTTTGTAAAGTACTCTGCCATCTGAACAAAGTGGGTCTAGAAACCTTAAAAGCTTCTTTAGTCGCCAAATCCCCGTATTTCTCCCAGAATGCAAGAATCCGACACCTTTCTTTTGCTTGTTCGGTAATCATATACCGAAAGCGTATCACTCTTTGCCAGATGGTGATGAACCCCTTTGTACCTTTGAATTTGTTAAATTGACGCATTTCTCCTTTTGATTAAAGGAGTCTCATATGTTTCTGAACTTATGCACCTACCTTATTTCGTAAGTTATCGTCACATCAGAGCTGATTGTATTTTCACCTTTTGGAAGTTCAGCTGGAGCTGGGGTTCTAGAATCTATCGCCTTTTCCATAGCAGAGGCATACATCATAGGATAACCATTACTATTTTCATAAAAACTCGTAATCTTTACCAAACTGACATTTAAATCTTTAGCCAATATTTTTGCTTTATCTTTCGCATCTTTGATAGCGAGCTTTCGTGCTTCAGCTTTTAATGCATCTTCTTTATCAATTGTAAAATTTGGACCACTTAAATCAGAAACACCTGCCTCACCCAAGCCTTGCATGACAATACCTGCGTCATCTACCTTTCTTATTTTTACTGTAATGCTTTCACTAGCTGTATAACCTGTGAGAACTTGTTTGCCAGAAGGACAATAATAAGACGGAGAGACAACTCCATCCGGAGCTCCTATGGAAACTGGTTGCGGGCATACTGCTTGCTTGTATTCATACTTTGGATAAACAGATGCATTTGATGTCTTTATGTCTTTATCTGCTATATCTTTTGATTTTAGAAAATCCAGAGCTTTCTTCTCGACAACTGCGACACTGGCTTGAGCATCTTTGGCTGTTTTTGCATCTTTGCTAATTGTAAAATACACACTGGCAATATCTGGCACAGCATTAACTTCTCCATGACCAGTAAATGAAATAGTTGCTGGCTGATCACTTTGACCAAGCAAACTGCCTTTCTTTATTTCAGAAAATATTTTGACAACAAAATAAACTGATAAAATAATCAACAAAACAACAATTACCTTAAACAATTTATTCTTAATTTCTTCTTGTATTTCCATCCCGTTAGAAGTAAAAGTGTATTTGTTTACTTTTACCTAAATTAAATAATAATCAAAATTATATTCCCCGTGAAATCATTTTTTGTAAACTTCTAACGGGATCCATAAATTATACTCCCAAAAAGCTATCAAATCAAATTGACTTCTGGTGTAAGTTTAAGTCCAAATTTTTCTTTAACATTGGCTATAATTTTATTGGCTAAATTCAAAACCTTTTCCCCTGTCGCTCCGCCATAATTCACCAAAACTAACGCTTGTTTATCATGCACACCGACATTGCCGAGCCTATATCCTTTCCAACTTGTCCCGTTTGCAGGACCACATTGTTCGATGAGCCATCCAGATGGGATTTTTATTTCTCCATTTTCTTTAAAAAAAGGAATATTTGGATAAGTTTTTTGTAACTTTTTAAATTCTATTTCTTTCACAAAAACATTCTTGAAAAAACTGCCAGCGTTTGGAATAACTTCCGGATTTGGAAGCTTACTCTTTCTGATAGCTGTCACCGCATCACTTATATCTTTAGAATTTTTAATTTCAATTTTATTTTCCACCAAATATTTTTCTAAGGCAGGATATATCTTCTTTTTATTTTCCCCGCCTGCCAATTGGCGGGCAGGTGTTTTGCTTAATTTGAGAGTAATAGCCGTAATAAAATATTTTCCTTTCAATTCATTCTTGAAAACACTATCCCTGTAACCAAATTTACATTCTTCTTTATCGAGAACCTTCTTTTCTCCTGTTTCAATATCAAAGACCTCAACATTTTCCAAGGTATCTTTTAATTCCACTCCATAAGCTCCTATGTTTTGTATTGGCGCAGCACCGACCGTCCCGGGAACAAATGCAAGATTCTCAATCCCCCACAAATTACGCTCCACAGAAAAAATTACAATGTCGTGCCACATTTCTCCTCCCATAGATTTTATCAAAACATTTTTTGAATCTTCTTTAAGAATCTCTATACCTTTTAATTTATTAAAAATTACTAAACCATCAAAATCTTTTGTAAATAAAACATTGCTCCCTCCACCAAGAAACAATTTCTCATTATTTTTGAATTCTCCTATATCAAAAAGCTCTTTTAAATCAGTTTCATTATTAATTTCTACAAAAAACTTCGCTTTGGCTAAAATGCCAAAAGTGTTTAATTTAGATAAATTGTAATTGTTCTGTATTTTCATGTACTTATTCAGTATAGCAAAAGTCTAACTAAAAAAAGAAACCCGCCGAGCAGGTTTCCCCACCTCGACGGTGTACTTCCAATATGATGTTAGTGCAACGGAGACTTACCGTTGCTACCCACGCAGTGGGAAAAAGAAACGATGCGGATTCTCGTACTTCAGTTCACGAGGATCCAACAACTCACTCACGATGGCCTTGAAACGACCAGGATGACTAAAACCGTCCAAGACCACATCCACGACGATAGGAACATCTTCGAACTCGAAGGTGTTTGTCCAACCCTCGCCCAAGATCTTGTAAGCCATCAGTTTCTTTTCATCTGCCGGATTGGGACAGAGTCCAAAGCAAACAAGAAACTCCACGATTTCGCTCTGGAAGCGAAAACGAGGTCGGTCCCTGCCAAGACTCCGAAAGATGTCGAGCAGGCAACCATTCTTGGCCAGATCGTAGGAGACGATCTTCATCGAATCAGTGGTCGAAACCGACAGACCCTTCCCAACGTGGCGAAGAAGTCCCTTTGGATCGACGACCCCACCCGTGCAGATTTCGGCCAATGTTATTCTCGTGTCCGTATGGCCGATGTGGAATACTCCTCCACCGGCACGAAGGAAGGTTTCTGGTGTTTGTTCTGTTGTCCCTTTCATGTCTTTTGCAGTAACTAAATACATGTTCGCTCTCCTTGAATATCGTTGTGAGACTAACCATTTTGGTTTCGCCTACAACAGATAATAGCCTAAATCACTTTTAAGCTACTTTCTGCTGTGGCGAAACGTTATTTAAAAGAACCTTATATATTTTTACTTTGCACCCAAACTAATCTTTTGTCAATTAAGCAAATGAAAAGCCGTTCCGGTCCGGCTTTATTCCTCCGGGGTGGAACGGCTTGATGTTACCCTCACTTCTTGGTCTAGTTGTTGAAGAATGCGTCCGTGAGGCTCTTGCTCTTCTTGAGTTCCTCATTGAGCAGACTTGAAAACCCCGACCCATTTGCTAAGAAAATGGCAATGAAATCGCCAAACTTCAGCCCAAACCAATCTCTGTTTTCTGTCCTCATAATGCCTCTAATGCTAACTTCTTGACCCACGACTCTGTTAGGAATCGTGAAATAAGCCAAGACTACTACAACAAACTACCTATATTATACCCCCAGTGAGAGTCTATGTCAATCCCTTAAAACCTCCACTGAACCATCTTTTTCTAGTCTAATCACCTTTGAAGCCTTACCATTAATTGTCCTACCATCTACATACATATCAACCCCGTTAGAGAAGGGTCGCCCCAAGGTGACAGAAGCACTGCCTTCGGCAGGGCGTTCTCTAACGGGGCCGAAGTATTTTTTTGCTTCAGTGATGTTTAGCGCCGGAGGCATTGCCTCCGTATTAGCTGAGGGAGCAATCAGCGGACCTGTTTCTTTTAATAAATTTTGTAAACCTATTTGCGCTGGTAAACGAAAAGCCAGTGAATTTGTGCCACGATGCAGATACTCGAATTCCTCATTTTGACAATCTAAAACAACACTTAATGGTTCTGTATTTTTTAACCAATATTTTTCTAGTACTTCTTTTTGTTTTTCTGAAATAATTATTGAAAATTTTTCTAAATCTTTAATATTAGAAATCAAAATGATGCAAGGCTTGTTTGGTGCACGTTTTCGTAATTCGTAAATTCTGTTTACCACTTGCTCACTCTCTATTTTCCCAACGATTCCATACAAAGTGTCCGTAGGCATGACCACCACGCCACCATCATTCAATACTTTGACAAGATTTTTATTACTCCATATATTATTTTCACTCATAGAAACAATTGTGTTATTGGTGTATAATCAGTTTAACATTATTATAATAAAAGATAATATGCAATTTTTAAATAAAATAGAAAATAAAATAAGGATAAAATTAAGTCGCTACCCCATACTTTATGCGCTTATTGGAGGTGTCGGAGTAGTATTATTCTGGCGTGGAATATGGCATATCGCAGACGATATAAATATGACCAGCATTATGTCTTTTATTGTCGGTCTTGCTATTCTGCTTTTGACTGGCATCTTTGTTTCGGAATTTATCGGTAAAAAACTCATTATCACTGGACTTGTCGGTGAAAAGAAATTAGAAGAAAAAGAAGAAAGCGAAATAGAAACAGAAGAAACTCAAATTAAAACTCTACAAAACACATTGAGCAGGCTAGAAAAAAAGCTGGATCACGTAGAAACTCACCTGGAAGAAAATAAAAAATAAATGGGTGCCTACTGGGAATCGAACCCAGATCAAGAGCTCCACAAGCTCATGTGTTAACCGTTACACCATAGGCACCGTGTACTTTATATATACCAAAAAAACTAGATAAATGCTAGTTTTGTTTTGGTGCGCGGGGGGAGAGTTGAACTCCCACGCCCTTGCGGGCACCAACACCTCAAGCTGGCTTGGCTACCGTTACAACACCCGCGCATATTTAAATTATATACTAAAGTTTATGCTTGTGGGGAAACCTCTACTTCTTCTGCTTCTTCTTGATTAGTTACTGAACGCATTTTACTGCGAACGTCTTTCACTGCTTTTGTACGAATGTAATAAAGTTTTGATCTGCGAACGTTGGATTTTTTAGTTATTTCAATCTTATCTACCATTGGAGAATAAAGTGGAAAGATTCTCTCTACTCCGACACCAGAAGCTATTTTTCTAACAGTAAAAGTGGCACCCATTTCTGTGCCATGCTTTCTGGCTAGAACGATACCTTCAAAAGCCTGCAATCTGAATTTATTAGCCTCAGATTTTTTTGCATCTTTCTTTTTCTTTTCGCCCTTTTTCTCAGTCTTTTCTTCTAAAATCTTAGACCAGACATTTACCGTGTCTCCAGCTTTAAAATTAAGCTCTTTGCGAGCTTCCATATCTACTGGGCTGAATTTAATATTACTAACTTTATTTGCTGTCATCCCATTAAAAAATTAAAAATAATAAACTACGTGGTTCCGTCTTTTAAGCTGATTTTCTAACGGGACACCGTAGTAAAAACACTTTAGCATAAAAAGTTTATATGGGCAACTTGCCCCGCCATGGCGGGGTTAGGAAAATTCCTGCTGGTAACATTTAACACAATATATTATTTCTGGTCGATCAGGATCAAAAGAAGTTCGTACTTCATCACCACATTTTGCACATACACGATCATATAGTTTTGGCATTTGAAGCTTCTCAAAATGAGACTTTCCTCTACATTTTAGGCATGTATCCGGTAATGGTATGTTCATTTTTCGTAAAAGATCTAACTCAAGCGAAGCTATTTTGTATCTTCTATCACAAGTAGTACAAGAAATAACTTCTTTTAAAATTGAATTATCAACTTCTTTTATAGTTTCTGGTAAATTCTCTCCAGAAAGAGTGGCCTCAGCTTGATTCTCTTCTTCATCATTCCAAGTATATCCACTAACCAAAGCTTCTTTTTTTGTTTTTGGAAAAAATTTAAAAGCATTAGTATTATTATATGGAAATTTACTAAAACCTATTCCAAAAAACTCTCCATAAGTCCAAACCCTACCATTTTCATCCACATAAGGATTTTTCTTCATATCTTCAATAATTTTTTCACGCAAAATTTCATATTCTTCTTTTGGATATTCTTTATTTAAAATACAGTATTTTTTACGCTTCAAGTTTACACAACCAAAATTATTTTTTCCCGATATGCACCAAAGGCTGTATTCCACATTTGCTACATCTCTCCAAGAATATACTGAAAATTTAATATCACTAGCATCAACCCCGATGTTTACTGAATCATAGATAAGCTCAGCATTGTTCCCCCATCCTGAATAATCCATACAGTCTTTTATAGGAGATACTGTAATAAGTTGACACAATTTACTATTTTCTGCTTTACTTGCAATATAAATTTCCTTGGAATTTTTAGAATTAAATACATACTCTCCAGTAACATTTAAATTTAAAGTATTCCCTGTATAAAATCTATATGGATGTTTATGCCAAAATTCTTTTGCCTTTTTTTTAATTTTTTTAATTCCAGAACGTGTGTCTAGCTTTAATTCTTTTAATTTTTTAAGATAATCTTCTTTAGAATATTGGACATTAAAAATCTGATAAGAAGCTCCTCGTAAATTCACACAACCTACACAATTCATAGAGCTATAACAATTACGAGAAAACCATACATCTGTACAAGCGTCGCATTCTTCTGAGTAGAAAACCCGATAAGAATCATTTTGCCCTGCTGATTCATAAATAAGCTCTGATTTAAATATTCTAAGCGAATCTGCAGTGTCTTTCGCCCCGTTTAATAAAAAAGAGTGAAAAACATTTTCGCAATAATCCGCCCAAATAGCTAAAGTGCAGTTTTTTGAATAACCTACGCTATTACTATATTCACAATTCTTGTTAAGTAAATAAGTATTTTCAAGTGCCGTATAAGGAGTTTTGTTTGAAAGTTCTCTAACTTGTTCTAAAAATGGACGACTAGGATTATACTCCATAGCGTATTCAGTGCCATCCCAAGAATCACCCCACCAGCATGGTTGACAGTACACTGTGATTTTTTGTTTTGGAGAATACATTGACATAGTACGCTCTCCACACTTGTCACAATTACGCCAAAAAAGAAACCATGGGTTAACACAAGCCATTCGCCGAATCATTCTGCACTCTGGGCACCAAGTTGGTGCTGGTACATTTATTTTTTCGTAAAATCTAAAATCCTCCGGCTCTATCGTAAAATCTTTCTTGCAATTTTGACAGGATTTAGTTTGAGCTTCCATATTTTTATTTTACCATCTTTTGAAATTCTTTTGGCAGAGATGATTCTACTTTTACCATTTCACCCTTTAAATTCTTGAATTCTATAGATTTAGCATGGAGAGCCATACGTGAAATACCCTTTAAACTTAAGCCATTTGGATTATAAAGAGAATCACAAACTACAGGATGATTTAAGAATTTCATGTGCACACGAATCTGATGTGTCCGCCCAGTCTTAGGACTAATTTCAAGATATGTAAATTTCCCCGAAGCATTAAATCTTTTTAATACTTTGTATTGAGTTATTGCTTCACGAAGCTCTCCTTTTACACCACGCCCAGCTAAATATCTACGAAAATCTTTTGGACTTCGGCCAATAGGCTTATTTACAATTCCACGGTCCAATCTAACCCAACCATCTACGATAGCTACATATGTCTTACGTATCCTATTCTGCCTGTCCGCCAACCCGCATTTTGTTTTTAATTCCAGAGCGGGGGCGGAAAATTGACTTTTTAAAAATTCATAAGCTTTTTGATTCTTTGCTAGGAGCAATACACCTGAAGTATCACGATCTAATCTATGCACTATACCAGGTCGCAGAGGATGCTCAAAATTTTTCCTCCTGCGCCCTTCCCCTTCGGGTTGGGACCCTCGGAGATAAAAATTTTGAGCATCCTCTGCTTCTCCAACATTTTTCATTTTTGGATAATTTTTCAGCACCCAATCAGCAATTGTTTTTTCCTTACTCCTGCCATCACCGTGCACTGAAATACCAGACGGCTTGTCTATCGCTAAAATATCCTTATCTTCATATAAAACTTTTATTTTCATAATATTAAAAGATATCATACTTTATTATTAATAGTTAGTTCCTTAATTCTTTCAATCCAACCCATAATAGTTAAGAATAATTTCGTATCGCATACATAAATATCAAACGTCCCAAATGGTAATGTGTTTCTTTTCTGTAAACTTGCTGAACTTGGTTTTATATATGTTTTAAAAAATTGACTACATGGTATTCCAGAAATTTTAGACCAATATTTTTCTGTTTTACTTAGATTAGCATGTGTAAATGTATGAATACTAGCACGAAATTTACTGTCTGGAACTTTACAAATTTCTCTAAAAAACCTCATCATAATTTTTATTACCATTGGATCACTATTTGCCAACCTAACCATACCTCGACTAGTTTTTCCTCCTTCACCTAAATATAAAATAATTCCTATTAACTTTAATTGTTCTAAAGAAATATTGGTAAAATCTTTTTTTGCCTCATCAATTATTACCTGTCTTTTTTTATTTTCATTAAAAAGACGATTAATTCGTCTTTTTTCTATAGATTCTACACTTCTTCCTCTTTCAGATAGATTTTTCTTTTGTTCTTTTGTAAGTACGATATCTCGAACCCAAAGACTCACACTTGCCTTTGAAAAACCTGCTTCCCTTACAATTTGATTAATGGAATAACCTTTCTTGCGTAAAACTCGAGCCTTTTCTTTTTCTATAACTTTCATAAGTAGAGTATATTATATATAGTATACATATCGCAAGTCTATTTATCCACATCTTGAATTTTCTTATTTATTAGTGTATAAATAAATGAAGTTGCGGGATTAGCTCAGTTGGTACGAGCGGCGCTTTTACACAGCGAAGGTCGCAGGTTCGATCCCTGCATCCCGCACCAGAATCACACTTTTCGGTTTGGAATTAACAAAGGAGTGGGCGGCACGAAGTGCCGCCCACGCTGTTATGCCTGAATTCGCAAGCGAATTCTCAAAATCTGGCGC
>MFWK01000006.1:27023-47942 GCA_001786365.1 Candidatus Nomurabacteria bacterium RIFOXYD2_FULL_35_12 | reverse complement strand
CACTCCCTTTTTAATCAAAATGCACCAAAATGATAACTTTATAAAGTTCTTATATTTTGCAAAACTTTATAAAGTTTGATAATATAATAGATATCTATTATAGGTTGAATTTTTATTATGAATACACGTCAAAAACTGGAGATAATTCAAGGAATGTTGGGGTTGACCCAAACTAAACTAGCCGAAAAATTCGGTGTGTCTTTTGTAGCTTTCAATAGTTGGTGGACTGGAAAATCCAGTCCCAGACCAAAAATGCAAGCTTCTATTGACGAACTTTTTCTAGAGATAACAGGACAGAAAACAATCCCCTTTAATCAACTAACAGCAAAAAAACAAGCTTTGCAACAAAAATCAATAAAATATAAAAGTGTTATAAATGAGATTTTAAATAATCCGGATATTCGTGATCAATTTATTTTAAAGCTTACATACCATAGCAATAGTATTGAGGGAAGCACTCTTACCGAACCTGACACAGCAGCGATTCTTTTTGATAACGCAGCTTTGCCAAACAAAAGCTTGACTGAACAATTAGAAGCAAAAAATCACCAGACAGCATTAAATTATTTATTTGAACATATCGCAAAAAAAGAAAAGATTGACGAAGCTCTTACACTCAAACTCCATAGCATTCTTATGAACGGCGTTCGTCCAGATGCCGGCCTATATCGCAATCATGGAGTTAGAATCACTGGTGTTAATTTACCGACTGCGAATTATATGAGTATCCAAAAATTAATACCTGAAGTTATGGCTCGTATTGCTAAAAAAACTACAGACATCATCGCTTTGTCTGCAGATATGCATAGTAAATTTGAACAGATACACCCATTTGGAGATGGAAATGGTCGTGTTGGTCGCTTACTTATAAACGCCATGTTACTTAGCGCAAACTTCGCCCCCGCAATCATTCGGCAAGAACAAAAACAGCTTTATTATACCTATCTCTATAAAGCTCAGACCAAAAATGACCAGAGTCAACTTGAAGATTTTCTTTGTGAAGCCGTCATGGACGGATTTAAAATCTTGGACCGCACGGATGTACGGTAAAAAAGAAAACTTAGTTTTTCATTTTGTTAAACACCGAGTGTTTAACATATGTTTTATCTCAGAAAAATCCAATTTTTCATTAATTTAATTGCTTCAATTTTTAACTGTTCCGGATTAAGATTGTATTTACGAGCAATATGCTCTAATTTTTCAATTTTTTTAGGATTACGCACTTCTTTCATCAATACACTTTTGTCGATTCTTTTTCCCAAGACTCTATAAAACATGAAACGGAGGGTAAATTTGGGAAACATGTAAAAAAGTCCTACATAAAAACTAATTTTATTGAGAGGATATTCTATATTTTCATGGCCAGACCAATGTGCTCGTGTATATGTGTAAACAACATCTGATAATTCGCTCCATTTATTTATTAATCCTTTTGCTTCATTAAATTCTTGCAATTCATCTAAGACGTCTTGCTGATGCCATTCAAAATCTTTCTTCGGCATATCTAGCATCGAATGCCATTTATTTATTATTCTCTTCATATTTTTATTTTTACAGTACGACTTCCCCCTTAAAGACATATTCCGCCTCGCCACGGAGAATTATCTCACCTTCTTTGTTTTCTGAAAGATATAAATTTCCACCCGGGAATTCTAAAGTAACTTCCCCTTGCGTTAGGTCTTGCCTAACGCGGTCTTTTAAGATTATTGCATACACAGCGCAAGCGCCAGTGCCACAAGCCATAGTTGCTCCACTTCCCCGCTCCCAGACTTTTACTTTAAAATGATTATCTTTTACTTTTTCTACAAATTCTATATTTATTTTATTCGGAAAATGAAAATCATTTTCTATTTTTGGACCAATGTTTGATATATCTACAAAAGATGTATTTTTTACAAAACCCACAGCATGCGGATTGCCCATTGAAACAAATTTAAATAAAATTTCATGAAATGAAAGCGAATCATCAGGAAAATCTGCATGAGAAAAGACCGGAAGCCCCATATTTACAGAAAAACTGCCGTCTTTTTCACAAATTACTTTCTTTATCCCAGCTCGAGTATCTATCAAAATCTCCTTTTGTTTAACTTTTTTAGATTTTATCTGATCTATGAAGAATTTTGCTGTACACCTCACTCCATTTCCACACATTTCTGCTTGTGTTCCATCCGCATTAAAATAATTCATAAAACAATCAGCTTTTTTAGAATCTTCCAAAAGAATAAGTCCGTCCGCGCCTATACCATTATGTCTATCACACAAAAGTTTGATTTTTTCTTTAGCGTCCTTACTAGAAAAACTTTTATCACGATTATCTATCATAATAAAATCATTCCCTGTGCCGTGATATTTAAAAAATTTAATCATATTATTTATATTATATACTTTTTTGTTACGAAATTTGTCGAAGGCGTAACTTTTGAAGCGACTTTCGCAGGCTGTCGAGCCGAGAATGAGCGAAAAATCAGCAGATTTTTACGCGACGGTTCAAAAGATATGCCGAGAAAGAATTTCGTAACTCATTACTTTATATACCCCTTTTCCACCAACAATTCAGCAGTTAGAATCCCTCCTCCAGCCGCCCCACGGATGGTATTGTGCGATAAAGCCACACATTTCCAACCTAGCACAGAATCCTCCCTAATACGCCCAACACTAATTCCCATGCCATTATACAAATCCCTATCGAGCTTTGTCTGTGGACGGTTTTCCTCTTCAAAATATGTGAGAAATGGCTCTGGCGCAGATGGTAAATCAAGCCCAGTTAATGGATTTTTATAATTTTTTAATGCTTCAATCAGCTCATCTTTAGAAACTTTCTTTTTTAATTCCACATTGATAGTTGCCAAGTGTCCGTCTGAAACAGGAACTCGTATGCAGTTTGCAGAAACCTGTAATTTATTTTCTAAGATAAATTTATTTCCTTTTATTTTGCCCAAAATTTTTGCAGGCTCTTTTTCAGATTTTTCTTCTTCCCCACCGATATAAGGGATGACGTTATCGGATATCTCCGGCCAAGTAGAAAAAGTCTTCCCTGCGCCAGAAATCGCTTGATAAGTAGAAATAATTATTTTTTGTGGATTAAAGTCTTTCCAAGCAGAAAGAAGTGGAACATAAGACTGAATGGAACAATTTGGTTTAGTCACGATAAACCCAGTCGTCCATCCACGATTCTTTTTTTGAATTGGAATCATATCCAAATGTTCAGGATTGATTTCTGGCATAATCATCGGCACATCGTCTGTCCATCTGTGTGCAGAGTTATTTGAGACAACTGGCAACCCTTTCCCCGCATATGCTTCCTCTATTTTTTTAATAAAATCTTTATCAGCATCAATCGCACAAAAAACAAAACTGCATTCTTTAGAAATAGCATCTATGTCGTCTTCAATAGAATAGACAGTGAGCGAGCCGATTTTTTTACCTTTAGATTTTCTGGAAGCTGCTACGACAGTCACAGTAAACCAAGGATGATTCAGAAGCAAAGAGAGAAGTCGCCCACCTACCATACCTGTCGCACCCAATATTCCAACTTTTATTTTTTTATCTAAAGGTTTCATCCCGTTAGAAGTTTCCTCCTTTAATTTATTACTTTTTAACATATAATTTACTCTATCACAAATTACTTCTAACGGGATTCATTATTTATTATATATTTTAGTGCCGAGGGCTTGAGGATTGAAAGTATTTTTAATCAAAATTATTATGTTTTTCAATTTTGCTGGTTTCATAGTCCTAGGATGAATAACTTTCGCGCCTGCAAGAGCCATTTCTTCCGCTTTTTCATAAGATATTTCCGGTATTAAAACAGCATCTTTAAATTTTCGAGGGTCAGCCGTCATCAAACCATCAACATCTGTCCATATTTCTACTACAGATGCATCGACAGCGGCACCCACCAAAGAAGCAGTATAATCCGAGCCTCCCCTGCTAAGCGTCGTCGTTTCTCCATTTTTTGTAGAAGCAATAAATCCACCCATGACAGAAAGATAATTTTTTCCGCCAAAGGCGGATCCGCCTCGGGCGGAAAAATATTCTGAAATAAGTTGATACGATTTTTTTATATCAACTTCCGCATTTCCAAAATTATTATCCGTTTTTATAATATCTCTGGAATCAACAAATTCGCATGGGACACCTCTTTCTCTTATCACTTCACTTATTATAAAAGACGACAACAATTCACCAAAACTCATCACTGCATCTAGGGATTGTTTTGAAAGCTCTTTTCCAGAAATATTTTTTATTATTTCTTCTAATTCGCCGTATTTTTTACTTATTTCTTTCAGAACTTTCATTTTTTTTTCCGAAACTATTAATTCTCCGATAACTTTATCGTGCCTTTCACAAATACTTTCAAAAAGTTTCTTACTTTCTTCATTTTTCTTTTTTTCTCCGCATGCGCAGACAGGCTTGGAAGCTAAATTTGCAAGCATTACGAGATTATCAGTGATGCCGCCCAAGGCAGACACCACAATGACAATATCATTTATTTTTTGTTCTAAAACAATATCAATAACTTTATTTATATTCTCAGCATTCGCTACCGACGAACCGCCAAATTTCATTATTTTCATCCCGTTAGAAGCAGATCGCGATCAACTCGCATATCCGATATTTTATATTATTAATTTTTTCTATATTCATTTTCATGTTTTATTTATACTTTTATTGCGATCGCGGCTTCTAACGGGATAGATTCTTTTTTATGCTTTCTACTGCCTTTTTAACATTCTTCTTATCTGCAAAAGCGCTCAATCGAACATAGCCTTCTCCTTGTAAACCAAAACCTGAACCCGGAGTGGAAACTACGTGTGCTTCCATTAATAATTTATCAAAAAATTGCCAAGAATTTAAATTCGGTAGGGCCTTTACCCAAACATACGGAGCATTTTCCCCACCAAAAACTTTCAGTCCAATTTTTGTAAGACTCTTTTTAATTATTTTTGCATTATCCATATAATAAGCAATTACTTTTTTATTTTCTTTCCGCCCTAAAGGTGACAATACAGCAAAAGCTCCTTCTTGCGCTATATTTGACGCGCCATTATACATAGTGCCTTGGCTTCCACCTTGGCGCCTACTCCACAAAGCATGGACTTTCCCTTTTTGCCCGTCTTCAATTTCCAAATCAAGAGGAACAACGCTCCAGCCGAGACGAACACCAGTAAAACCAGCCCATTTTGAAAAACTATTGATTTCAATAGCGCATTTTTTTGCTCCTTCTATTTCATAAATACTTTTCGGAAGAGAAGGGTCTGAGATATATTCAGCATAAGCAGAATCAAAAATAATCACTGCTTTATTTTTTATCGCATAATCAACAAAAGCTTTTAACTGCTCAAAAGTAGCGACAGCGCCTGTGGGGTTGTTCGGATTGCAAAGATAAATTATATCTACTTTTTGTAGAGGTGGCGTCGGAACAAAACCATTTTTCTCATTACATTCCATATATACCAAACCTTCATATTTTCCATTTACAAAATCCCCAGTCCTCCCAGAGATGACACTGCTGTCCACATATACCGGATACACAGGGTCCGCAACTGCTACAACATTATCAACTCCAAAGATAGATTGAATATTTGCGCAATCTGCTTTCGCTCCATCATTGATAAAAATTTCTTGCAAACTTAAATCTATATTTCTTTCTTTATAAAAATCCGACAATGCATTTCGCAGCCTGACATCTCCCTGTGCTTCACCATAACCTGTATAAGTTTTTTTATTTCCAAGTTTTTTTACCCCTGAAAGTAATCCTTTTACAACTGTTTTAGTCAAAGGTTCCGTCGTGTCACCAATACCAAGTTTTATAATTTCTATATTTGGATTTTTTTCTACAAAGTTTTTAACTCGTTTCGTTATTTCCGAAAACAAATAAGCTCCTTGCAATTTATTGTAATTTTTATTTAAAGTAGCCATTATTTTTATTCAATTTAAATTAAATTCAAATCTTTTAAAACTCTTTCCACTGCAGGCTTGTTTTTATCTTCGAGAATAGTCAAAGGCAACCTCAAACTATTCTCAATAAAACCCATCATAGACATCACTGCTTTGACTGGAATAGGATTTGATTCAATAAAATTTATATTCATCAAAGGAAGCATCTGATAATGTAATTTCTTTGCTTCTCTCAAGCTTTTTGAATTCCCTTCAAGCGCAAAATGAATCATATCAGAAAATAATTTAGGAACTTCGTTGCAAACTACAGAAATACAACCTTTTCCTCCGACAGAAATGAGCGGTAAAGTGAGAGCATCATCTCCAGATAAAACTGCAAAATCTTTGGGTCTATTTTTCTCTACTTCATTTATGATTTCCATCATTTGATTTAAGGAACCGGAAGCTTCTTTGACCGCTATAACCGAAGGCACTTCGCGAGCAATACGTATAATAGTAGAAGGCATTACATTTGATCCAGTTCTGCCCGGAACATTGTAAATAATGATTGGTAAATCTACCGCATTGGCAATTTCTTTAAAATGCAAAACGAGGCCATTTGGAGTGGGTTTGTTATAACAAGGAGTCACATGAAGCAAAGCATCGGCTCCGACAGATTTTGCTAAAAGAGAAAGATTAACAGCTTTTTTAGTATCATTTGACCCCGCTCCGGCAATCACCGGGACTTTGCCTGCAACTTTTTTTACTACAGTTTTTACAACTGTGACATATTCTTCATCGTTCAATGTAGCCGCTTCTCCTGTAGAACCAGCCACCACTATCGCATCTACCCCACCATCTAGCTGATACTGAACGACTTTCTCCAAAGCAGGTAAATCTAAATCACCATTTTTCTTAAAAGGCGTAACTATTGCTGGTATTGATCCAAAAATTTTTATGTTTTTCATAGTATATCTTCAAAGGAATATACTCCCTTTTTATTTTTAATAAACTCTGCCGCCATCAAAGCGCCTTTGGCAAACCCAACCCTATTATATGCTTGATGAGATAAAGTAATTCCATCTGCCTCACTATCAAAAACAACTTCATGAAAGCCTGGATTTCGTCCAGCTCGGATAGAAGTAAAATTCAAACCTTTTATTTTACTTGCGATTTTCAAAGCAGTACCGGAAGGACTGTCCTTCTTTGCTTTGTGATGAATCTCCAACCCATAAGCATCATACTCGGGAAGTTTTGCAAAAAGTTTGATAGCATTATCCATCATCTTGAAAAAGATATTCACGCCAACAGAAAAGTTTGGACTATAAATAAATCCAATTTTATTTTTTTCTATTATTTTTTTTACTTCATCCAAACTATCAGACCACCCAGTCGTGCCGACAACCATGTTTACACCGAGCTTTGATACTTCTTGTATATTTTTTAGAACAACATCTTTAGATGTAAAATCCAAAGCTACGTCCGCTTTAGCAATACCTTCTAAATCTAAACTCTCATCTTTATTTTTATAACTGATTGAAACTATTTCAAAAATTTCTGAATCTTTACAAAGGGCTTCAATTTCCTGACCCATTTTTCCGTAACCTATTAAAGCTATTTTTATTTTGCTTTGCATAACAGTATTATACTACGCTATTAATAAGACTTTTAATCTGATCATAAACTACATTATTGCTTGCAATAATACCCCTCGTTTGTGTGTTTAATACGCCACCTTTTAAATCAGTAAATTTCCCTCCGGCTTCTTCTACTAAAAGCTTCCCTGCAAATTCTGGAAACGTGTCTCTATTAAAAGAAACAGCTATATCAGCTCTACCACAGGCTACATAAGCATAATGTGTTCCGAGAGACCCTAATATTCTAACAGTATTTTCAGACTCTGTTAGAGCTCCAATAATTTTTAATGCATTTTCTTTATATACTCCGCGTGGAGAATTAATTAAAATTAAAAGATTTTTTTGATTATTAGAAACATTAATTTTTTTATTATTTAAAAAAGAGCCCTTCCCTTTTTCTGCAGTAAATAATTCTTTTCTGGAAGGATCATAAATTACTGCAAATTTTATTTCTCCTTTATATAAATGACTTAACACTATTGAATAGAAAGGAACACCATGAATAAAATTTATAGTGTTGCTGATGGGATCAATAATCCAAACATTTTCTTTTTCAATAAAAGTATCGTGCAATTCTTCCGCATAGACTGAATGATTTCCAGAAAAAGTTTTTATCAAATTTGTGAGTTCTGTTTCTATTTCAATATCTTTTTGCGTGAGCCATTGTTTACTCTTTCCAATGTCAGAAGTATGTCCAGAAATTGCCGGCAATGTGTCGCCTAATTCAATTATTTTAGCAATTATCTTTTGATACATTATTTATAGAGAGTAACAGAAATAACTTTAATTATCAATAAAAAAATAGAAATAAAAAAAGCACTAATCTCTAAACAATCCTTTTGAAGCTAGGCTCCAAGAGTAACAAATTATTAGAGGATAGCCCCAGTAAAAATAAATTCTTACCAAAACGTCCTATGCAAATTCGTATAACCGATGGCTGATTGCTTAGAGATTAATGCCTTCTTAATCTCGGTATATTGTACTATATGGAAAGTGCCACAAATGCTATAATGTGTATAGCTATGTTGATACCGTGTTGATAACTCTAGTACGCATCTAATGTAGCATAAAACAAAACAAATGTCAAGTCCTAAAAACAAAGACCCACGCCAAAGCGGGGCAAGTAAAACAGAAGATGTGGTTCTAGACCAAACCCTACGCCCTACCCGCTGGGATGACTATATCGGCCAAAAACACATAAAAGACAACGTTAAAATCCTCTTGCGAGCAGCTGAAGAACGCGGACATATTCCTGAGCACATCCTTTTTTATGGACCTCCAGGATTAGGTAAAACTACTCTAGCTCACCTCATTGCAAAAGAAACTGGTAGACAAATGAAAATAACTTCTGGTCCAGCGATTGAAAAAGTCGGCGATTTGGCTTCTATTTTAACAAACCTTGCCCCTGGCGACATCCTTTTTATAGATGAAATTCACAGATTAAATAAAATGGTTGAAGAAATTCTCTACCCCGCTATGGAGTCCGGCGTCCTCGACATCATCATCGGCAAAGGCCCATCCGCTCGCACTATCCAGCTGGACCTTCCACCATTTACCCTCATCGCAGCCACCACGCGAGTCGCCCTCATATCTTCCCCTCTTCGTTCACGATTCTCTGGTGGAGTTTTTAGATTAGAATTTTATTCAAATGAAGAAATTGCGAAAATAATAGAAAGGTCAGGCAAACTTTTAGACATTCTTTTGGAAGCTGACGCTTTAGAAGAAATTGCAAAGAGAAGTAGATTCACTCCCCGCACTGCAAATTATTTTTTAAAACGCTGTCGCGATTTTGCGCAAGTGAGCCCCGAAGGAAAGCAAGCTTCCTACGGGGCAGGCAAAAAAGTTATCGATAAGAAAACTACTGTGGCAGCACTCAACATGCTCGCAGTAGACGACATTGGTTTAAATTCTTCCGATAGAAAATTCTTGGAAATATTAATTGAAAAATTTAATGGCGGACCAGTCGGACTCAAGACTATGGCTGCGGCAATGTCCGAAGAAGAAGCAACAGTAGAAGAAGTAATAGAGCCATATTTAATCCAACTAGGACTTTTAGAACGCACTGCTCGAGGCCGTGTAGCTACAAAGAAAGCATATGAGCATCTGGGATTTAGTTATAAAGTGTAAAGTTATAAAGTTTATAAAGTAAAAAAACAAAATAAAAAGCCCGCCGGACTTGTTAGTCACAAGCGGAGCTTGTGGTGTCGTTATCTTTCATAGAAAGACAACAACGATGGAGGAAGGAGACGGAGGATCTTGACGACCCCCCGTCTCCAGGGGCACGCGGGCTGCGTGACTGATTCTCACTTCTCACATGGCGGATAGGCGGGAAGACAGCTTGTGCTGTCTCGTTTTTACTGAGAAAAGTCTGGCGACTTCTCTACTCTACGAGACCTTGGGTGATCTCGTATACATCTGTAGCGCCGAATCTTGGCTACATCGCGAACGCGACGCGGACGGCGGCGGCGAGACGGGCCTGCTTCGGGACGATCGTCATGCCTTCGTGCTTGCCGGCAATAATTCCAACGATGGAGCTCTGGGTGGACGGGGGCGCAACAGCGCCGATATGTAGTTTCTTCATGGTCGTGTTCTCCTGCAACCAGTTCAAAACCTAGAACCCACCTTAGTGGGGTTAAACCATTCTTGGCAAGGAACTGTATTTACTGCTTACTATTAATGGTATACCCATAAAAATATGTGTCAATAATACATGTGAATAAGTAAAAAAGAATGTTAAAATTAAAATATGACCAGAATTTTAGGAATAGACCCAGGATTTGAAAGGCTTGGCATAGCAATATTAGAAAAATCTAAACAGGGCGAAAAAGAACAAGTACTTTTTTCCGAATGCTTTAAAACTTCCAGTAAATTAATTTTTTCTGAAAGATTAAATTTAATCGGTGCAGAAGTAAAAAAAATAATAAAAGAATACAAGCCGGAAGTTTTAGCGATTGAAACTTTATTTTTAACAAACAACCAAAAAACAGTGATGCATGTAGCCGAAGCACGCGGAGTGGTGATATATGAAGCTTCACAGGCAGGACTAAAAGTTTTTGAAGCTTCTCCGCCTCAAATAAAAATAGCTACGACAGGTTACGGCCGAGCGAACAAAGAACAAATAATGAAAATGGTGAAAATTTTAGTAAAAATAGACAACAAAAAGACATCTGATGATGAATTAGACGCTATCGCCATCGCCCTAACAGCCTTTGCGCATATACGTTCCTAGACTTATCCACATATTCTATTGCCAAGCTTTTTATATTTTGGTACAAAGTAAGAAATCTAGCCAAGGGCTAGTCCGCCAAGAGCGGATAAAAAATAATTATTAATTAAATTTTAAGAAAAAATAATTTTATGAGTTTTGAAGATGAAGAAGTAGAAGGTGGATTTAAAGTTGGTGCTGATGAAGATGAATTAGGTGAACCATTAGACATACCAGAAGGCATGAATGACTTTGGATTAGACGAAGAAGACCCAGATAAAGATAGATAAAAAAAACGCCCATTAAGGGCGTTTCTAGTTTTTTAATATTTTCACAAATCTTTTTTTACCAATTTTAAGAGTCAGATTTTCTACAATTTTTATATTTTGATCTATTATCGTGCTATTTTTATCTAAATCATGAACTCCATTACCCAAAACAAGTCTTCGCCATTCGCTTTTTGAAGATAAAATGTTGTTTTTTACTAAAACCTCACTCAACAACTCTCCTGCATCCGCTTTTATTTCCTCCATCTCATCCGGAATTTCTTTTTTTTGAAAAGTATTAACAAAATTCTCTTCGGCTAATTCAGCTTTTTTATTCCCATGATAAATTCCAACAATTTCATGAGCTAAACGCATTTTTATATCACGCGGATTAGTTCCATTTTCAAGCTCTTTTTTTATATTATCAATTTCAAACAATGAAATATTTGTGCAAAGGGTAAAATATTTTAATATAAAATCATCTTTTACTTCCATAATTTTGCTATACATAATATCTGGCTTATCTACAATAGATATTACATTCCCCCAAGATGAGGACATTTTTCGTCCATCCGTACCCTCTAACATTGAAAGTACCATAATATCTTGCTCTTTTTGCCCATATCTTTTTTGAACTGTACGCCCAGCTTTTAGATTAAAAAGTTGATCAAAACCCCCTATTTCAAGGTCTGATTTTACAGCCACACTATCATATCCCTGCATAGCTGGATACATAAATTCAACCATAAAAACATCTTCTCCAGCATCTAGTCTTTTTTTAAAATTTCTTCTTTTTACCATTTGCTGCACTGTAAAGCATTCCAAAAGTCGCCCTAATTCTGGGATATTCATTTTGGAGAGCCATTCAGAATTATATTTAACTTCTACTTTTTTCATATCTAAAATTAAAGAAATCTGTTCTAAGTATTTTTTCAAATTATTTTTTATCTGTTCATTTGTTAACATTGGCCTTTTTTCCAATTTATCGGAAGGATCTCCGATTTTAGCGGTGAAATCACCGATTATAAGAACGGCTTTGTGTCCTAAATCTTGAAATGTTTTTAATTTTTGCAAAGTTATTGCGCGTCCCAAATGAATAAAAGGACTTGTCGGATCAATACCGAGCTTAATTCTCAATTGTTTACCAGAAAGAAGATTAGCTTTCAAATTTTCTCTTATAAAAATATCTTCCACCCCACGAGTCAAAATTTCATCTATTTTCTTTTCGTCTGTTATTACTTCCATGCTCGAATAATAACATCCCGAAGGAAATTTGTGAAATCCCTACGGGACAGGCTATTTTCTGATATAATAAAGAAGATAATGAGAAAAATTGTTAGAAACAACCAATTCTGGAAAAATATAATACTATTTTTAGTTAGTCTTTTTATTTTACTCTTTGGAATAATTCTCCTTTGGCTTTCTTCGTTAAGAATTCCGGATTTTCATTCTTTTAATGATAGAGTAGTCACAAACTCTACAAAAATATACGACCGCACAGGGAAAATCTTGCTTTACGATATTCATAAAGACGTAAAAAGAACAGACATATCTTCTGAAATGATGGGTATCAATATAAAAAATGCCACAGTAGCGATAGAGGACTCTGAATTTTATACTCATGGTGGGATACGCATCACTTCTATTGTTCGAGCGTTTCTTTCAAATTTATTTCATGTAGGAATAGGCGGAGGTGGTTCAACTATTACTCAACAATTAGTGAAAAATACTCTTTTAACTCAAAAAGTCAGTTATGTTCGAAAAATAAAAGAATGGGTTTTGGCTATAAAGATAGACAACTCTATGCCAAAAGAAAAAATTCTGGAATATTATCTAAATGAGGCTCCTTATGGAGGAACTATTTATGGAATTGAAGAAGCAAGCAAAACTTATTTTGATAAAAATGCTATTGATTTAACTTTAGCAGAAGCCGCCTACCTGGCAGCTATACCACAGTCCCCTACAACCCTATCTCCTTATGGGAAAAATAAAGACAAACTAGAAACTAGAAAAAATCTAGTGCTTTCTAGAATGCTGGAGCTAAAATTTATTACAAAAGAAGAATATGATAAAGCAAAAAGTGAAATTGTTACATTTATTCCTCAAGCTACAGGTGGAATCAGAGCACCTCATTTCGTTTTCTTTATAAAAGATTACCTTGAAAAGAAATATGGTAAAGACGCAGTAGAAACAAATGGACTAAAAGTCACCACAACTCTTGATTACGATCTCCAAGCAAAAGGGGAACAGATAGTAAAAGATGGAGCTTTGGTAAATGAAAAGGCATGGGAAGGAAAAAATGCAAGCTTGGTAGCAATAGATCCAAAAACAGGACAAATTTTAACTATGGTTGGCTCTCGAGATTATTTTGATAAAGAAATAGATGGAAATTTTAATGTAGCTACAGCAATGAGACAACCAGGCTCATCCTTTAAGCCTTTTATTTACGCCACAGCCTTCAACAAGGGCTTTACACCCGACACTGTACTCTTTGACCTGCCTACAGAATTTCAAACGACCTGCGACGCTAAGGGCGTTGCTCTTCCCGGACACAATCAAGAAGATTGTTATATGCCTAATAACTACGATGGAAATTTTCGCGGACCAATAACACTCCGAAATGCCCTAGCTCAATCTATAAACCTCATAGCGGTAAAACTTTTCTACCTAGCAGGACTTCCAGACTCCCTAAAGACAGCCGAGGATATGGGTATTAATTCTCTAAAAGATATAAATCAATACGGCCTCACTCTCGTTATTGGAGGTGGAGAAGTTTCTTTACTTGATATGACTTCCGCTTACAGCGTTTTTGCAAATAATGGAATAAGAAATCCATATACCGGGATTTTGAAAGTGGAAGATTCAAATGGAAAAATTTTAGAAGAATTTAGACAAAATCCTCAAGAAGTTCTACAAAAAAACACAGCTTTGACTATTTCTGATGTACTTTCAGATGAAAAAGCTCGTATTCCAACTTTTGGAGCGCATTCTGCTCTACTTATCCCGGGAAAAGATGTCGCAGTAAAAACAGGAACGACAAATAACAACAAAGATGCTTGGACTATCGGTTACAGCCCTACTATTACTGTGGGTGTTTGGGCTGGAAACAATGAAAATACTCCAATGAAAAAAGGTGGAGCCGCTGTGGCTGGACCTATTTGGAATAAATTTATAAATGAAGCTCTAAAAATTCTTCCGGATGAAAAATTTGAAAAACCAGACCTTGAAGTAGATCCAAAAACAGTCAAACCAATCCTTCGAGGCTTCTGGCAAGGAAATGAAAACTTTTTTATAGACACAATTTCTGAAAAATTAGCAACAGAAAACACTCCAAAAGAAACTATTGTGGAAAAAGTCCTTACAAATGTGCACTCAATTCTTTATTGGGTAAATAAAAAATATATTTTAGGAGAAGTTCCTATAAATCCACAAGGTGATTCGCAATTTGATCATTGGGAAACACCAATTCAAGATTGGTGGGCACAAAATAGTGTAAATTATCAAATAATAAGTATAAACGATAAACCCACCACCACAGACAACATTCACACCAACGCAACAAAACCAATAATTTCAATTCTTGAACCAAATAGCTCTACAAATTATTTACCAAATAGAAAAATAAATCTAAAAATTTCCAGTTCTGGTATTTATCAACTCATTAAAATAGATGTTTTTGTAAATGATATTTATCTAGGAACTACCGATGTTCCATTTAGCTTTTCTTTTACTCCTTCTACATTAGAAAACTTACAAATAAACAATGAAATAAAAGTTGTCGTCTATGACAGCGTTTATAATAAAAGCGAAGCAATTACGACTTTCCAAGTACAACAATAAAGACTACCTATTCATCGGCATAATCAAATAAGTAAATGATGTGTCGGAAACAGGGTTTATTACGAGTGGGCTTGATGCTCCGGAGGCTTTTATAGATATACTATCAGTGGTGATTGACTGGAAACAATCTAAAAAGTATTTATAATTAAAACCTAATTCAATATTTTCCCCTGTTATAGTAGCATCTAAATAAGTTTTATTTTCCCCAACATCATTATTTGCCGAAGAAAGCTCAAAAACCTTTTCTTTTTGTAATATATTTAAATTAACTTGATTAAATTTATCAGAAAAAATATTAGAAATTTTAAGCGCATTTAATAAGTCTTGTTTTAAAACAATTGCATTAGTTCTTGAAGTTTTTGGAATAATTTGACGATAATCAGGAAAAACTCCATCGATTACTCTGGAAGTCAAATAAACATCATCAGAAGAGAAAGAAATCTGATTTTTATTGAAACAAACTTTTAAAACAGAAGAAGATTCTCCGAAAACTCTCAATATTTCAGAAATATTCTTGAATGGGATGAGAATTCCTGTTATTTCCGGAAGTCCTTTCACTTTTATTCTCTTTTCAGCCAATCTAAATGAATCTGTGGATACAAAAATTAAATTATCTTCATTAGTATAAATAAAAACACTAGAAATCTCTGGTTTTATATCAGAAACAGAAGAACTATAATAAACAGACTTTATACCATCTATTAATTTCTTTGATTCTATCTCAAAACTCGTCCCTAAAACCCTCGGTATTGTCGGAAAATCATCATGTATTTGACCTTTTAACTTTATTTTACTTTTTTTTGTTTTAATAAGTAAATTACCATCAACACCCTCAAGAAAAACATTCTCATTTTGAAAAACATTAGAAAAAACTCCTCCTAAAACTGACCCAGAAATAGCTACAATACCTTCTTTTTCTATTTTTACAGGAATTTCTACTTCAATACCAAGATTTAAGTTTGTAGACCTTAATTTTAATGATTTTCCTGAAGCAATTAAAAGAATTGAATTTAAAATAGGTAAAGTTAGATTTTTTCCTGTGATTCTTTCTACTTGAGAAATTTTATTTTTTATATCTTCAGTTTTACATTCCAGTTTCATATATTATGTTTATATTTTTTATTTATAATTTATTAATATTATTAGATACCTTGATAAGTGGATAATTCTTTTAAGTTATTATTTATAAGATATTTTTTTAATTTCGTTTATAATTAAAGTCTAATAACTTTGCAAAACTTTCCTTCACTTGAACATAATTCTGATTTGTTCTAATTCTTGTAAAAGTTGTGGGTCGTTTTTCAGATCGTTTTTAATTTTTAAACAGGAATGGATGACAGTTGTGTGATCTTTTCCACCTAGTTTTTGTCCAATTAGTGGATAACTCACATTAAAATCTTCTCGAAGTAGATACATTACTATTTGTCGGGCTTTTACTATCTCTTTTTTTCTAGTTTTTTCATAAACTGAAGCCTCTTCAAGTTTGTAATGCTCAGCTACTATTTTTACAACATCTTTTATGGCTATGTTTTTCTTTGGACGCATGTTGTTCTTTAATAGGTTTTTTACTTCCGCTAGAGTTAAAGACCTATTTTTCAAGCGATATTGGCAAACAATAATATTTAAACTCCCCTCTAATTCCCTTATGTTTCCATCTACCGCAACAGCTAAATACTCAACTATTTCAGGGTCTAATTCGATATTTAACTCTTGCAATTTAACTTTTAAAATAGCCATACGAGATTCGTATTCTGGTGGGGATATATCTACAATCATACCGGCGGCAAAGCGAGATTTTAGGCGATCAGCCAGTTCGGGGATGTAATTTGGGTGTTTATCGGAAGAAAAGATAATTTGTTTGTTATTTTCGTGGAAAGTATTGAAAGTATGAAAGAGTTCTTCTTGAATTTTCTCCATTTTGCCGATAAATTGGATATCATCAATAATAAGAAGGTCATATTTTCTATATTTTTCTTTAAAAGAATTCGCTTTGTTGTTTTGGAGTGAATTTATAAAATCTGTCGCAAATTTTTCTAAAGTCATATAGTGAACTTTTTTATTTGGGTATTTTTCTTTGATGGAGTTCCCTACTGCTTGGATTAAATGGGTTTTACCGAGCCCTGTGCCTCCGTAGATAAAGAATGGATTGTATTTTGTTCCAGGATTATCTATTATTGCCAGACTCGCAGCATAAGCGAGCTCATTGAAAGAGCCGACAATGAAAGAATTGAAGTGGTAACGCGGATTTAAGTTGTCTTCAGGGTTTATATAAAGGTCTTTTAGTGGTAATTCTTTATTTACATAGCTTTCGTTTTCTTTTATTGTAGGTAATTCTTGTTTTATTACTTCTGTTTTAGTAATAGTGTATTCTACTGCACGCATATTTTCATAAGAATCAGCTATTATCTTGGTTATTAGCTTGTGGTATTTATTTATAAGCCAATCACGAACAAATTCATTTGGCACACCAATATAAATAATACCCGCTTCTTCTTTTATGATAGATGTGTTTTTAAACCAAGTGCTAAAATTAGCTCTTGATATACCGGCTTCGATTTCAACCAAACAATTTTTCCAAAGCTGTTTAGTATTCATCCCGTTAGAAGTTATTTTCTTTTTTTATAATCTTTAACATATATTTATGTGACCTATTAGAAGTTACTTCTAACGGGATTCATTGGTTTTATACTATACTATTTATAGTAAAAATAGAATACTTAAAAACTTATTAACTCTGTTGATAAACTGTGGACAACTTTTTTATTTGATTTATTTTTTAAAATATTGTAGGATAGAGTTATGTCATTTACATATAAACCAAAAAAGAGAAAAAGAGCTCGAAGCCATGGCTTTTTAGTTCGATCTAGAATTAAAACTGGAAAGAAAGTCCTAATGAGGAGACGTCATAAGGGTAGAAAAAAGCTTACTGTTTAATATGCTTTCTAAAAAGAATAGAGTGGTCACTAAAGAAGTTGAAAAAATCTTTAAAGCCTGCCCGCCAAATGGGAGGGAGGGTAAATTTGTCGTTTCTACCAGTTTAACTTTTAAATATTTTAAAAATCAAGGTAAAGAAGTGAAAATTTCTTTTATTGCGCCAAAAAGTGTAGCAAAACTCGCAGTACAGAGGAATTTTTTAAGAAGATTGGGTTATGATGCTCTGAAAAAATACATAAATTTGTTCCCTCTTGGGATTGTTGGTGTTTTTGTGTTTAAAAAAAGTCAAAAAGATGTTTCTATACTTGAAAATGAAATTAAAACGATATTCAGTAAAATTAATTAGTCCCGTTAGAAGCAGGTCGCCCCAAGGTGACCGTAGCACTCGCTTGCTAGCGAGGGCGGCTTCTAACGGGATTAGTGTTTATCAGAGGTTTATCTCTCCTTTTTTAAAACCAAGCTGTGTTTTTTACCCATCTTGTTCAGAATATACAAAACAGGCTGTAGAAAAATATGGTTTATTTAAAGGTTCATATTTAGGTTTTTTAAGAATTTTACGCTGTCATCCATGGCAGAAAAACCACATAGATCTTGTAAAATAACATTATTTTTTTTCAGACCTACCCCGTAGTAAATTTTGCTAAAAATTTTACTACGGGGTAGAATAGAAGAATGCTTTTAAATATTTGGGATACTGTTTTATATCAGCCATTAATCAACGCTTTGGCTTTTTTAGTTTCAATCGTTCCTGGCGGAGACGTTGGTTTGGCTGTTATTATTCTTACTATTTTAGTTAAATTAATACTTTTCCCTCTTTCTCAAAAATCTATTGAAAGTCAGGCGGAGATGAACATTCTTGCTCCAGAACTCAATAAAATAAAGGCCAGTGGAGCCAGCAAAGAAGAACAAGCTAAACAAACTTTTGATCTTTATAAAAAACACAATACAAATCCTTTTTCTGGCTGTCTTTTGGTTTTAATTCAAATTCCTATTATTTTTGCTTTGTATTATGTCTTTATCAAGGGTATAAATTTTGATAGTGGTATGCTTTATTCTTTTGTGCATGTTCCAGATAAGATAAATATGGTTTTTCTTGGTCTTTTAGATATAAGCAATAAAGGAATTTTAATCTTGGCGATTTTAGCCGGAATATCTCAATATTTACAGGCTGTGACTATGCCACAACCAGTTCCTTCCACTTCCCCTGCTGTTTCAGGCGCTTTTGCTGATACTTTTGCAAAAAGTATGCAAACTCAGATGAAATATTTTTTCCCTTTCCTTATCGCTTGGATTGCTTACAGTGTTTCCGGAGCAGTTGCATTATATTGGATAACGAGTAATCTATTTATGGTAGCTCAGCAGATTTATGTTAAAAAAGAGAAGAATTTCAAAATCGTTATAAAATAATATGAAAAAGGATGAAATAAAGAATTTAATAAAGGATTTAGTTGAAAAAACCACTGTAAAGCTGAAAGAAATTTCTGTTACCGAAGATGGACCAAAGAATATTTGGGTTTCAGTGGAAGTTACTGAACCACACTTTTTTATTTCTGCTGATGGAGAAGGTTTACATTCTTTAAATCATTTAGTTCACAGAATAATTGAAGCTAAAAATCCAAAAGCGAAAGTTTCCCCTACCCCAGGGGTAGTGGAAGAGAGGGGTTTGGGGGTAGTCATTGATATAAATGGTTTTCAAAAAAAACATATAGAAAATGTTCGGGCGATTGCTCATATGATGGGAGAGCGAGCTAGATATTTCAAATCCAGTATAGAAGTTAATCCAATGTCTGCTTTTGAGCGCAGAATTGTTCATGAGTTTTTATCTAGTGCGACTGATCTAAAAACTGAATCTACAGGTATGGGGCACACTCGCCGAGTGGTTATCAAATACGTGGGAACTATTTAAGGTTTAATTTCCAGAGAAAATTATCTTTTTTGTTTACAAAAAATAGATAATTTTCTCCACTATCTAGGGTGAGTTTTGTGCCATCAACTTCTTCTCCTTTTTCTACAGCAAGAGGATCTATCAAAATAGTCGCATTTCCTGTTTTTATATCAATTTTCCAAAATTGATCAGAAAATGAAACTTCTCCTTGATACCAAGTGTCTGGATAATCTCCTGCTTCAATTGATTTTGGAACAGCGCAGTAAATAGAGTCGCCTAGTTTCCCCCAAACGCATTTTTCTGGCAAAGTTCTTATTCCTAGGATGCTAGAATTCATCGTATTTGTGTCATAAACGTTCAAGAACAGATTGTTATCACTATAGAGGACTAATTTCCCATTTGGGCTGGTTTGTGTGGTTAATCCATTTATATCACCTAATATTTTTGTTAAGTTTTTTCCAGTCTCGCTCATTTTGTACATATATCCGGGGACATTTGCCGATGGTTTAGTGGAAAGAGCGATTGTGCCAGTTGTACCACTGTTAGGCCACTGTGAAATCCATTCGGTAAAAGGAGAATCAAAAATTTGAACTTTTTTATTAGTTGAAAAGTTTAGAATAGTTCCTATCATATTGTCTCCACTATTAAATAAATAGAACATTTTTGAACCATCCGGTGAGATGCTGATGTCTTTTATATTGTCTGGCAAGAAAGAGCCTTTTATTTCAGTGTTCCCTCCCGAATCTCCACCCAGCAATTCTTTTGGCATAGTCCCTAGGAAAGTTTCTATTGTTCTTTCATTTCCTTTCAAATATCTCATAACTACAGACCCTCCACGATTGCCAAAATATGCATCGTAAACTTTTGGTATTAAAGTCGTGGTGAATTTTCTTTCCTCTATTTTATCTATAAATGTTTGGTAGATATTTCCAGTGGTTTTTTCTACATATCTCAAAGCCGGCATAAACTCTGTGGCGGGTGGAGTTGGTTTTTTAGCTCCGACGCTCTTCTTCGAAGAAATCGGAGTCCCGACCTCTTCAGACGTCGGGATTGTTTGTTCAGGTATTACCACATCTTTCAATCTTTCTTTTGTAAAAATTACAAATCCCGCTATTCCCATACTGGAAACTTTCATTAATTGTAATTTTTGAGTGTCTACATTGGTTGGCTGATATCCTGAAACATCCACTGGAGTTGTGGGTGTAGTGGCTGTCGGTTTGTTGCTTCCAAATGGATTAAATTCAGAGAAGAAATTTGTGTCAGTGCCATCAT
>MFWK01000006.1:4977-26994 GCA_001786365.1 Candidatus Nomurabacteria bacterium RIFOXYD2_FULL_35_12 | reverse complement strand
TATAAAAATCCAAAGATAGAAATCGTTATGATTATCAGGATGATTATTAAAAGTATAAAGTTTCTTTTTGACATAAAATTTTATGGTTCAAATTCTGTATCATGCTGTATTGCTGGTTGATTTGTTGTATTCCACGTAGCGTCTGCATCATTATTTATACAATCTTTTTCATTTGTAAATTGAGGATTACTACAAGTCCCTCCTGATGACTGGTTTGGTACGGTAGAAGTTACAGCATCTGGATTAAATTCAGAATTGAGCAAGTCTGGATTTATGGTATTTAAAAGTGCCCAAGAGCCGAGGGCTATGAGGAGCCCGAGGATTGCTTGCATTATCCTATTTTTACCGTCCTCTTTAGAATGAGCAAGTTCGCTAGTCATATACTCTATTCCCCCGATAACAATCATTACTACGGACAATACCGCACATAGTCCAATAAATATCTTTATCATTGGGTTTAGGTAATTACCCAATCCGCCTGTGGTACTAACTTTGCATGGAGTGGTTAAATTAGTTCCCGTACCACAAAGCTGTGGCAACGGGGCTAAAAGCTGGTAGTCCCCATTTGTACTACCCGTTCCGGAGGTTGTGTTTGTTGTTGGGGGTAGGTTTATAGCATTTGGAGTGGGTGTTTGATTTACAATGGCTGGTTTTATATTAAAATTAACTTTTACAGTACGATAGCAAAATGTACAAGAAGTGGATATTGTGCCAGAACCTACTCCGATTGCTGTGACTGAACCGTTACCAGCCGTTATGATTGAAGAATTTAACGTAGACCAATTGAGCGTTGAAGTAATATCTACTCCACTATCTAGATTAATTGCTCTTAATTGCTGAGTTTGCCCCACATTCATATTTTCATAAACAGTTCCTGATGGATTCTCGGGGGCGATAATTTTCCAGTCTAAAAACGCTTCTGATGTGGTTGGCGCATAAAATAAAATTGCAATTGGTAAGAATAATCCGATTGAAATATTAAGTATTGAAATGCATTTTGTAATTTTTTTCATATTTTAAAATTCTATATTTATTTCTTTATTTGCCGACTCAAAAATTTTATCTGTGTTCTCGATATTCAGTCTTAATTTAGATGTTCCATGAGTTCCAGATTTTACTTGGAGGGGCATAGAATTTTTTTTCAAACTTGTTAGAGTCACTCTGTTGTCATTAATAAACCAATTCCAGACTAAAGTCGGAGTGAGTAATTCTTTTGGTGAAATAAAGTAAGGTATGGCTTCCACTATTTCTTTCTCTACCATTTTGTGCGGGTTTGCGAGTGTTTTTTCCCAGATTATTCCTAGAGTAGTGTCATTTTTATAAAATAATATTTTTGGTTGTGTTGTTCCTATATCAATGCTGGCAGCAGATGAATTTGTTTGGTCTGTAGTTGAAGCTGTCACTGATATATTGTCTGAATCGTCTAAATAATCATTTACAAAGAGGAAAGAGTTTTTACCATAACCAGAACCATCTACATTGTTCGTGTAATTTTTTTTCCAAAGATAAACTAAGTTTTGAGCGGAAACAACGTTTGAGCCACTTCTTATTTCCGGCATGGCTACTACCTTTACTTCACTGCTCGGTGTGGCTAGGGCCTTTCCTTTATAAAAAGGTGGGACAAAAGAATCATTTGCTTGCCAAAGCAAAACCATCACAGAAGGTTTGATGGTTATTTTTGTGTCTGTGGTGCCATCTGGCAGAGAGATAGTAACGACAACATTTTTTTCTTCCCCAGCCTTGCCAGCAACAGTAGAAAATGATTTTTTGCCAATACCTGAAGCACTCACTTTTCCATTTATAGACCAAGATATTAGAACACTATTTAAATCATAAGCATAACTTTTTAAATTAATTGTCACATTTTCATTTGGAGCTGGATTTGGAGGAACAATATCAACCAAGATGTCAGTAGATACTGCATTTATTACTGTTGTTCCAAACAGCATAAATATTGTAATCAGTAATAATAATTTTAACCGCATAAATTAATTATAACACAATTTTATAACTCCCTCACCCCCGTCCCCTCTCCATTTATGTAAATGGAGAGGGGTGGCTGAAAGCCGGGGTGAGGTGTTTTTGTTATTTTCCTAATTCTCCTGCTTCTGCTTCTTCTTTTGCCTTTTTGTTCAAGAGTATTTGTGATGGGTCAGAGGTAATGATCTGGTCTTCTATATAAGAAGCTATAATTTTTATGGCAACGTGTTTCAAGCCAGCAAAGAATATACCCTCCCCTACACTGGATTCCAAGAGTAGATATTTTTCTTCATCAGTCAGATTGAAAGTTTTTTGCAAAACATCGATAGTGGTGGGAGATTGTTTTAAGAGGAGTTGAATAGAAGAGTTTGTAATAATAGGCACGCCATAAGGAGACTTCATAAAGTCTGCGGCGTCTTGGGTGATGGTGGAAAGGCCTAGATAGTATTTTCTGCCTCTTTTAGCAATAGAATACAAGAATGAAGCAGTATCTTCGGATTTCATCATCCACCAGGCCTCATCGATGACGAGCAGGCGCTTTTTCAAATTTTTACGAATAGCATTCCAGATATAATGCATGATTATATACATTGCGACTGGTTTTAATTCATCTTCCATATCACGAACAGAAAAAACTACGAATTTTTTGTTTATATCTACATTACTTGGCCTATTTAAAAATGTAGACCAAGAACCTTTGGTGTATTTTGCTAAACGAGCAATCACAGAGTCACTGCCATCCATTCCTCCTAAGACCATTTCAAAATCTGAAAGTAACGGAGGTTCAATATTTGAGAAATCTGATTTTGCAGTGATGTCTTTTATCGCATAAGTTTCTGAAATAGCTCTGTCCACCATTGAATCTTCTTCTGGAGTGAGTCCTCCTAGCATCAATCTGAAAAGTCCGACCAAGTTTATGATATTTGAACGCAAGACATCTTCTGCTGTTTCGTCTTCTCTTGGAATCGGTAAATCAAAAGGGTTCATGTGGTGATCCGAAGAGAGAGAAATATTGAAATATCTTCCACCGACTGCTTCAGCCAAGAATTCATATTCCCTTTCCGGGTCTATCACCATCACATCCACGTCAAACATCAAAGATCTTAAGATTTCTAGTTTTGTAGCATAAGATTTTCCTGAACCAGACTTTGCAAAAGTCACAGAGTTGTAGTTTTCAAGAGAAAATCTGTCAAAAATAACGAGTGATGAGTTGTGTCTATTTATGCCGTAGAGTATTCCCTTATCCATCGTGAGGTCAAAAGAAATAAATGGAAATACGCTGGAAAGTGGTTCAGAATTTAATTTTTGATGAATGCCTAGCAAGTCGCTATTTATCGGTAAGACACTCTTAAAACCATCTTCTTGTTGGAATATTGCCGGTTTTATGTAAATCAATTTTGATTCCAACATGGACTTGATTTCATTTTCAACTTTAAAAAGCTCTAGTTCATTGTCGGCATAGATAGTGATGTAAATACCTACATCAAACATCTTTTCTTGAGCTTGGATGAGACTATCACGGAGGCCTTCCAAGTCTTGATAAGAAGTATCCAGCATCGGATCTCGGACCATGCCTTTACCTTCACGCATATTTATCTGGCTTTGGACTTCCGCTACTTTTTTCTGGAATTGGCGGAGGATGATAGATGTGTCTATCGGATGGATGAATATTGAAATATCAAAAATTTTGTCCAAATTGATTATTGGAGAAAACCAGTTATCAGTTAGAAATCTCGGATAAGATATTATGAAAAATGTGCGGGCGATTTTGTTTCCCAAGTTTATGGATTTTGATTCTATTTTAAGAGCGGAAGGCGCGATGATGTCTTGGAGCTCTAGACTAGCTGATTCATATATTTGTTCCGGTAAGACTGCCATTACTGATGCTTTTACATCATTGTTTTTTCCTATACTATTTTGTTTGAATAATTTATCTAATATTGACATATATCTAGTTAAAAGTTCATAAGGTTCATAAAGTTATAAAGTTGGATTAATTTGTTTTGTATTGTATTTACTTGATAAACTTGATACTTTATAACTTTTTACTTGAAAATTAGACTACTCCAGTCTAATTTTCCCTTCCACTTCTCCTGGATTGAAAACTTTATAAAATACTTCCACTACTTCTTCAGTTCCTAGTTGGGCTGACTTTATACCACAACGATTAAGCCCTTGCTCTATTACACTCACCCTCTCTTCTAATTGCGATCTCTTTTCTTCAAAATCTTCCTGACTTGCCATTTTTATTTCCTCAGCACTTTTCCCCCCGAATAATCTTTTTAGAATACCGGAATCTGATTTTAGGACAGTATGAGTATATGGAACTACAATAAAGAAACTTTTTGTCATAATACTGACATCTTCGGTGAACTTTCTGATGAATTCTATGTATTCTTTTGTTTGTAATTTGAGCAATGGCTCGCTTTGGACTTTTTCTCTATCTTCCAAGAGCGTCAGATAAGGGCGGATGTCTAGCCTTCTACTTTGAACAGATATTTGTATAGCAAAATCAAGAGTGTTTAAGAAATTTTGGAACTGGAGAATGGTTGCCTTTTGTTCATCGTCGGATTTTAAAGACAAGTTTACAGAATTTGCTAGCACGATTGCCCGTAGCCCGCCGTCTTTTAGCACGATTACTCCATCGCGGACTTCTTTTATCGGGACAAACTCTTGAGTTGCTTTTGCATTTAAGGCCATCCCGTTAGAAGCAGGTCGCGGTCAACAGACCTCGACTATGCTTGATTATGTTATTAAATTTTCTTTCTGTTTTTAACATCATTTTATATATTTTACTGCGACCGTGGCTTCTAACGGGATTGTGTTTCTCTGTGTTTATTTAAATCTAATACATCAAGACTCCAAGCCAAATCTCGAAGTTTGTTTCCGCTTAATCTTACCATGTCTCTATTTAATACATTTTTCCCATTATTTTCATTGGCAATTTGCACATTCTTTATTTTATTTCTGCGTATTTTCCAGATATAAAGTTTGCTTTGTACAAAATAGTTAAATCCTGCCTCTATCATTTCAATAAAAGGTTTGTTGTTTGGTCTATATCGAGCCAGAGCTATCGCTAGCCCTCCTACTGCTAGGATGGGTATCGCTCCCCAGAAGAGTCCGAGAACTCTATAAAGCACAAAACACAACCCAGCTCCACCAGCCAAATAGACGAACTCCTTGAAAGTGAAGGGTCCGAAAATTTTGTCCTCTATGTCTAAAAATTGTGGAACTTTGAATTGCATCCCGTTAGAGATAGGAAGCGCCTAATCTATTTTTCAGATAACGCTTGCCCATCCCAGATTTTAAAAATAATTCTCTCGACCTTGCTTTATCTTCCAATAAACATCCTTCATAGTATATCAAAATAAATGGGCCTCGTCCTTTCGTATATGTAGATAAACCTTTATTATGCTGATCTAGGCGCTTCCGTAAATCTTTTGTATATCCAGTATAAATCTTGCCGTCCTTTTTACTTTTTAATATATAAGTGTAATAAAACATAAATGATCTCTAACGGGAGCATTGTCCTTTATTCCGGAATCTCTCTATATGGATCTATTTTCGGTGCTATTTTAGGTGTACTACTTGGTGTTAGGTTGTTTAATGTGTGCTCAGTCTTTACCATCGGAGTTTGCATAGAGCTGGATAATTTCTGTACTAAAATTGGGTGCACCCCGTTAGAAGCCGCCCTCTCGAGTACGAGAGTGCTACTGTCACCTTGGGGCGACATGCTTCTAACGGGGTGAACTGCGTCTGGATTTTCTATCTTCTTTAAAATTTCTTCTCTTTTTTCTGGAAGTTTCTCTGTGATGGGTAGTTCTAATTTTTCTGGGACTATTTCAATACCAGCGGAATTTAGAATTTGTGAGTCGTTTACTTTTTCCGGTGTTTTTTCTGTTGGTGTATTTATTAATTTTAAAGATTCCCTTATTTTTAAGAATATCTTTTCGTTTAAGTCATTTATTAATTTTGTTATAACCTCAGGTGATAATTTTATATCTTTTTCTATAAAATCTTGGAAATTATTTGGATTAATAGAACCATTTATTAAATTAGTAACATTTTTTTCCAAATCTCCCATCTGAACAACATTTAGATTGTATCTTTTTGCAATATTATAAAGAGTTATTTTATAGTTTGATTTTTCAATTATGTCTTTAATTTCTTTTGGTAGCTCTGTAAAACGTTTGTCTAACCCTTGTTCAATATTTTGTGTTTCTTCTATTTCTACTTTTTGATTAGCATCAAATGCTTGTATAAGTTGTGGACGAATATTTTTTAGAATAGAATCTTGTATTTCTACTAGCATTCTTTCAGATGGATCTCTTTCTAGCCCTAATTCATTTGTTAGATTTTCTTCGTATTCAACTAAATGGATAATACCGAGAAGTACGAGAGTCGTTTCCGTGCTTAGTGTTTCTTGTTGTTTTTGATTTAGATTGTATTTCAGACTAATAGTTTGAAGAGTTTCAAGCCATTTCATACTGGAAAAAACTTCTTGCGCATCTGGTGGAAGTTTTGAGAAGTATAGAGCTATTTTTTCTTGTAATTCTTTTGGGTCCATAATTTTTTATTTATTATTTTAGTGTCCAACACTTTTTACTTCTTTTACGCCATGATCTCCGCCACTATGTCCTCCTCCATGGCTTCCACCTCCCCCTGAACTAACATTTATTTTAACATTTTTTAGAGCTTCAGTAATTGTATTTTTTACATCTTTCCATGCATCTTTTTGTGGTGTTCCATATTCAATTCCTCCACCTTTTTTTAATCCCATTCTTACTCCAGCTGCAACCATAGCAGCGAGTCCAACTGCCCCTTTAGGGAATATTCCTTTAGATTTTGCTGACATGTCTGGAAGATTTCTTATATCGTAACTACCTTTTCTTAATGCTTGCACAAATTCTCCTAATGCAGAATTTACTTTCGATTGTTCAGCAATAACATCACTTCTGATTTTCCCTTCATTTGCCTTTAAGTCATTTCCTGTTTTTGAATCTTTTATTGGATTATTTGTTACAGCATCAACTGGTGCTATAGCATTGTGATTTATATCAAGAACTTTTGCCATTGTTTTTACTCCGGCACTATCTTCTATTATTCTTACACCATCATCATAATCTTTCATTATTTCAGCTTTTTGTGGTGATCCTAATTTCTGGAATTGATCTCCATATTTCTTTTTTGCTATTTCGTCTTTATCTATTTCTTTTTTAACTTTTTCTTGTTCACTTTCTATAAGATCTTTATATTTTACATCTTTACCATGAGTATCCCCATATTCTTGTTGTGCTTTAGCATCAAGCATATGAGTTGAGTGACTTTTTTCTTCTAAATTTTTATCAAGACTTTTCATCTTTTCTCCAATTCCTACTGCATGTATTCCTTGTGCAACACCTGCTGTTGCATATTTTCCTAATGTTCCCATACTTCTTACATATGACATTGGGTTAATATAGCTTGCTGTAGTTTTGAAATTATCTTTTAGATTAGATTTTAATTGTAAAGCTTTTCCTCGAGCACTATCATTTTGAACTGATTTTGCAACACTACCCACTGTGCCTCTTAGTGCAGCAGCTCCACCTAGTGCTATTCCACCAACGGCAAGCCCAGCTGCTAACTTAGCTCCACTTATTGCTACTTCTCCTAGTGCTCCAGAACCTTTCTTTGCAAAACTTGTTGCTTTTAGAAGAAGAACTAAAACAACTAAAGCAGGAATTATCATACCTAAAAGTTTTAACATTAAGTCATTACTACCTTCACCAATGCCACTAAACATTGGTTTATCAAGCAATAAAAATATAAAATATAAAAAGAACATAAAAATCGGTGCCATAAATGATACTGAAAATAGGCGCTTAAACCATGAGTCCCAACCTATATATTCTGTGCCACTTAGAAATGGAACAGACCAAGACATAAAGGCAAAAGGAGAAAAAATAATTAATATGAAAAGTTCAACTAATCGGCCTAAGAAACTTAAAGCTGATACAAAAAGTGCGTAAGCAGCAAATAACATAATTGCTCCTGCTATTACTGTAATTCCTATTAATGTTCCGACAGAAACTCCACTCCCAGTTGGTGGTTTCCCTGGTACTGTTATGTCAGCGGCGCTTTTAAAGAAATCCGCATTTAGTTTTGTTGTCGGATTAAAAGAGTTGGTTAGTCCTCCAGCAACATCTTTCCATGAGCCAGAATTAGGAGATTGAACTTTAATTTTATTATAAAAAACTAAAGCCAAAACGTTTGAAGTATCTATTAAAATTTTTGTAAAAAACATAGAAAAATTTATGAGTAAAGCCATAATTATCACCCGAACTATTATTTTTTTTGCTTCATGACTAAACCCTAAAATTGTTTCTATTGCTAAGTAGAGCAAAACAATTATGAAGAAAATATTTGAAAAATCTCTAACAGTTGCCCATGCGCTAGGGACAAATCCTGCCATAAGAAAAGTACTACTTAGCGTAATTGCTATTAAATAATTAAAAACATAAGCAGCCACAGCGAGTAGCCAGCCCCCAAGTGTGTAAAATGTCCAATAAACAATCTGTAATATGCACCCTTGCATAGTGCCGTTTGCCCAATGTATTAATACACAAAGTTGGTCATTAACTGTATTATCAAAGTCTGAATTTCCTTCTGTATTTTTTGGTACTGGTTCTTTTACTATTTCTGCTTTTGTTTTACCATTTTCTGTCCAATTTACAATATTATTTCTTGTTTTTTTTGCTTGGCATTCTTCAAAAGTAATAGGTGCAGGATTTGGATCTTTATGATTTACTTCTGGAACAGGACCCCCTTCTGTCAAATTTGAAATTGCACAAGTTCCTAAAACAGGATCAGCTGCCCCCACCTTTACCATCGGGCTAAAGAGTCCGACTAGGATAACAAATATTAGAATGTAAGGTAAAATCTTTTTCATTTTATATCTTTATTTTAGCATATTGACATTCACTTTGCTTCTGCTATACTTACTTGGTAAATGTCTCCCTTGTCGGAGACCCCGAGAAACCCCCGAAAGGGGGTTTCGTCTTATACAACTTTTCCTAACTTTATTTTTATCTCATTTAATTCATCATTGTTTATCCTGCCCATGTGTCTTAATAATCTTTTTGCGTCAAAAAGTCTGATTTGAGATAATATCGCCGTTGAGCCGGTAAATGAAACTAATTTGTGATAATATTTACCATTTTTTTCTTCATTAGATGTCAAAGGAACCCCCAAGAATATATTATTATTAAATTTTCTAACTATTAAAACAGGTCGTTCAAAACTGGAATTTTTTCCATCTTCTTCATCCCCCATATTTTTACCTATAGATGCAAACCAAACCTCTCCTTTATAAAAGTAAACTCTTTTACCATTTGAAAGTTCTTTTTTTTTAATATTCCAATTATCAAAATCTTTCATAGATCAAATATTTTTAAACGAATTAACTTTAAGAACTTTATAACTTTTTACTTTACGAACTAGCCGTTTAATTTACTGTAATCTGGATACTGGTGGTTGCAGTTTTTGGTGGGTTTGATGAATCTTGGATTATAACTGTCGTTTGACCTACTGTTGTGCCTGTGACATTGAAATTATTGTCAGATATTTGGACAGTTGCTGTTACTGTTGATTCTGGTAGTTGTACCAAAATACTATAAGGTGCCGTACCACCAGCTATAGCTATGCTTTTTGTTTCTCCAATCTTAGCTACAATATTTGCTGGAATTGCTAGATTTGTAATACCACCTATAGTAATAGGGACAACGACGGTTTTTGCAGGGACAGAAGAATCTTTTATTACAACCACAGTCTGGCCAGGGGCCACACCAATGACGACTAAGTTTGAGCCAGAGAATGCTGTAACGGCGACTGCTTCGTTTGGGCTGGTTTGTAATGTATAAGGAGCTATTCCACCAGATATTGTGGCTGTGATTGGGTGGCTGGTATCAGTCAAGATACTGTGAGGGTTTACAATTAAAGCCCCGATAGCATTAACAGAAATTTGCACTGTAACAGCTTTTTCAGGATTTGAAGAATCTTTAACTATGATAAAAGTTTGTCCAGGGGTGACACCAGTGACTATGAGTTTAGGACCGGAAGAACTAGATGTAGAAATTTGAGTATTTTCTATTGCAGGATTTCCTCCTGTTTTGATACTATAAGGAGCTGTTCCACCGGAGATAGTTGTAATTGCAGTTTCTCCGACAGTTACGGAAACATTTTGTGGAATATTTAATGGTGGAACATTGGATGTGTTGGAAGTTCCATATGTTGAACCACTATAGCTACCGCCATCATAACTCCAATTATCATTTTCTCCTCCTGTTACCGAACGTACTCCTTCTGACATTGCATTTAAACCTTTATCCATGAAGTGGTTCAAAAGAGCATCAAAAATAGCGGCCAAACTATTACCTAATGCTCCATCAAGCATAGTAGATAAAGTTGGTACATTAAGTGCAGTCATTACCTGATTCGCAGCCACAGAGCCAGGAGTAGTGCTTTGTAAGCCACCTGGGCAAGTGTTTGCTACTTCCCATGCAGATCTTTCTAAAGCTTTTTCTTTTTCATAGTTTCTGTTGTATGCTTGTATCTCTGCACTGTTGCCGTCTGCATAATTTGTGTCTGTTTTTGAAAGTTTTCCTTCAATTGTTGCCGCAGGTGGGTTATATTTTATTTTGCTTACAAATGTTGGTCTCTGAAATTCATTTATACCATTATTATATGCAGGATTATCTGGACACATTTGTGGAGACAAAAATCCCATTCCTTGGTCCAATAATTTTTGCACTTGTTCTGCTGGCGCTTGAGCTGTACCAGCCAGTTTTTGCATCAAACTATCTTGTATCATCATATTGAATCCTAGATAATTATTTTGCGGATATTGCGTATTTATCAAAAATCCATTCCATCCACCCAGATTAAAATCTGTTCTGTATCGAGCCAATAGGTCTGGGTCATTTATGACATTGCTCAATGTGTATCTAGCATTTATGTCTAACTGTCTTTTATAGCTGTCTATAATGCCGAGCGCGATTTGTCTACCAAAAGGAAAACCATTTGGATCATAGCCTATCATATCTATGATTTGTCTAATTTGAGTTTTGGCAATGTCGTTAAAGAACATACTTGGATTTTCTATGAAAAGAGGCGCTCCATGGAAATCGGAATTTATCCAGTTGATGATGGATTGAGTCATTTTTGCCAAAATTCTTTTGGCAATTGTTTTTAGAATTTGTTCAAGGATATCTCTAGCAAGTTCTTTTACCTTTATTCCAGCTATCATTGTAGTCTGGACAGCAGTAGTTCCGCCAAAAAGATTAGTAATAGCCATATGAAGTGGGTCGTTAACAATGGTGGCAACTTGTGCTTGTGCTCTTTTAGGCACAGAAAACAAAACGATAGGTAATATCATTGAGATAATTAATAAACCGGAAATAAATTTGTTCCCGTTAGAAGTCGCGAGGGCTCGTAGCGACCCTCTACTTCTAACGGGATGGTTTGTTTTGTTTTCTGTTGCCATTTTATTATTTATTATACCTTTTATTGATTTTATAATGAAGCTTTATTTCGTTGATTTTATTTAATTTCCCAATTTTTGATTAATCGCATTGGTGAGATTTGAAACAGCTATAACTAGCTTTTGGGTGCTTCCTTCATATTTAGTTATTCCACCTAAAGCCATGATGGGGTCATTATCATAAAGTTTTATATCACTTATATTTTCCAATAATCCCTCGAGGTCATTTATTACATCGAGATGAAGAATTGAAATAGATTGTGGAACGCTAGTTTTAAGCATTCCTGTTATTATTTTATTTGTTTGATCTATGATTGGGCCAAGCATTGATAAAGCATTTGCATCAACAGTATTTTCATCGGGTATGAATTTCTGTAATACATCCAATATCCCATATTTTAACGTTGTGTATCTTGTAAAGATGTCATTTAAAGTATTGTTATAATTTTTAAAAGCTTGAACAGAATTATCGTTTGTGGTTTTTATGTCGGAAGTTAAAAATACTTTTCTTTGTGGAGCATTTTGAACCCGTTCTGATAAAGAAGCTCCCAGCGCATCTACTGAGGCTTGGTCCATGGTGGTGCCATTTTGGTTTGCAGTTGCCACAATTGCAAAAAGTTCTCTGGAGAATTTTTCTGTCTCTGTTAAATTCTCTTCTTTCGATGAGACAGTGCTTCCATTTTCTGTTTTTATTGCAATTGTTCCATTTTCAGCTTTCAATTTACTAATTGCCACGCTATCTGGCGTCCCTGCGGTAGTCTCTTTTTTATTTGGATCAAGTCCGTATAAGTTTTCTTGCCAGTCCAATACTCCATCACCATCGGTATCTTTGTTTACTAAATCCGCGATAGTTTCATCACTATAAACTAAACTATCTTCTTGATTTGTGTTTTTAAACACTTCTTCGTTATTAAATAGAGAAGAAAAAAATCCTGTTTTTGTCAAAAAAAGTACAACAAGAAATACTATTGCAAAAGCAATCCAGAGTACTTTCTTTTGTTTTAACAAATTTTTAATTATTTAGTAATTATACACCAACTAGGTTTTAGGTGCTAGCTTCTAGGGGCTAGATAAAGAAAATTAAGATTTAGACAAAGAAACCCAATCTGAAAGAGTTAAATTTTCAGCTCTTTTGTCTCCGAAAGATGCCAAGGACTCCCCTTGGCACATTCCTTTTAGGTTTCCGGAGAGTTTTTTACGCTTATGTGCGAAGCCAGTTTTTACTATTTCCCAAAATTTTTCTTCATTTACTTTATTTTCCTCAAAAATTTTGCGAGAAATATTTTTTATGGAAATTATCGCCGAATTTACTTTTGGCGCGGGAGAAAAATATCTTTTATCTACTTTTGCAACCATTTTTGGCTCCCCGTATGCTTTGACAGAGATAGACAGGATGCTTTCTTTGCCATCGCGAGCGAGTATCCTTTGGGCTACTTCGTGTTGGACCATGAGTACCATAGTTTTCGGTTGATTTTTTTCTGTTAAAAACTTTTTTAAAATTGCGCCAGTGATGTTGTATGGAATGTTTGCGATTAGTTTATAGGTTCTAGTTTCTAGGTTGTAGTGGCTAGTGTTAAATTCTAATATGTCTCCTTCCACTAAAATTAATTTTTTTTCCTCAATCTCTTTATTAAATTTTTGTTTTAGAAATTCTATTAATTCTTTGTCTTTCTCTACAGCTAGAACCTGATCACTAGAACCTAGAAGCTGTTTTGTGAGCGCTCCCTTCCCTGGTCCTATCTCCAAAACTAGGTCTTGGTTTTTTACCCCGTTAGAAGTAGCCGCGCCGCGGTCCAGAGGACTCGCGCCTTCGGCGTGAGCGCGACTTCTAACGGGGTTGATTTCTCCCGCTTCAATAATTTTTCGGAGAGCTATCTCTGATTTTAAAAAGTTTTGTCCTAGTGATTTTTTTGCTTTGTGCATTTTTTTACTTTATAACTTTAAAAACTTTATGAACTTTTTACTAAATATATATTGTTTTTACTCTAGCATCCTCCCCTTCTTTTTCCAACAAATCCGCTGGAATGTCGCTGATAAATTCTGACGGAGCATTTATGTTTCGTGAACCGAAAATAGTGCGAAAGTTTGCAAAAGATAAAAATAATTTTTCTTTTGCGCGAGTGACAGCCACATAAAAAAGTCTGCGTTCCTCTTCCCTATCTACGGTTACATCTTCATTATGTTTTTCATGAGGGAAAAGTCCGTCTTCTAGTCCAGTGATAAAAACATTTTTGAATTCTAATCCTTTTGAAGCGTGCACAGTCATTAATTTTATCCCGTTAGAGGCAGAGGGTCGCTGCGAGCCCTCGCGGCCTCTAACGGGATTACCTGCATTTATCATTAAACTATCCTGATCTGATGCGAGTGAAGCATCTTCTAAAAGCCTTTCAATTCCAAGGCCATTTTCCAAATTGTCATATTTTAGAGCCAGTGTTGCGAGCTCTTTTATGTTCTCAAGTCTTTCCATATCTTCCTCTCCTCCCGACGAAAGTTCTGTTTCAATGCCTGATTTTTTTACCACAAATTTTATTACATCACTTGTTTTTGAATTATGAATTTTTTCTTTTATCTCTTCCAGTATTTCGTAAAATTTATTTATTTTAATTTTTACTTTTATAGGTAAACTTTCCATATCGTTGGCAAAAATTTTAAGTAAAGTGACTTTTCCTATGCCTCGTGCGGGGAAATTTATTATTCTTTTTATATCTGCAAGATTTTTAGGATTTAAAGCTGCGCGCAAATATGCCAAAGTGTCTTTTATTTCTTTTCTTTCAAAAAATTTAACTCCCAAGACTTGATATGGGATGTTGTATCGGAGCATCGCTTCTTCCAGCGCTCGTGATTGAAAATTTGCGCGATAAAGGACAGCAACTTCGGATGGTGTAGTAGATTTTTCTTCACGGGGTCTCTCGCAGGCCGACGGGCCGAGAGTGAGCGCTCCGCGAGCACGCGGAGACAGCGACCCCGAGAAGGAAGAATCTATGGAGCCATCCAGAAGCTCTAAAATCTTCGTCGCGACAAATTCAGCTTCGTCATTTTCATCCAATGCTTCATACAAGCCAATTTTTTGGCCTGTATCATTTTTTGTAAATAAATTTTTATCTGGTCTATATTTATTTTTCTTGATTATTACATTTGCTGCCTCTAAAATATTTTTTGTAGATCGGTAATTTTCTTCGAGCAAGACTATTTTTGCTTTTGGATAATCTTTTTCAAAACTTAAAATGTTTTTCAAATTTGCTCCGCGCCAAGAGTAGATATTTTGGTCTGCATCCCCCACCACACAAATATTTTTATTATTTTCAGCGAGCATTTTAGACATCAAGTATTGCACTTCATTTGTGTCTTGATACTCATCTATGTGAATATAGTCCCACTTTTCTTGATAAATTTTTCTGACCTCTGGGTTATCTTTCAATAATTTTGTCGCTTTTAAAAGCAAATCATCAAAATCGAGGGTATTATCTTTTGCTTTCTTTTTTTCGTACAAATCCCATACTTGTTTCACTACTTTCTCTGTACCTGCCCCGTAGGAAGTACTCTTTCCTTCGGGGTAATCCGCCAAATGCACGAATTTTCCTTTTTCCCGAGAAATAACGTTCTTTATTTTCTTTGGATCGAATTGTTTTGGGTCTATCCCTAGCTCTTTTAGGATTTCTTTGATAAGGGAGGTAGTGTCTCCTTCGTCCAAAATCGTGAAATACTTGGTTAAACCTAATAATCTGGCATTTTCTTTAATAATATATACCCCTAAAGAGTGAAAAGTGCTCACAAAAGGGGTTTTTTCTTGATTTTCTGTTCCATGGGAGTGTTTTTTGATTTCCGTGAGGATGCGTTCTCGCATTTCCTTGGCTGCCTTATTTGTAAAGGTGACAGCCAGGATTTTCTCTGGGGAAACTCCTTTTTTAATAAGATTTACGATTCTGTGGGTTATTGTCTTTGTTTTTCCAGCTCCAGCCCCAGCAACTATGAGAAGAGGCCCTTCAGAATGCATGGCTGCCTCCTTTTGCTCCTTATTTAACCCATTTAGGTGTTGTGTGTTTGTATTCACTATAGAAATATAGCACCAATTTGGGTTATCCACAGCATGATTGACTTTTGGGCATTTTTAAGCTATTCTTTAAAAGTACCTTTAGTATAGTAGGACGACAGGAAATGGCTGAAATCAGGGACGATGGTACCATCATGAGAAATTTATATAAAATATCCAGCTTTTTTCACGCTATCTCTTTGATTTTGAGATCTTTTTTTGTGTTTCTTTTTGTAGTATTGCCTTTTCAAGCCCATGCTAGTTTCTTCTCTTCTATTTTTGGAGATGAAGCTTATGCCCAAGTAGATAGGACAGTTTCGGTTCCATCCAGTAATAATTCCCAAACTATGGCCCTACTTCAGGCAAATGTTTATTCTGTTTCAGCGTTTCAAGATAAAAATACAAATAAAGACAATAATACTGATGAAAATACAACGGAAAACATTGTTTCTGATAATGCTATTCTTCCTGCTACTGGTCCGATGGGTGTTTCAGATGGAAAAGACGTAGTAGATCCTTCTTCCCTTGAAACTAGTATTTATGTGATTAGAAAAGGAGATTCTTTGACCGCTATAGCCGATATGTTCAATGTTTCTGTGAATACCATTTTATGGGCTAATGATATGAAAAAAGGAGACAAGCTCGTTCCTGGGGACGTGCTTTTTATTTTACCAATCTCTGGTCTTGAACATACTGTTACAAAAGGTCAGACGTTACAAAGTATCGCAAAGCTTTATAAAGTAGATGTGAGCGATATAGTTTTTTATAATGACATCAAACAAGATACTAAACTTGCAATAGGTGACAAACTTATGATCCCCGGTGGAAGTATGGCTGATGAAGGTGGTGATAAGCCAGCAGCAAACTTGAGCTCGGCAGTAGTGAGAGATGCAAATTATTATCTCATCCATCCAATTCAAAATCTCATAAATTATTTCATCAATCCAGTACCTACCGGTCACAAAACTCAAGGTCTCCACGGTCCAGGGAATAGAGGCATAGACATCGGCGCGCCTACAGGCACTTCTATTTATGCATCAGCTGCCGGAACAGTGCTCACGACTAAAACAGGCTGTAAGGTCAAACAAACACGTTGTGGTGGTGGATATGGAAATATGGTAATCATAGTGCATCCTAATGGAACAAAAACTCTTTATGGGCATATGTCTAAATTAAATACAAAGCCAGGAGCTTACGTGGCTCAAGGAGAAGTCATAGGCTATGTGGGCAATACTGGACGTTCAACTGGTCCACACATTCATTTCGAAGTATTTAACGCAAAAAATCCAGGTTCTGACTGGAGCTGGGCAAAATAAACAGAGAAAATCCAACTGCTTGGGTTTTCTCTGTTTAGTTTGAGCCGGAGCTATGTTTTCTTAGTAAAGAAAACAAGCGAGGCAGGGTCGTGAAAATTTTGTTTTGACGAAAACAAAATTATTCCTGACAACTAGTTTTCTAAATTCCTGCGAGACGAATTGCTCCGTACAGAACTGCGACGCCTAAAATTGTGGCAAAAGTAGTCCAAGCTGTGGGGTGGCTGTGATGGCTTTCTGGTAACAAATCAGACGCTCCGATATATAAGAAAAATCCAGCAAATAAGGCTAAAATTATACCTAAAGCTGATTCTGGCACAGAGAAAAATAAAGTAGAAGTTATCCCTAAAACAGGAGCAATGGCGTCAATTAAAAGCCATTTAAAAGCCTGTTTTTGTGTGCCTGAGTTTTTTAAAACCATATTCACCGTATTTATACCGTCAGAAAAGTCGTGTACCAAGACAGCGATAGCAACGATGGCGCCTACAGCTGAAGAAACTTGAAATGCGAGTCCTACTGCTGCACCATCGAGAAAACTATGAAGAGATAGACTTCCTGCTCCCAGTATTCCCCTCTTATTTATATTTTGTTCTTCATGTTCTTCGCTGTTGTGTGAATGAAAAAAAACAAATCTATCTAAAATAGTGTAAGCCACAAATCCGAGCGCCACGATGGAAGTAATAAAAGAAATATCAAAATTTATTTTTCCTAATTCTATTGCTTCCGGCAATAAATCAAAAAATGCTACACCGATAACTGCTCCAGCAGAAAATCCTAAAATCAAATGTAGTTTATCTTTGAAACGTAAAGCAAATATTCCTCCTAAAAAAGTGGAAACAAATGCTCCGATGCTTATCAAAATAATCATGTATATTTTATTATACAACATTAGAAGCATCTTGCTAGGTTATTTTTTAGATTTTTTCAATATCTTGTTCCTCGTCATCATCACCAGTGATTTTTCTTTTTTGTAGTATTTTTAGATATTTCTTAAAATCTTTTGTTACAGCCATAGATTGGAACATGTTTGTATGTAGTCCTTGTTTTTTAAGTTCTTCTTCTTTCTTTTTTGCATCAATTTCATTATCAAATTCGAATTTTAATTTTGGATTTATGAATAATTTCATATCATCTTTTTCATCAGCATTTACAATAAATATTTTTGGATAAGCATCCTCCGTGATGCCATATTCTCTTCTTAAGAAAAGAAGGGATATTTCAAGATAGGGATTAATAGTATCAGAAGACCCCTATGTTTTTAATTTTGGGTCCTTTTTATACTCTTCGTCTCTTCTTAATGAATTTATATTCATTCTTAAAATTGTCTCCTTTGCAATATCACGCAAGCGAAAATATTCTGTATTGGTTGGTGTAAAATCAAACATTTGATGCATATTCTCCATTGCATCTTTTAAATATTCTTGTATAAGTTCTTCAGGGATAGTTTCAATTGTATATTTAGTTTCGATATTTAAGGATTCCATGTTTTTATTATAGTAAAAATCCATTAAGTTTTGTTCTGGTGCGGGATAGGCGAATCGAACGCCTGCCAATAGGTTGGAAACCTATTGTTCTACCACTAAACTAATCCCGCTTGCACTACAGATAACATTATACATATTTTTCTTTATTTTAAAACCTCCCCTATCCAAGCATTTATTTTTCTTGCAAGAAAAACTCCAAATTCTTTCTTACCATTACTTCTTATGCTTAAGTGAGCAGTTCCATAAGGCAATTTTCCTCTTTTAAACATTTTTTTATCTTTTCTTTCATCAATATGGGTTTTTTGAAATTGATTTTCAGGAATTTCGGAAATACTGGACCAAAATTTTTTACATTGTTTTATATTATTATCAGGATATAAATGAAGTCTAATCCTAAAATTTTCTCTTGGTAAACCGCATACTTCTTCAAACCATTTAACAGAAAATTTTATAATTTTAGGGTCGGCATTGATTATGCGCACAATATCAAAAGTTTTTGCTCCCTCTCCGATATAAATCCCAATTCCCAACATAAATAAATCTCTTTTTGTTAATTCTCCTATCTCCTTTTTGGCTTCCCTCCCCGCTCTTTTCATCGATTCTAATTTTATTTTAGCTTTCACTCTACCAGAAGCAGCTCGTGCTTTTCCAATTCTTTCAATAGTTATTTTGTTTGGAGTATAAGGAATACTGGAAAGCCATCCACTTAAAGTGCTTTTTGACATTCCGGTCTTTTGAGAAATGTAATTGTAAGAATGTCCTTCTTTTCTTAAATTAAAGACCTCTTCACGTATTGTGTTTGTATGTGCCATACTCTCAAAGTATATCACAGCATAACCTATACGCAAGTTCGATTATTAATGTCGGGCTGCTGGGAGTCGAACCCAGCCTAAATGCTCCCAAAGCACTTGTACAACCGATATACTACAGCCCGAAATTATATTTTCAACATTACTAACCTCACAATAAACCGCACAAATGCTCTCTTAAATGCACTTGTACAACCGATATACTACAGCCCGATCCCCTCTTAACGTTGTGGAACTAATATATCATAAAATAATATCACTGACCACTTTTATTTTTGCTTTTTTTTCTTTTTGACATAAATAAACAACCAACAGATCCACTTGCCATTCTTTTTCCTCGTCTACATTTTTACTTAAAAGATAAGTTTGGATTGTTCGTGAGAGTCTTTTTAATTTCCAAGGATGCATATTGTCTTCTGGTCTGTGCTCATATCTTTCGTCTGAATCATTAAAAGATTTTGGTATAAAAGTATTTAGCGTTTCACGCGAAACACTTTTGACTTCAATAAAATACAATTTATTTGATTTCTCAGCTATTATGTCTATTTCTCCCCATTTTTTAGTGTAATTTCTTTCTATAATAGAAAAATTATGTTTCATGAGAAACTTTACGGCTATGTTTTCTCCGATTTCTCCTTTTTTTTGGGTTTCTGAGGTAAATACTTTAGGCATTGTTACTTTTAGTCATATTATATAAGTAATCCTTATGTTTCTTATGGAACACGTTTCACCCCGTTAGAAGTTTCCCTATTTACTTAATAAAATCAATGTTATTCGTGAAACCTAGCTATTTTTACTTCTAACGGGGTTTCACGTGAAACGTTTAGCTATATTTTATGTCTTTTATAAAAATATCCTTATTTTACAACGTATTTTAGCTAAAAGGGTATTAAAAGACAGTTTTTTGATGTGTCCTTTATACCCATTACCAACATAGTTATCCCCATTTTTAATAAAATCCTTAATTTATAAGATTTATCTAAAGGACACAGGATTTTGTGGTCAGGCATAGTTTTTTGCTAAAAACTTGCACGACCCTGATTCGCGCCGTCGCGCTCCGTCTTGCACAAAATACACCGTATTTTGTGCACCCGGCAAGAGTCGAACTTGCAACGACCGCTTCGAAGGCGGGTATGATATCCATTTCACTACGGGTGCAATATATCTATTATACATCATTATTTATTTTTGTCATAGTATCCTTATTTTTCAAGCATTTTATACAAGAATTGCAAAATAATCAATATAATATATAATTAAACAATTAAAAATAATTTAGCGGTCATAGTTTAGTGGTAAAACACGTCCTTGCCAAGGATGAAATTGGAGTCCGATTCTCCATGGCCGCACAAATTGTAAAGTGGAACAAAATCTAAAAAATTTAATAAAGAAGATACCAAAAGAAGTTTCACATGTAACAGACACACTTGAAAAGGGTGGTTTTGAAGCATACCTTGTTGGTGGTTGTGTTCGTGATCTTTTAATGGGTAAAGAGCCAAAAGACTGGGATGTTACGACAAATGCCAAGCCAGAGCAGATAATTAGTCTTTTCGAGAAGACTGTTTACGAGAATACCTTTGGAACGGTAGGAGTGGTTGTTTCGCGTGAAACACCAAAAGGGGATGTTTCACATGTAACAGATTCAAGTCTAGAACCTAGAACCTCTAACCTAGAACCTAATTTTATAATAGAGGTCACTCCATACAGAACAGAGGCAAAATATAGCGATTTTAGACATCCAGACGAGGTAAAGTTTAGCGACAAGCTAGAAGATGACCTTAAAAGACGTGACTTTACGGTCAATGCTATGGCCTTTTCCGCCCAAGGCGGATCCGCTTCTGGCGGAAGAAAAGGGGATCCTGTTCTAACGGACATGTTTGGTGGTCTAAAGGACATCAAAGATAGAGTTTTGAAAGCTGTGGGGAATCCAGATGAAAGATTTCAAGAAGACGCACTACGAATGTTGCGAGCTGTTCGTTTCGCTTGCCAATTAAATTTTTCTGTGTCGTATGAAACAATGGAAAGTATTTTAAAAAATGCAGACTTGTTGAAAAAAATTTCTGCAGAAAGAATTCATGATGAGTTTGTAAAAATAATTATGTCAGAAAATCCTAGCGCAGGAATTTCTATGTTGCAAAAATTTAATTTGTTAAAAAATATTATTCCAGAACTTGAAGAGGGAATTAATTGTGAACAATTAGGGGAACATATCTATGATGTTTGGGAGCATTTATTGCACGCATTACAACATTCCGCAGACAAGAATTGGCCTTTAGAAGTGAGGCTTTCTGCGCTTTTTCACGATATCGGGAAGCCAAAATCTAGGAGGCTCGCAGGAGAGATTTCTTCGACGAAAAATTCAAGGGCACTTGCAGAAACTTTTCCAGATGAAAATTCAAGGAGCCGTGGGTTCCCTGTCCTTATGACCTCGAGGGCGAAGGTGGGAGAATTTTTATCTGGAAAAATTTCTAGCTCGAAGAAAAAATATACCTTTTACGGTCATGAAGTTGTCGGAGCGCGAATGGCAAAAAAAATAATGGAAAGATTAAAATTTCCAAAAAAAGAAATTGAACTTGTGGAGAAACTTGTCCGCAATCATATGTTTTTTTCTGATACAGAATTAATTACACTTTCTGCAGTGCGTAGAATTGTTGTGAAAGTCGGAAAGGAAAATATTTGGTCATTAATGAATGTCCGTGAGTGCGATAGGGTGGGGATGAAGAAGAAAGAAGCCCCATATCGCTTGCGAAAGTATTTTGCAATGATCGAAGAAGCCTTGCGAGACCCTATTTCCGCTAAACAGTTGAAAATAAATGGGGAATATATGCAAAAAGAGCTAGGAATTAAACCCGGACCGAGGATGGGGTGGATTTTGAGTGCGCTT
>MFWK01000006.1:3337-4875 GCA_001786365.1 Candidatus Nomurabacteria bacterium RIFOXYD2_FULL_35_12 | reverse complement strand
GGTGACCGTGGAAAAGAAAAAAAAGAAGAATTAGAAGGAGAAGAAGTAAAAAAATTACATTTACGCCATGGCGTAAATTAAAAACCTCTTTCTTGGCACAACTTTTTGATAGGCAATCTATCTGGCACTGCTGTGCCAGCGAACTTCTCGTCGCTCAAGAAAATTATACTCGGATTACCTAGTTAATTTTCTAAGCTCCTGCGAAAGGCCTCTCAAAAAGTGCGCCTTCAACGAGGTTTTTACGATACCTCCTGTTGGTAACACTGTTCACAGTATACTTTTTCTGTTCTGTCAGGGGAGTAGCTGGTTTTGAATTCATTTTCACACTTTTCTGCGCCATGTTGGTGAGTTTTTAGGTCGCACATGCAAGAACGGTGCCAAAGTTTGCGTGGATTGCGTTTTTTCATTCTGTCTTGGTGGCGACATTCGAAATCTTTGTGCGGGAGGGGGAGGTTCATCCTTTTATAGAAGTCTAATTCTGATTTTGTGATGCGGAAATTCTTTTTGCAGTCTTTGCATACTAAAATTTCGTTCAAAATATCTTCGGAGACTTCTCCGATAGTTTTTGGCATATCTTTTTCTTTGATTGTTTCTTTTCCATATGTGCCGGTTGTCTTTTCTTGCCATCGGAAACCTCTTTTCAAAGCTTCTTCTTTGCTTAGAGGAAAATATTCATGTGCGAGTGTCTCATTGTAGCCAAAAAGGGAAAGTTCTGGAGGAAAAAAGTCTCCGTATAAACCGTCAGATTTTAATTGTTCAACAATTTCTTCTTTTATTTTTTGATATTGTTCTTTTGAATATTCTTTATTTAAAATATAGTAATTTTTTTTATTAATACCTACACAACCGAAACAACTTTGACAGTGATAACAGCTGTCGGAATATTGCACATCGTTACAGTACATTGGATAAATAGTGCACATATTATTATTACTTGAAAGGTTGCCCATGACGTTGTAGCAACGTTCTGCTCCAGTATATGTGTTATTACAATCATAACAATCTATTATTTTATCTACGTCTGCAACATAAGAACAATTTTTTGTATCGGAGGCATCAAAAACCATTACGCCATCGTGGCAATTGTACATATAATCACCAGTGGTATTATTGCATTTAGTAGCAGAAGCATATTTTACTAAGGCTCTATCTCTAATTTTGATGTAATTTTCCTTAGCCTCCTCGATATTTTTTTGGGAAGATAAAATTTCTGTTTTTTTCTTTTCAAATTCTATTTTATTGTATTGTTTATTTTCTATACAGTAATTTAAATTGCGTCCATTTGTGCACAGAATGCAATTTTGGCAATTACGCATATCAAATGAAAAAAGCACATCCACACATTCTTGTAAACGTTCACTATAAAGACACTTGAAGGATTTATGAGTGTCTATACATTCATAGCAGAGTTCAGAATCATAAAGAAAATCGCAATCTGTAGAGTTTTTGCATCGTTGAACCAAACGGCCATACATACAATCTTCATTATTTCCAGCGGCAAAAAGTAGATAGCAATTTTTATTATCTTCTGCATTATT
>MFWK01000006.1:0-3326 GCA_001786365.1 Candidatus Nomurabacteria bacterium RIFOXYD2_FULL_35_12 | reverse complement strand
ACCAAAAGAGCAATACGTGGTATTTTATTTTTCAGCTCTAAAAACTGTTTAAAGAAGGGGATAGATTTATTCCAGTCCATACTGTAATCTAGTGGATCCCATTCATCACTCCACCAACATTTATAGCAATATACTGGAAAAGGAGTACCAGCAGGATAGAGAGATATTCCATCTTTCTTGCACAAGTCGCATGTGCGTTTGTATAGTGTGCGTTCGTTACGAAATAATAAACGACACATCATTCGACACTCTGGGCAGTGATTTGGTGTTGGAACTTTTATTTGCTCATAAAAAATAAGATCTTCATCTCTTATCTCAAATTCTTTTTTACATGTTTGGCAAGCTTGCATAATTTTTTATTTATTACTAATAGAGAAATCTTGGAATTCTTTTGTTGAGTCGTGCCAGTTTACATAGAAATTCTCTATTGAAGAAAAGAAAAAGCTTTTTTCTAATCTTTTTGTAAACTTTGTTAGATCCCCATCTTCTCCCTCAGCTACAACTTTAATACTACCATCATCCTTTGTGAACACAACACCTTTTAGTCCAAGTTTAATGGCAAGGTCTTTAAAATACTAGATAAATAATTATAATTTAATCCCTTGCCCGATATTCCACTTTCTATTCTTTTTATCATAACAATATAATATACTAATTTAACCTATTTGTCAATATGTATCGTCAAGAAATTAATCAATATAGCTATATTTATCAGTATGTTTAGTATTATTGGGTTATTTTTGTGGAAAAAGATTGACACAGAATATGTTTGGGAGTAGGATGGGGGTATGAAAGACACAAATGAGCAACTTAAACTAAATCTTCAATCTTTTGGATTCAGTGAAAAAGAAGTGATTGTGTATATTGCTCTTTTGGAATTAGGAAAGGGAACAGTCAGGCAAATCAGTAGCAAGGCTGGAATAAACCGAACAACAGCTTATGATATTTTGGGTTCGCTCTCAAATAAAGGATTAGTAACTATTTCTGGCAAAGAGCCGAAGTCAGAATACGCAGTTGAGCCACCGGAGGCAATTACGACATATTTAAAAAGAGTAGCAGAGGAAACTGCTGAGCATATAAAAAAATCTGAGGCCATTATTCCAGAACTAGAGCTTCTTCATGCAAAACAAAATCGTCCAAAGATTAGATTTTATGAGGGGAGAGAAGGACTTGAGCATGTTTATGAAGACACTTTAACTTCCACCGAGCCGATACGTGCATATGCGAGCGTGGGAGACATGCATGCGGGCTTACCGGGGTATTTTCCAGAATATTATAAGAGGAGAGCGGGGAAAAATATTTCAATCAGAGCGATTGCGCCTAAAACTTCGATGGGTCTTGAACGCAAAGCGCTTGATACAGAAGAAAAACGTGAAATTGCATTCGTGCCAGCAGATAAATATTATTTTTCTCCGGAAATAAATATCTATGATAATAAAATTATGATTGCATCGTGGCGTGAAAAGCTCGGAATAATTATTGAGAGCACTGAAATAGCCGATGCGATGAAAAAAATATATGAACTCGCTTGGGCAGAGGCGAAAAGGCTGGATGGGGAGTTGAAAAATTAGAAACTCTTTATCGACGAGTTTTTATTTTTAGTAAACTTTACAAACTTTCTCCATAAAGCTTTTTTACAAAACTTTCAAAGAGTCTAGTGCTATAAGAAGAGAGATTGAAGATGACAGCTAAAGTGAATAGAAGTAAAGAAATTTTTATACTATAAAAAGAAAGAGGAATAGCAATGATTGCGAAAAGAACTGGAGCGAGGGTGCGGACGGTACTGCCACGTATTTCGTGTTTGCTTATTTCTGGATTTTGAATATGTGGTGAGTAAATGACATATCCTCGCATCCAATATAATGTGAGCCCGAGTAAAACGATGTGTATGCCGAAGACAATGACGGATAATTCGTTGTTGCTGAATTGACCGAGCATACTTGCGGAAAAGGGAACCAAGCTGATGAGCATGAAAAATAAAGCATTGATGTTGATGAGCATAGAGTCCACATTTTTAGCATAAATGGAAACAAAAAAATGATGTGCTCGCCAATAGGTGAAGAGTAAAGCAAAACTCAAAACATAACTTAAAAATACGGGAACTAATTTTTCAATTTCATGCCAAAGTCCTAAATTGTCTATCGGGCCCCAGATAGCTGGTAAATCAATTTTAAATACCAGAATCGTCATCACGATGGCAAAGATTCCGTCTGAAAGCTGGTCTAGTCTTGCGTGGTTCATCCCGTTAGAAGTAGGAAATCTTTAGATTTCCGTTAATTTATTTTAATAATCACGACTATAAAAACGTAAATCTATTATATCACTTTTAATAATTTTAATTAACTATGTGACTTCTAACGGGATTCATTCCTTATTATGTAGACTTTTATATATTAGTTTAATATACTTTTCTTATGAAAGAAAATAGTTTTTTAGAGGGTCAAAAAAGAGTAATGATTACCGGAGGGACAGAAGGCATTGGACGTAGTATTGCTGATAATTTTTTACTTTCAAATTCTCAAGTTGCAATATGTGCTCGAACAAAAGAAAAAATAGCTCAAGCTAAAGATGTTTTTCCTATTGCCGAAGTAGTTGATCTGTCAGATTTATCTCAAGCAGAAAGTTTCTCAAAAAAAGTTGTCAGAGATCTTGGTGGAATAGATTTTGTGATTCTGAACGCAGGGGTGCATGGTGTACCAATTGGAGAAGAGAGTACAGAAGAAAAATTTAAAAGGGAGGCACATGCTATTCGTGTAAATTATGAAGCTCCTTTTGTAATATCTCAGAGTTTAAGAGATGATTTAAAAAAATCAAAAGGTGTATTAGTATATATGACTTCTCAGCATGCAAAATTCGATCCTAGTAAAGTACCTGAATCAGCAAAACCATACGCAATTTCTAAAAGAAAGCTTGAGGAATTTTTTACAAAATTTGCACAAGATCCAGAAAATGACGGAATTCTGGTAATTGGAATTGATCCTGGACCAGTAGACACAAAACTTAGAGAAGAAATTAGAATAAAAGGGTCAGCTGAATTAAGTGCTGTTGCACAAAGAGATAAAGACAATAAAGTATTGAAAGATCCAAAATTAGTCGGTAAAATTATATATAAAATAGTTACAGAAAGAGCCGATTTCAATCAAGGTACAGGTGGTTATACTAAACCCATAAAAAGTGGGGATATTGTTAGAATTGACGAGCATTATTTACAGTAATTCTAAATCTCAATCAGGATCGGGCAATGGTCAGAGCCCATGTAGTTGCCGAGCATGTCGGCATTTTTAATTTTAGAAAGAATTTTTGCGTCGGTAAAGAAATAATCCAGT
>MFWK01000005.1:4957-5411 GCA_001786365.1 Candidatus Nomurabacteria bacterium RIFOXYD2_FULL_35_12 | reverse complement strand
TCGTGTTTTGCATACCCTTTGACTGTCTCAACTAGATTAGGAATAAGATCAGCTCTGCGCTTAAGCTGTACATCGATCCCAGATAGTGCTTCTTGGATCCGGGTTTTCAGGACGATGAGTCCGTTGTAGGTCCCGATTAAATAGAGAGCAAGTAGCACAGCAACTCCAATCAATATAATAGGTATACTCATATCATCTCACCTCCTTTTAATATATGAGAATTGCTAATAAACATTATTATAGCATTGCATAAGATAAAATAATCATCTTGAGTAAAATCAGTTCAATCTTGAAAAAATCGTATAATATGGTATGATACAGTAGTTTATACTACAACCTTAAAATATCAATATATATGAAAGAAAATAAAAGGCTTGATATAAATTATAAAGCTTATACCCGTCTTGTAATCAGACAAAAACTCCCTTTTTTTGTAGTCGGTGTCTCTGTCTTT
>MFWK01000005.1:3031-4939 GCA_001786365.1 Candidatus Nomurabacteria bacterium RIFOXYD2_FULL_35_12 | reverse complement strand
AAGAAGGAGAAGATCTCTGGCAAATTGCAGAGAAAAATTACGGTTCAGGATACAATGCGTATGACATAGCTCAAGCTAATAATCTAAAAGAGCCATACATCCTGATTAAAGGACAACAGCTTGTCATCCCAAGTGTCCCAAAACGCTTTCCTACACAAGGTGAAATCACTCCAACCGCTGCTTCAACTGGACAAGTAACGCTGACTAATAATACTTATGTTGTACAACCTGGAGATTATTTGTTTCTTATTGCTCAAAAAATATACGGTGATGGCAATATGATGCGGCGAATAATTGAAGCAAATAAAATCTCCGAACCCTACAATGTTGAAGTCGGACAGACTCTAACAATCCCTCGTTGACCTTGCCACAATGAATATAACCGCTATAATATAGTTTACACTGCGGGATTAGTACACCGGTAGTATACGTCCTTCCCAAGGATGAGAAGCGGGTTCAATTCCCGTATCCCGCTCCAGATGCACAGAAGTAATTGTAAACTTACATAAGATAACAAAAAATGCAAAAAGTATATCCACGAAAACTAAATAAAGGAGATCTTGTCAGAGTTATTTCACCAGCGCGCTCCTTAGGAATAATTAGTCAAGAATTAAGAGATATTGCTAAAATTCGGTTTAAAGAACTCGGATTAAAATTGACTTTTGGGAAACATGTTGAAGAAAAAGATGATTTCAACTCCTCTTCAATAGAATCCAGAATTGAAGATTTACATAATGCTTTCTCAGATAAGGACGTAAAAGCTGTCATAACCGTAATTGGCGGTTTTAATAGCAACCAACTTTTGGACTATATTGACTGGGATTTGATTAGAAATAATCCAAAGATTCTCTGTGGTTATTCAGATATTACAGCACTAAATAATTCTTTTTTTGCTAAAACAGGACTTGTTACCTACTCGGGACCCCACTATTCATCCTTTGGTCAAAAACTTTATTTGGATTACACCATAGATTATTTTAAAAAGTGTTTGATGAAGTCTGAAGAATTCGACGTAATACCAAGTGAAGAATGGAGTGATGACCAGTGGTGGAGAGCTCAAGATGATAGAAGTTTGCTAAAAAATGATGGGTTTTGGATTTTAAATGAAGGGAGTGCAAAGGGAACTCTTTTGGGTGGTAACCTTTGTACTTTTAATTTATTGCATGGTTCCCAATACATGCCAGACTTAACGAACTCTGTGCTATTTATCGAGGATGACTCCGAATCTCTTCCACATCATTTTGATAGAGATTTTCAATCAATAATTCACCAATCGGGATTTAATGGAGTTAAGGGTATAGTTTTCGGTAGATTTCAAAAAGACAGTAATATGACTTTCGATCTGTTGAGACAGATAGTTAAATTCAAAAAACAACTCACGCATATTCCCATAATAGGAAATGCCGATTTTGGTCATAGTGACCCTAAAATTACTTTTCCTGTAGGTGGGACAATTTTTTTGAGTGTGAACCAAAAAGAAACTAAATTAACAATTCTTGAACATTAAATTTGATTACTTAATTGGCAAAAACTTCAGCTAACATACATCAAGCGCTTCCTCCTCCGACCATCTCAATCGTAGGAACCCGAACGGTAATGATTTTTCCATATTTCTGCAGAATTTTGTGTTGTGTCTCAGTAAATCCAGAAAAAGCTGTTTCTGACATAGTTATTATTGATTCTCCATCATTAGATAAAAGTTGTAAAACGTTTCCACAAAATTGAGACATTTGATCTACTGTGATAGAAATTATTTCTTTGCCTAGTTTTTTTAGCTTATTTTCTAAATAATGTCTTTCCACCTTATCTCTAATGGACTCAAGACAAACAATTGCAAATTTCTCTCCTATATTCATAGTTACATTGGTATGATAGATTGGAAAATTTTTCGCATCATATGCATGAAAA
>MFWK01000005.1:2343-2974 GCA_001786365.1 Candidatus Nomurabacteria bacterium RIFOXYD2_FULL_35_12 | reverse complement strand
CATCGCAAAAGCGACCTTGTGCTGCCGATCTAATACTAGACTACCAGTTCCCTCCAATATCATTCCATCTTTTTCATCTTCCGTTAGATCAACAACCTCCTTAACAGAAATGCTTGAAGTCTTTAGGAGCTGCTTTAATTCGGTTACTTGTCTCTCGGCACGTCTGTTTTCTGTGAGCATCGGATAAACGATTAGTTTTTCTTTTTGGTGATGAGAAAACCAATTGTTTGGGAATATAGAATCAGGAGTAACGACATCTTTTCTACTTGATAAAACAAGTACATTAATATTTACTTTTTTAAGCTTATCCACCATCTCATTAAACTCATGTAGAGCTTTATTCTGAACTTCTGTTTCAGAATCACTAATTTCATGTTGGAATGAGTTTGTATTAGCTGTCTGCTTATTAAATCCAAAATGTCCAGGAGATATCATCACTACGGTATTGGTTAGTTGGTCTCTTGTCATATAATACTTTTTAACAATCTTTAGAAGGAAATAGTGTATCAAATTTTTGAAAACTATTTATTCCTAAATGGTGTTCCAGTTTATCGAGTTGTATAATTAAACCTGGTGTAACTAAAACTTATATGACCAACCATCAATCTAAGCAAAGAAAGATAATAGATGA
>MFWK01000005.1:1643-2315 GCA_001786365.1 Candidatus Nomurabacteria bacterium RIFOXYD2_FULL_35_12 | reverse complement strand
ATTCCTTAATAATACCCATTCAAAAGATAGCCCCTAATCTGTATTATTATTCGCCGGACTCCCTTCACTTTACTATTAAGGGCATCCGTGTGGTGAACGATCCTCCTCGATTTGATGAAAAAATCAAACAAACAGCTAAAGATGTATTTGCTAGAGTTGTTCCCTTCCATCACAGTTTTAAAGTTTTTCTATACAAACTTATCATTTTCCCTCACAATTTAGCTCTTGTGGGTACAACTGAAGATAAGCTTGACAATCTTATTCTGGATTTGGACAAAGCATTGCATGAAAAGGGTATTCCCGATGATAAAGTGTATACAAATAATAAATATTTTTTTATAAACATGACCTTGGCTCGATTTCAAGAAAGACCAACATCTCATTTTATCAACGAAGTACATAATCTATCCGACACTATGCAATTTATGCCTTACATCATAGACTCGGTAACACTTGCAAGTTGTAACGCAGTCTTTAAAAAAAGAGAGATTATAGAAAGTTGGAGTCTGTTACCATTATCAAACAGCAAATAATTATTCGTGTTTAAATAATATAATCTAAACCGCTATGGATGGTCAACTTGTAAAAACGATCACTTCTTCTGGGTGAATCAACAGAGTGATACTGCCGTACTTCATATACATGGTACTGCAGGAGATTTTTATACTCATA
>MFWK01000005.1:695-1582 GCA_001786365.1 Candidatus Nomurabacteria bacterium RIFOXYD2_FULL_35_12 | reverse complement strand
TAACCGGGGCCATGATGTCTATGCAGATATACGAAAACACAGTAAAAATATTGTTGAATGGATAAGTATTGGTGGTGGTTTTGAAAAATTTGAGGACTCCGTTTTAGATATACAAGCCTGGATCAATTTTCTTGTTAAACAAAAGATAAAAAGAATTATTCTGCAAGGTCATAGTCTTGGTGCTCAAAAAATACTTTATTCTCAACACAAATTAAAAAACTTAAAGATAATAGGCCAAATTCATCTGTCACCACAAAATGATGCTGGGTATATGCTGGTCAAGTATGGTGAAAAAAAATATATACAGATCAATGAAACGATAAAAAAGCTTATTAGGGAGGGGAAAAGTAGAGATCTTCTTCCTCAAAAACTAAGCATTATCTGTCCTATGTCAGCCATAACTTATTCAGGATATCTTACTGAAAATGGAGCCGGCACGCTGCATCCCTATCATAATCCTCATTCGAAAAACTGGCGCATATTTGAACAAATTCAAGAACCGTTATTGGTGGTATTTGGAGAGAAAGACACATTTATCAAAAATTCTTGTAAAACCAAATCAATTAAGGAAATTGTGAATATATTGAGATCAAAGAAGCCCAAAGATGTGACCATTAAGGTAATAAAAGGTGCCAATCACAGTTATATTGGTTCTGAAAATCACCTTGTGGAAACAATCATTCAGTGGCTTGATAAAATACGCAACGAAAGCTTTAGGTAGACTTGTGATTAACTGACAACGGGAATTTTGTTAAGATTTTTGAATTCTTCATCAAAGACCTTTACTTTTTGTAACCTAATATTGTTTTCCAGATCTTTATACTGTTTTAAACTAAGAATAGTTGGTATTATATCTTTGTCTCTTTTCAACAAAGCGCCCATCCCTG
>MFWK01000005.1:0-678 GCA_001786365.1 Candidatus Nomurabacteria bacterium RIFOXYD2_FULL_35_12 | reverse complement strand
CAACCATCCGTATAACGATAGCCCAATGTAATCATGTCTTTCTTATCCCACGGGGCACTGTCAAGCGTCCAACACTCCGAACAAAAAGCATCGTGAACAAAAATACTGTCTAGTATTTTTTTATCATAATCTTTGTCCTTTGCGTCCAAACAACAGTTGCGTTTTGCCCGCATGATTTTGGTATTTCTTACCTCTTCTGAGTTTTGCATCCAATTACGTTTTAACTCAACGACTTTTTTATCTATCATTTTGAGCATAGGTTCTTTGGGAAGATGATCGGTAACTCGTTTAAAATTTAATGATAAATTCTCAGGAAAATGATTTTTAAAAATCTTAATTAATTTTTCAAATTCGCGGTCATAAAGAATTACGTCTTTATGCGGAAAATAATTCATTTTCTCCTCAAAAACAGCAACGGAAATATAATCAAGAATGACTCCATGTTTATACATCTTTGCAATCGGGGCTAAATAATCACGTAAAAAAATTATGGCGAAAACCTCACCCCAATCAATACCTGGGGCGGTGGGTAGAGTTGGGACTTTTACGGCGCCAAACGGAACAGTAAAATGGATGGGGACTTCATGATTGACGCACAAATTTATCTTATCCTTGACTTTTACTAAATAATCAGGAGTTATTGCAGACGCTTTATAGGAAGAGGAGTTAAGTTTCTTG
>MFWK01000004.1 GCA_001786365.1 Candidatus Nomurabacteria bacterium RIFOXYD2_FULL_35_12 | reverse complement strand
TTGGTATGAAAATGCTTTCAAAACCAATGGTGGTTTCAGCTCCAGGTAATTGGTCAAAAGACCCAGGTGGTTGGAGTGGGGTTGTTATAATTGCGGAAAGCCATATATCAATACATACTTTTCCTAAACGCCGTTTTATGAGTGCAGATGTCTATTCCTGTAGAAATGGATTGGATGTACAAAAAATTGTAAATTATTTTACTAAGACTTTTAAATTATCTGAAGTAGAGACTCATTTTATTAAACGAGGGACAAGTTATCCGGCAGAGAATCTTGTATAACTTTTGATTTTAAGATGAAATCTTTAGCAAATAAAAAAAAATTAAGAATTTTATTTATATCTCGAGAATTAATATCGGGAGATTTATCGTACAGATTAAAACAGGAAGGTTGTGATGTAAAATTATTTATTAAAGATAAAGGACAAAAACAATGCCTTGATGGGATTGTCAGAAAGACCAGTAATTGGAAAAAAGAATTAGTTTGGGTTGGAAAAGATGGTTTAATTATTTTTGATGACGTTGGGTACGGTAAAACTCAAGACAAGTTAAGAAAAGACGGGTATTTAGTAGTTGGCGGTAGTGGTGATGGAGACCTTCTTGAGCTAGATAGAATATATGGCCAAAAAATTTTAAAAAATGCCGGAGTATTTAGCCATGATTTTGATACAAAAAGTTTTACTATTAAATCAGCTATAGCATTTGTTAAGAAAAATAAAGGTGAATGGGTTGCAAAACAAAATGATCATAATACTACATTAAATTACATTGGAAATATTAAAGATGGATCCGATATGATAAGTGTGTTAGAAAATTACAAAAATGTTCTGGGTGGTTCTTGTAAAGTATCACTTCAAAAAAAAACTGATGGTGTTGAAATAGCTATTGGTAGATTTTTTAATGGGAAACAATGGTTAGGTCCATCGGTTATAAATTTTGAACACAAACATCTTGAAAATGATGATATTGGACCTTTGGGAGGAGAAACTGGGACATTAATGTGGTATGAAAAAAATGATAAAAATAAATTATTTCAGCAAACTCTCGCTAAAATTAAACCACATTTAGAAAAAAGTAATTACAAAGGATACATTGATATAAATTGTATTGTAAATAAAAACAAAATTTATCCATTAGAAATTACATCAAGATTTGGGTCCTCCACAATCGAGACACAAGGGGAAATACATACTTCTCCTTGGAGTGATTTCTTTCTTTCTCTAGCAAAAGGAGAAGATTATAATCTTAAATATAAAAAAGGATATGCTATAAATGTAGCGCTAACTGTTCCACCATTTCCATACAGAACAAATGATAAAAATATTATAAATAGCGATGTAAATATATTTTTAAAAGAAATGTCAAAAAAAGAATTTTCACATGTACGATTTGAAGGAGTATCAGCAAAAAAAACAACAGAACACCCATACTATACCGCAGGAAACTTGGGGTATGTTCTCTATGTAACTGGAATTAATAAAACGGTTCAAAAAGCTCGAGAAAAAGTATACAAAATAATAAATAAAATAATTATCCCTAAATCATTTTATAGAACAGATATAGGAACAAGATTTATAAGAAAAGATCAAAAATTACTTAAAAACTGGGGTTGGATATAGATATGAGTATAAATTTTGATAAAGCAAAAAAATATATTGGTAGCTGTTGCGGTAATAGTTTTATCATTTTAGATTGTAGAAATATAAATGTAGATAAGCAACAAAAATCTGATTTTTCTAAAAAAAATATTATTAAATATAATGTTGATTCAGCTCTTTTTATAGGGGATGTAAAAGGTTTTGATATTTCTATAGAAATATTTGAGAAGGATGGATCAGAATCAGATTCTTGTGGAAATGGATTACTTTTAGTTACTTATCTTTTAGGACTAAATAAAGGAAAAGTAAAAATGAAAGGCGGTTCTGTTATAATTGAAGGTAACTCAGAAAAACAAGCAATATTAATAGACATAAAACTATCAGATGTTAAAGAAATCAATTCTGAGAAGAATTGCTTGTTTATTAGAGTTGGTGAACCCCATATAATTTTTTTAGTTGGTGATTTCAATAGTTTTGATTTAATCGCTACTGGGGAAAAGCTACAAAGAAACTATCTTGGTGGGGTGAATGTTGATGTAATTAAAAAGATAGATGATTTACATTTTTTAATAAAGACTTATGAACGAGGAGTTTTTAATGAAACAAAGTCATGTGGTACTGGATCCTTGTCCTCTTATGTTGCTATTTCTCATTTTTATAATAAAATGTATGAGTATCCTGTAGAATTCAAGAGCAGTGGTGGGATACATTTGGTATCTAAAATTGGTGATATGTTAAAATTAGAGACTCTAAAAAAATTTTGTGAAATCAAAGCTTTAGATTAAAATCAAAGACATATGGAATATAATTTTATTACAAACATAGAAAGCTGTTATATAGATATTCCAAGTCTTTTATATTATTCTCATATACCTTCTGCGATTATTGCATTATTTTTTGGGTTTTTTATATTATTAAAAGGTGAGGAAAATAGATTAGAAAAAAAAGTTTTCTTTTTTATTTCTTTAACCTTTTTTTTGTGGGTAATAGTTGAAGGTGCAATTTGGTTACTTTATAATAGCGTGGACATGATGTTTTTGTGGTCATTTCTTGGCTTGTTATATGCATTACTACATATATTAAGTCTGTATTTTGTTTATGTAATGATAGATCATAAAGATATTTTACCGAAGATTAAATATATTTTTGCAGTTTTATTGTTGCCAATTGTTTACTTAACACCCACAGTATATAACATAGTTGGTTTTGACATTGAAAATTGCCAAGCAATTGAAGGTAGTTATTTTATCGCTTATAGATATTTTATTGGAATTGTTTCTATAATCTGGATATGTGCATTACTATATATAAGATATAAAAAAGCTGAGAAAGAATCTAAAAAACAAATCTTACTTCTTGGTTTTGGGGTACTCTCGTTTCTGTTTTTATTTTCATGGTCTGAAATAGTTGGTAGTTTTACTGAAAGTTTTGAGATTACTCAGTACGGACTTTTTGGAATGCCAATTTTATTAGCCTTTCTCGCTTATCTTATTGTGAAATTTCACACCTTCAACATTAAACTTATTGCAACCCAAGCATTAGTCTGGGCATTAGTGATAATGATTGGAGCGGAGTTTGCTTTTATTCAGAGCAATATAAACAAAATTCTTACTGCTGTTACACTTATGATTTCTGCGTGGCTTGGGCTTATTATTGTTCGTAGTGTTAAAAAAGAAATACAACAAAAAGAAGAATTAGCTAAATTAAATGTTGATTTAAAAAATCTTATGGTACAACGTGAATCCCTCGTTCACCTTGTTACCCACAAGGTCAAAGGGTCATTTACTCGTTCTAAATATATCTTTGCCGGAATTTTGGACGGAACTTTTGGTGATATATCACCAGATGTGAAAAAATATGCGCAACAGGGTTTAGAGTCAGATGATGCGGGTATAAATACTGTTGATTTGGTTTTAAATGCTGCTAATCTACAGAAAGGCACAGTGAAGTACGATATGAAAGAGCTTGATTTTAAGGATGTAATTCTCAAAATTTTAGCGGAGAAAAAAGTTCAAGCAGAAGCGAAAGGACTTGTGGTGGAAAGTTCTATTCATGATAGTAAAGATGATGATTATCGTGTTCTGGGTGATGCTTTTTGGCTCAAGGAGGCTGTTAACAATTTGATTGAAAATTCTATTAAATATACTCCAACAGGTAAGATAGTTATTAAGCTTGAAGATGGAAATAAAAAGATAAAATTCTCTATAAAAGATACTGGTCTAGGTATTACTGATGAAGATAAAAAGAATTTATTTACTGAAGGGGGAAGAGGAAAAGAGTCAGTAAAGACTAATGTAGATAGCACAGGGTATGGTCTATATACGGTAAAATTGGTCATAGAAGCGCACAAAGGGCGTGTTTGGGCTGAATCCGAAGGCGCAGGCAAAGGCTCTACTTTTTATATAGAACTGGGCGCGGTAAAGTAGGATAAAGTTATATTTTTGTCTTTTTACAATAAAATGTTGACGCATTTTATTAAAAAGGATAATATAAATGTATGGCAATCAATTGGACAAAACTATACAAGAAATACAAAGGTATGTGGGTAGCTCTTTTAGACGATGAGAAAACAGTTGTTGGAAGCGGTAAAACTCTTAAAGAGGCTTTGGCAAAGGCTAGGGAAAAAGGATACAATTTTCCTATTGTAAGTCGAATGCCTGAAACACTTGATGCTTATATCGGAGCATTATGAAATTCAGCTACAAACGCTACGGATCAGAAACGCTCCGACCAGTAATAGAAATCAAAGTAAAATCAGGTTCTAATTTTTTGCGCTACGAGGTGTTAGTTGATTCTGGAGCGGATATTTGTATTTTTAACTCAGAGGTTGGTGAAGCGCTCGGTATTGATGTAAAAAAAGGTAAAATCCGTGAGGTTTTTGGGGTTGGAGGTAAGGCCTCTTTATATTATCTTCATAAGGTGGCGATTGAAGTAGGGGGGTGGCGATATAACATTGAGGCTGGTTTTATGCCAGATGTCGCGGGACGAGTAATGCCTTACGGTATTGTCGGACAAAAAGGATTTTTTGAAAATTTTATAGTAAAGTTTGATATGATAAAGGAAGAAGTTGAATTAAAAACACGAAATTAATGAGAAAGAAGTTTAGTAATTATTCTTCTTTTAAATCAACGACGCTTTGAACCTCTTCGATTGAGGTAATTCCATTTAATATTTTTACTATGCCATCTTGACGCATTGAAAGTATCCCTTGCGCGCGCGCGACTTTCTTGATTTCATGTTCATTTGGACTCTCAGGGATTATTTTTTCTATCGCTTCATCGGTTTTTATCGCTTCAAAAATACCTATTCTTCCTTTATAGCCGAGTTTGTTGCATTTTTCGCAACCAACAGGAGAAAATATTTTAAAAGATGCGTCGGGATTGATGTTGTATTTTGAAAGATTTTTCCCTTCTGTTTTTATACTGTCTAAAACAAGCTTTATTATTTTATTTTCTTCTTCTGTTGGTATTTTTTCTTTTTTACAGAAGGTGCAGAGCTTTCGCACGAGACGTTGCGCAATAGACATAGATAAAGCAGAAACTAAAATTTTTGGATTCACTCCGAGGTCGATAAGTCGGGGGATGACGCCTGCTGCATTGTTTGTGTGTAGGGTAGAGAAGACTATGTGTCCTGTGAGGGCAGCTTGCACGGCAGTATCAGCTGTTTCTTTGTCGCGAATTTCTCCGACCATCACCACATCAGGGTCTTGGCGTAATGCAGAACGCAAGCCCTCGGCAAAAGTATAGCCCCTAGCCTCATTTGTTTGTGTCTGGGTTATACCAGTTATATGATATTCTATAGGGTCTTCAATGGTTATTATTTTTATTTCCGGAGAGTAGATTTTTCGTAAAAATGCATAAAGAGTGGTGGTTTTTCCACTTCCTGTCGGACCAGTGATTAAAATAAGTCCGTTTGGTTTTACAATTTCTTGTTCAATTATAGAAAATAGATAAGGTTCTATGCCCAGTTCTTCGAGTTTCACTTGGATGGCTTTTGGATCCAAGATACGCATAACTATAGATTCACCATAAGCGCCAGGGATAAGGGAGGTACGAATACTGAGTTCTTCTTTTTCTTCCATGATACTAAAACGTCCATCTTGCGCTATGTTTGAGCTCAATTTCATTCCAGATAAAAGTTTAATACGGGAATTTAGTAATTGGTAAGTATCCAATCCAAAGAAAGTTATGTCTATAAGTACACCATCTAGTCGTAAACGTAGTCGTCCTCTGTCCTTTTCTGGTTCTATATGTATATCTGAAGCTTTAATAGCAATTGCTCCAGCTAAAATTATTTCTAACACTCGAGAAATTTTATGAATTTTGTTTCCTTCCAATGCTTCTATCACAAGTTTTTCAATATCTTGCATGTATTTTATATTTTTTGCAGTATCTCGTAAAACATCCGGAGAAATATCCAGTCCACCGATTTTTGAAGCTTCTGCTTTTGAGAGTTCTTTATATCTTTCCCAAACTTTATTTAAACTGGCATCGGAAACCATATAAAAAGTCGGTATTAAATCTTGTCTCTCCATATTTTCTTTCAGTGTTTTAAATAAATCGTCCGATGGTGAACGAACAGCTATGAAAATATTTTTCCCAAAAAGTTTGAAAGGTGCCACTTTCATTTTTACGGCTTCTTCTTCTGATATTGCTCTGAGCGCTTCATTGTCTATGCCGAGGCGATATAGGTCTACATAAGGCAGATGATATTTTGATTCTGCTAAAGTAGCTATCAATTGTTCTTCTTCTTGTTTATGAAAATCTTCCAGTTCTTTATTTTGTTTTTCTTCATCAAAGTCTGACGCCATATGTAAATAATTATACCGTAAGTGGTATAATTTACATAATGTCTAAAAATACAAAAACCTTAGTTTTGCTGGATGCTCACGCTATAATCCATCGCGCTTATCACGCTTTGCCGGAGTTCTTGTCGTCCAAAGGCGAGCCGACAGGGGCATTATATGGTCTTGCGAGTATGTTGATGAAAATAGTGACTGATTTAAAACCAGATTATATTGTGGCTTGTTATGATTTACCACAGAAAACTTTCAGGCATGAAGCTTATGATGCATATAAAGCTGGCCGAGCAAAGGCTGACGAAGCACTTGTTTTGCAATTAATAAATTCACGACAAATTTTTGACGCTTTTGGCGTGCCCATTTACGATGCTCCGGGTTTTGAGGCAGATGATGTGTTGGGGACAATTGTTGAGCAGATAAAAAATAGAGGTATAAACCCCGTTAGAAGCCGCGAGGGCTCACAGCGACCCCATGCTTCTAACGGGGTAAATATAATTATTGCTTCTGGTGATATGGACACGATGCAATTAGTAGATGGCAAAAAAGTGCAGGTTTATACTTTGAAAAAGGGAATCAATGACACAATTTTATATGATGAAGACGCAGTTATTGCTCGTTTTGGATTTAAGCCGGAGCTTTTACCGGACTACAAAGGTCTACGAGGGGATCCGTCAGATAATATAAAAGGTATAAAAGGTATTGGAGAAAAAACTGCTACGATTTTGATTACAACTTTTGGCACGGTTGAGGAAATATACAAGCAATTTAAAATTAAGAATTATGAATTACGATTTAAAGAAGCAGGCATTAGTCCTAGAATAATAGAATTGATTAAAAATAATGAAGAGGAAGCTTTATTTTCAAAAACTTTGGCAAAAATCAGGACTGATGCGCCGATAGATTTCGTTTTACCTCAAAAAACTTTTTGGGAAAGTATTGATAAGAAAAAAGTAGAACAAGTTTTTTCTCTATTTGAGTTTCGAAGTTTGTTTGGGCGATTGAAAAGTTTTTTTGGAAGTAATCAGAAGCCAAGTAAGGAAGATTCTCTCGAGCGAACCCTTGGTAGGAGTGGCGACGACGGACAAAGAAAATTTTCAGCAGAAAATTTTCGTGGTGAGTCCGAGAGAAATCTTTCTGGAGTGGCTTCTGATTACACAAAGCTTCAAGAAGCCAGCATTGCCCTTTGGCTTATAAATTCTGATATTTCAAATCCCCAAATAGATGATATTTTAATGTTTGCAAATACGGATTCTTTTAATGTTGCATATGAGCATATCCTTAAAAAGTTAAAAGAAAACAAATTAGATAAAGTTTTTGAAGAGATTGAAAAACCGATAATTCTTATCGTGAAAGAAATAGAGGATTATGGAATTTTAATAGATAAAAAATATTTTGAAAATTTAAGCAGTGAATATCACACAGAACTCGATAAATTAACGGCAAAAATATATAAGATGGCGGGAGTGGAATTTAATATAAATTCACCTAAACAAATGGGAGAAGTGCTTTTTGGTAAGATGGGTATGAAATCAAGCAAAAAAGCAGGCGCAAGTGGAAATTTTTCCACAAAGGTTTCAGTTTTAGAGGAACTGGAGGAAAATAATCCAATCATAAAAGAAATACTTGCTTATCGGGAGTTGCATAAATTGCTTTCTACTTATATTGATGTTATTCCAAAGATGATAGGGGAAGATGGCAGATTACATGCAAAGTTTTTGCAAAATGGCACAACTACAGGCAGATTTTCTTCACAAGATCCAAATTTACAGAATTTGCCGATAAAAAGCGAGCTCGGTAAAAGGATTCGTGGTGGATTTATTGCTCAAAAAGGTTGCAAACTTTGCGCTTTTGATTATAGTCAGATTGAATTACGAGTAGCAGCGATGCTTTCTGGTGATAAAAAGATGACGCAGATTTTTCGCGACAAAAAAGACATTCATTCTGGTGTAGCTTCTTTTGTTTTTGGTGTGGATGTAGATAAAATAGACAGTGAGA
>MFWK01000003.1:7750-16653 GCA_001786365.1 Candidatus Nomurabacteria bacterium RIFOXYD2_FULL_35_12 | reverse complement strand
AAAAGGTACTGGATATGTCGCAATCGGAGGAGAAAAAAGCAGACAAAATGGAGAAGATCCTGAAATTGATTTCAAGCATTTAAATACAGCCCTTCATGGAGACACTGTAGAGATAATCCTTCACCCAAAAGGAAAAAACAGACAAAGTGCAGAAGTATCGAGAATAATTAATCGCGCAAAAATCCGTTTTGCCGGAGTTTTGGAATTAAAAAACGGCATATTTTTCTTTAATCCTGATGATACAAAAATGTATACAGATATTCTAATCAGAGAAAAAATGACAAACGGAGCAAAAGCCGGAGACAAAGTTTTTGTTGAAATAGTTTCTTGGACAGATGCTCGTAAAACTCCGGAAGGTAAAGTGATAAAGGTTTTAGGACGCCCGGGTGACAACAATACCGAGATGCAAGCTATCGCAATAGAAAAAGGTTTTGATTCAGAATTGCCAGACAAAGTAGAAGATGAAGCAAGAGAAATAAAAAAACACGGGATAAAAGAAAATGATTATGTAGGGCGCAAAGATTTTAGAAAAGTTTTAACTTTTACCATTGATCCATCAGACGCAAAAGATTTTGATGATGCAATTTCTTTTCAAGAGCTCCCTCTACTCAATAAGGAGAGGGCGGGGGGTGAGGTATACGAAATAGGTATCCACATCGCCGACGTTTCGCATTATGTAAAAGTCGGAAGTGCTCTAGATATAGAAGCAAAAGGCCGTGGAACTTCGGTATACCTAGTAGACAGGACAATTCCCATGCTTCCAGAGGAACTTTCAAATGACTTATGTAGTCTAGTTCCAAATAAAGACAGACTCACGATGAGCGCCGTCTTTGTTATAGAAAAAAACGCAAACAATCATTTAAAAATAAAAAACGAATGGTATGGACGCACCGTAATCCATTCTCAAAAAAGATTTACTTATGAAGAAGCAGAAGAAACAATAAAAAAATCAGGCTCTCCCCTACACAAAGAATTGTCTACTTTAAACAATTTAGCAAAACTCCTCACGATTGAAAGATTTAAAAAAGGTGCTATGTCACTAGAACAAGAAGAAGTAAAGTTTGTGCTAGATAAAAATGGAGTTCCAATAAAAGTAATAAAAAAGGAACGTGGCGACTCAAACAAACTAGTCGAAGAGTTTATGCTTTTGGCAAATAAAAAAGTGGCGGAAACTCTATCGCCAAAAATGATAAAAGGCAAGAAAGACGAAAGCATCTCTCTATATCGTATTCACGATCTTCCAAGCAGAGAAAAAATGGAGGATTTGGCATTTTTCTTGCGAAGTTTGGGTTATAAAGTTTCTTTAGTTAATGGAATTATCCCAAAATATGAAATAAATAACATCCTGAAAGGATTGGCAGGAAAAAATACGAAAGAAACAATCAGAAATACGGTCAGCCGAGCAATCATCAGATCTATGGCGAAAGCAATTTATTCCACAAAAAATATCGGACATTACGGTCTAGCTTTTGAACATTACACCCATTTTACTTCCCCTATCAGAAGATATCCAGACATAATGATACACAGAATATTAACTGACTATCTAAAAAAAGCCCCGACGCCTAGAGGGGTCGGGGTCCCGACCGCAAGCGTCGGGAAAAAACTGCTTGAATACGAAAAAATTGCCAGAATTTCATCCGAGCAAGAAAAACGCGCCTCTGATGCAGAGAGGGCTTCTATAAAATACAAACAAGTTGAATACATGAGTAAACGAACAGGAGAACATTTTGAAGGCATCATCAGTGGCATCACCGAATGGGGTATCTATGTGGAAGAAATTGAAACAAAATGCGAAGGACTCGTGCGAGTGCGAGACATGAAAGACGATTATTATATTTTCAACGAAAAAAAATTGGAATTACTCGGACAAAAAAAGAAAAAAGGATATCATTTAGGTGATTCTGTGAAAATGAAAGTAAAAGGAGTTGATTTGGAAAGAAAAACAATAGATTATATTTTATTATGAAAAAATACCTTTTAATATTTACTATTTTTGTTTTGTTTTTTTCTATTTCTTTTGCAAGAAAAACTGAAGCTGTTTCTCAGTATTTTTATATCAATAAAGATACAAAACAACAATTAAAACTATCAGCCAAAGCATATCTCGTCGGCGATTTGAATACCGGAGAAGTAATCCTTTCTAAAAATCAAGAAGATAAATTCCCTATCGCTTCTATTTCCAAGCTCATGACGGCACTCGTCGCAAATCTAGTGATGAAATCGGACGACACTACAAAAGTAAGCAAAAAGGCTATAAATACAAAAGGCACAAATGGTGAATTAAAATTTGGAGAAAAAATAAAAATCTCTACTTTACTCTATCCTCTACTTTTAGAATCCAGCAACGATGCAGCGGAAGTAATCGCGGAATATTTCACCAGAGATAGCTTTATAGCGAAGATGAATGAACAGACAAACATTTTAAAAATGTCTGGAACTGTTTATGAAGATCCGAGTGGTCTTTCCTCAAACAATCAATCAACCGTTTCCGATATATTCAAATTAACAGGATATTTAAATAAAGAAAAAATAGAAATTCTCCAAATTACCACTAAAAAAAGTTATTCCAATAAAAGCCATAGCTGGTCAAATATCAGCCAATTCCTAAACAAAGAAGGATATTTTGGAGGAAAGAGTGGTTATACAGACGAAGCAAAACAAACAGTTGTTTCCAACTTTTCATTACCCCTCGGACAAACAGGACTTCGACCAATCTCTATAATATTACTCTCAAGTTCTGACAGAAAGAAAGATGTAGAAACTATTTTAAAATACTTAAAGAAAAATGTGTATTATGGAGGCGCTTCGGATGCAAATACTAATTGGGTGCAAGAAAAAGTCGGGATGCCGGACATAAAAGACCCAAATTTTATAACTATGACTTTCGGTGGTGATATGATGCTTGACCGCGGAGTAAAAAATTCAGTTAGAAAAAATTTCAACAATGATTATTCCAAACTTTTTCAAAAATCAAAAGATTTGTCTGAATTATTAAAAGATTCCGATATTGTATTCGCAAACTTAGAAGGTACTGTCTCTGATCAAGGTACTGATCAGAAAAATCTATATTCTTTTAGAATGGATCCGACTGTTATCCCAGCTTTAAAAGGTCTAGGTATAAATGTTTTATCTCTAGCAAACAACCATATGGCTGATTGGGGTCGTATCGCTTTTATTGACACACTTTCTCGCCTAAAAGAAAATGAAATATTTTACACTGGTGGAGGAAATAATATTTTGGAAGCAAAAACACCTGTGATTATTGAAAAATATGGAATGAAAATCGGATTTCTTAGTTTCTCCGATAAAGGACCAGACTATATGAAAGCAACTACCGACAAAGCGGGTGTCCTCCTCGTCAGTGATCCTGATTTTGATGAAATAATAAAAAATGCATCAAAACAAGTTAACTATCTAATTGTTTCTTTCCATTTCGGTGAAGAATATATAAAAAAACATAATAAAAGACAAGAAAATTTAGCACACAAAGCAATAGATGCTGGCGCAAAAATAATCATTGGCGCACATCCGCATGTAGTAGAAGACACAGAAGTTTATAAAAATGGATATATTGCCTACTCACTCGGCAATTTTATATTTGACCAATCTTGGAGCATAGAAACAATGAAAGGCATGCTACTAAAAATAAAATTATTCAGAGATGGTTCTATGACCGTCCAAAAAAATCCTACACAACAAAATTCCGTCTTTCAAATAAGTAAAATAACTAAAGGAAAAGAAGAAAAAGTAAAGTTTAAATAAAATTATCTAGCTTTGGCTTTAGCTTGATTTTCTTGTTGTTTTTTTCTTATAAGTCCATTTATTATTATCAAATCTGATGGATAATTTTCTGTCATCTTTTCAAGTTTTGTTAAACCAGCACACAATTCATCTATTACTTTTGATTTTGCTTCATCTGGTAAAATATATTCTGTATCACCATCTGAATCTACTCTTGGCTGAGTAAGATTTCCAATAGTTTCAGAAAGATTTATATTATCTTTCAATCTTCCTTCTAATATTCCTTTTACTTGTTTAAGTTCTGCTAGAGATAATTCAGTAAAAGATTTAGAAAGCAACTCCCATTCCCTCTTAGCTCTAAGCCTTAAAGATGTTTGATCTAAAAATGTTTCAGTATTCATATTTTTTATTATAACATACCCTATTTCGCAATTTGGGTAGCTTCTTCTAACTGTCAAACATCGGATGTTTGACAGTCTAATGCGAGCTCATCGTTAATTTCTTTTACTCCACTTGTTTGAACAAAGTCTATATACTCTTTGATATTTCTAAACTGTCCGATAATAATGTCATTATACAAAAGTTCACCCCAACGATTTTCTTTAACATAATCTTGATAGCTTGACCATGGAAAATCATCCTCCTTCCTACGCCACTCATTTAATTTTTTTGGATTCAAATGAACATAAGCAGAAAGATGCAACAATTGTTCATTATCCTCAACATGAACGGCTTTATATGGACCCTGAAAAAGATGACCAGAAACCCCATAACGGGTATTAAAATATTTTGTATAAGAATTCAAAACTCTTTGCATATATTTTCCCATTCCACCTTCTTTCACTTCTTTTACAATTAAATGAAAATGGTTTGGCATTAAAGCAAAACTAGCTAACTCAACAAATCTTTTTGAAATTACATGTTTTGTTATATCGCCAACTGTGTCAAACACCCGATGTTTGACATAAAGAGAAATAATTCTAGAAATTTGAGGAAAATTATTTTCTGCTTGAAAGTATAAAATAAGAAAAAGAAAACGAATTCGATCTCGATCATCTTTAAAAATTATCTTTTTACCAACTCCCCTATTAAAAATGTGATAATACTCATCTACTGAAATATTGTCTCTTTTCATTACTTAATTTTATCCCAAACAATATATTACTGTCAAACATCGGATGTTTGACAGACAGAGAAAGTGAAATTTAAACAAAAGGAAAAGGCGCCGTACTTGAGGTCGTGCGCCCGTGTGCCAGATGATCTGGTCTTGGTTGATTGTTAGGAGTTTTGCTGGCCACCAGTTGCAACCTTAGCGGCTGCGATTTCAGCTGCGATAGCTTCGGCTTTGACAATCCTCTGAGGAAGTCTGCCTTGCAACCTCAACTGCTCGACCTTGCGAGCTACAATGCCACTCTTGAGCAGATCTTGCATCGTCTCCGTGATCATTGCTTTAGCACGATTGATAGTCAGGAACCTGTGTTCGAAACTATTTGGCCCACTCCGTAGTGCATCCCTGAAGGCTCTTACATCTTGCATACCAAACGCAGCTAACCAATCTTCAGGGTCTTTATCCCAACTTGCTTCTGTTGCCATAAGAAGATCATTCCTTTCTTTAAAATGAGTATATATATATTGGCTTTCTGTCAAGGTTATTTCAACATCCTATTTCGCAATCTGGGTGGCTTCTTCGAACTTTACCGAGAGGAGTTTTGAAGCTCCATTTGCGCCAATAGTGACGCCGTAGAGCATCCCAGCGCGAGACATTGTCTCCCTATTGTGAGTGACAACGATAAGCTGTGAATGCTTTGAAAGTTTCTCTAACATATCACCATATTTGCGTGAATTTGCTTCATCCAAGGCAGCATCAGTTTCATCTAACACCAAAAATGGAGGTGGATTGACTTGTGACATAGCGAAAAGTAAAGCGATAGATGTAAGGGACCTTTCCCCACCGGAGAGCGCATGAAGCTCTTTTACTTTTTTATGAGGGAGAGAAACATTTATTTCTATTCCTTCAGGCAAGATTTCTTCATCATCTTCAAATTCCGTATATTCTTCTTCATAATCTTTTCCCGACGCTTGCGGTCGGGATCCCGACCCCTCTGGGCGTCGGGACTTTTTTGTCGGAGCAACAATAGAAAGAGACCCATGACCACCACCAAACATCAATGAGAAAAATTCTTGAAATTCCACATTTATCTTTTTTACACCTTCTTTGAATTCTATATCTATCTTTTCTTTCAAGTCCGCAATGAGTTTATTTAAAGATTCAATACTCTTGGTCAAATCCTCCATTTCTTTCGCTAAAAATTCATCTCTCTCTGTTACTTCTTTAAACTCTTTCATTATTTCTACTCCACTACCGAGTCCAGCATCTTCTAATTTTATCTTTATTCTCTCTATCTTCTTTTTTAATTCTTCTTGACTAAATTCTTCCCCATTTTTATCTTCAATTTTGAAATCTTTATAAGCTAAAATCTCTTGACCAATGAGTGCCACACCTTCTTTCATTTCATTTAGAAAAGCATCACTTCTGGCCTTCAAACTTCCCTCTTTTATATTTACGAGCTCCAAAGCTGAAGAAAGTTCTTGTTGCTTAACTTTCAAAGTAAATTTCTCTCGTTCTAGATCACGCAAGGTTTCTATTTCTTTATTTATTATTTGTTTGAGTATTTCTATCTGACTACCGAAATTTTTTTCTTTATTTTCCATCTCCTTTATTTCTGCCAAAATACTAACTTGAGAATTTTTCAAATCTTGTAATTCTTTTTCATTATTTTCTCTGTTTTCTATCTGCTCTTTACTTATTTCCCCAAATTCTCTTCCACAAGTCGGACACCTATCGGAAATTTTTACTCTATTTTGTTTCGCTTCAATCATTCCTTCTATTCTTCCGAGTTTTCGTTCCATTTCACCTTTTAAGCCACGAATAGAATTCAAACTACCTTCCACATTCCTCAATTCATCTATTTTTTTATTACCTTTAGCTGAGCTATCACCTTCTGTAACAGATATCTTACTAACAATACTTTCAAGTTCTTTTTTTAATTTATTTCTTTCAGTAGATAAATTATTTTTCTCATTATCTATAAAAATATCTTCTTTTTTGAGATATTCTCTGTAAAGAACAGAGAGTTCTGTCTGCATAATCTTTCCTTTTTCAAATTTTTCTACCTGTTTCTTTAAAAAATTCAAGTGTGGAGCATTCTCTCTACGCAAGAGAGTCACTTCTTTCATATTTTCTTCTGTTCGCTCTAACTTCCTTGTGCTGTCTTTTATTTTATATTGAAAAATTTTAAGTCCGAGAGCGTCTTCCACCATTTCTCGTCTATCCTGCATATTCGCATTCAAAATCCTATCCGCTTCACCTTGCGAAATGATGTGGTGGCCAGAGGATCCGATATTTACCGAGGCCAAAAGGTTGTGAATATCTCTCAATCTGACTTCTGTTCCATTTAAACTATATTTATTTAATCCATCTGAAAATACTTCACGAGAAATATTAATCGTCTCATAATTTAGATTTATATCTTCTCCCCCATCATTATCTAATTTAAAAATCTTATCAGGATTATTGAAATAAATTGAAACCGAAGCATGTGAACCTTTGGAAAGATTCTTTGACCCTTTGAAAATAAGGTCAAGGCCGGACTTTCCACGCATAGACTTCATCGACTGCTCACCCAAAACATAACGGATAGCTTCCACCACATTTGATTTTCCGGAACCATTTGGCCCGACGACACAAACAACAGGATTACCAAAATCCAAAACAGTTTTTTGAGCAAAAGATTTAAAACCATTTATTTCTAATGTTTTGAGTCGCATAATATAATTTTAATCCAGCCAATTTTTTACTTTTAAAGCCGCTTCAGCTGCTTTTTGTTCTGCTTCTTGTTTTGATTGACCTTTACCTTCCGCTATTAAATTTGGTCCAAAATAAATACCAACTGTAAAATGTTTGTCATGGTCTGGACCTGATTCATGGAGTACTTTATAAGCAGGTGTAAAATTTACAAATTCTTGCGCCTTTTCTTGCACCAATGATTTCGCATCACGCCAAAGCTTTTTTATGACTATTTCTTCTGTTTTTGGTAAAAGAGTTTTATGAATAAATTTATCTACCATCTCTATCCCTTGATCCAAATACAAAGCGCCAATATATGCCTCATAAGTATTTGCTAAAATGTATTGTCTGGCTTTGCCATTGTCTTTCGCTTCACCTTTAGATAAAAGTAAATAATCATTCATACCCACATTTGAGGCAATTTCAGAAATAATAACTGCATTTACAAGGGCAGAACGCAAAGCAGTCAATTCCCCTTCTGTATAACTAGAATATTTTTTATAAAGAAAATCTGTCACAATCAATTCGAGCACTGCATCACCTAAAAATTCCAATCGTTCATTGTGTGAAAGATTTGTGGAAGGATTTTCATTTATATAAGAACGATGAATAAAAGCTTGTTCCAAAAGTTTTTTATTCTTAAATATTATTTTTGTTTTTTTCTCAAAGTTTGAAAAATTTATCATATTATTTAGGTTTTTTTATCCCGACGCTTTCAGGTCGGGACTCCGACTTTACGTCGGAGCTAATAATTTCAACCGCCTTTGCAATAAGTGGAATAATGTCATTATAGATACGAAGCTCTGGAATTTCAGTCATCTCAAACCACCTTGCGCCATCTAGTCCACCAGACTTTTCCAAAACAAGTTCTTTATATTCGCTAGAAGCCAGAAAATAAACAACTTTTTTCAAGCTCTTTCCTTTTTCTGGATGACTTGCGACATATTCATTTGCTCCGAGCTTTTCTTCCACCTCAATATCAAGTCCTATCTCTTCCTTAATTTCTCTTTTTGTAGCCTCTTTTTCACTTTCTCCATCTTCTATGCTTCCTTTCGAAATGGTCCAGTATCCAAAAACATCATGCACTAAAGCAAAGAAAATTTTTCCATCTTTTTTTGCATATACCAATGCTCCACCCTTTTTTTCTATCGGCAATTTACTAATATCTACCGGATCTTTTAAATCAGCATGATTTTTCTTATGATTGGATGACTTCTGGTGCTCTTTATCTGGTTCACCTATTTCTTTATAGACTGCTCCGAGCACACCATTTACAAATTTACCAGAATTTTCTCCACCGAAAGTTTTTGCC
>MFWK01000003.1:0-7726 GCA_001786365.1 Candidatus Nomurabacteria bacterium RIFOXYD2_FULL_35_12 | reverse complement strand
ACTTTTGGAGGCACTTGCGTTCTGTCGCCAAAAAGAAGCTCGGTTAATCCAATTCGGAGAATGTTTCTATCAACCACAGAAATCTTGTCTATTGGCCAATCAGGAGCAGAAGCTTCTATTATCTTATCTATCATCACCTGTTTCTTTAAAATCTGATCTATCAAAGAAAATACAAAAGCGTCATCCTCGAGCCCGGGAGCAAATTCTTTCAAATTTCTTTTTAATGCCTTTTTTATCTCTTCATCTAGAGAGCCACTATTCTTTTTATCTGCAGGCAAAAAGTCCCACTCAAAAAGAGTTTGGAGCACTATTGATCTTGATAAATGTCGATTAGCCATCCCGTTAGAGGCAGGTCGCGGTCTTTTTTTGAAAACCCTGACCTATACCCAACTAAATATTTACTTGATAAAAATCTAACTATTCGACCTCCCATTGCGACCGCGGCCTCTAACGGGATAAACTAACCTTTTGCTTCCGCCTTCTTTGCTTTTGCTTTCTTTTGTTTCTTTTCTGTCTTTTTTATTAAATCCAAAACCTTTTTACCGCGATAAAAACCGCAAGAAGAACACACTGTGTGGCGTCTTTTCAAAAGCTTGCAATTTTCACACTTGGAAAAACTCGTGCTTTCAATTGCATGATGTGAACGCCTGTTTCCTGTATGCGATTTTGTGCTCCTCATTCGTACTACCATAATGGTTTTATACTAGCATATTATTGATTAAATGCAATTACGAAGAGCTTGCTCGGATGTCTGTGCCCGTTTATTATGCGGACTTTGGATGCGGGAACTTTAAAATGTTCAGACACCAGCTCTAAAACACGCGTATTTGCTTGGTTGCGCTCTGCTTTTTCTTTAACTGAAATTTCATAGTGATCCTCTGATTTTTGAGAAAAAGACTCTTTCCTAGCACCGGCTTTAACTTTCACATGAATATACATAAGGTTATTCTAGCATATTGCGTTTTGGGCTTTAATATGCAATAATCATGGAATGAATTTAGTAACCCAGATTCTGCCCTATGCGCAGATAATCCTTTCGGTAATATTAGTGACAGCTATCCTCCTCCAACAGTCTAGCGCCGGAGTAGGCGGAGCTTTGGGTGGAAGTGGTGCAGAAGGCTTTCATGCCACTCGCCGAGGTTTTGAGAAGTTCCTTTTTTACTTATCTATTGTCTGTGGAGTTCTCTTTGCTTTATTTGCATTGCTTAGTATAATAATAAAAGCTAATAGCTAGGAAGGGGTAAAAGAATGTTAAAAGAGCACGGATATTTTTTTGCTAAAAAATTCCTCGTGCTCGCGCCAGTCGCGCTCCCAAGTCTCTTTTAACATTCTTTTACCCCAGAAAATCATGTTTAATTTTAAATTACCTTCAAAAAAAGATATTAATACAATTTTTTATTCATTCTCCAAAAAAGAATACATGGTTTTTATTGGGCTTCTGGTGGTTTTGTTATTAAGCACCATATTAATACTGGAAAGCATTAATAAATCTTTCATGGTAGGTGTTCCACTCGAGGGAGGTTCTGTATCTATCGGTGTAGTTGGAGTTCCACGTTTTATAAACCCTATACTCGCAAATTCAGAAGCAGACTTAGATTTAGTTTCTTTAATTTATTCAGGCTTAATGAGAAAAGATGGCAACAACGATTTAATTCCTGATTTAGCAGAAAAATATGAAATGTCAAAAAACGGTTTGACTTACACTTTTATTCTAAAAGATAAAATATATTTCCAAGACGGTAAACCCGTCACAGCGGAAGACGTCCTGTTTACCATAGACAAAATCAAAGACTCGGTTATTAAAAGTCCACACAGAATTGATTGGGAAGGTGTAAATGTAGAAAAAAAAGATGAGAAAACTATTATATTTACCTTAAAGCAACCCTATGCTTCATTTTTAGAAAATGCGACTCTCGGCATAATGCCCGCCCACTTGTGGGACAATTCACCGATGGAACTCAATGAAACAAACATTAATCCTATTGGTTCCGGTCCTTATATGATAAATGGAATAAATAAACAATCATCCGGAATTGTAAACTATTACAAATTAATTCCTTTCAAAAAATTTGCATTAGGCAAACCATATATCAAAAATATCAATCTTCATTTCTTCCAAAATGAAAGTGACCTTGTAAATGCCCTTTTAAATAAATCCGTAGATCAAATCAGCTCTATATCCCCTCAAAATGCCGACAGCTTGAAAGAAAAAGGTTATCAAATAGAATCTATCGCTCTACCGAGAGTATTCGGACTTTTCTTCAATCAAAATGCAAACCATCTTTTTACAAATAAAGCAATCGTCTCAGCTATTAATCAAACAATAGACAAAGAAAAAATCGTTAAAGAAGTCCTCTTAGGTTATGGAACTGTAATAAATAGCCCAATACCGCCAAATATGACTGAATATCAAAAGCCAGCCACTCTGTCTAGCATCCCTCGAGCAGATTTACTAAAAAAAGTTAAAGACAGCCTGACAAAAGATGGTTGGAAAACTGGAACAGATGGATTTCTAGAAAAAACCACCACAGTAAATAAAAAGAAAGTAATTACTAAACTTGAATTCTCTATTTCGACAAGTAATGCAGAAGACCTAGCAAAAACGGCTGAACTTATAAAACAAGACTTGGCGGAAATAGGCATGAAGGTTGAAGTAAAAACTTTTGAAACTGGCAATCTAAATCAAAACGTGATTCGTCCACGTAAATATGACGCCCTCTTATTCGGAGAAGTTATAAATCATGAATCCGACCTTTTTGCTTTCTGGCATTCTTCTCAAAGAAAAGACCCAGGGTTCAATGTAGCCATGTATACCAATGCAAAAGTAGATAAAATATTAGAAGACGCATCTATAATTGTCGATGAAAATGCCAGAATAAAAAAATATGTTCAATTTGAAGATGAAATCAAAAAAGACATGGGATCTGTTTTTCTCTATAGCCCAAGCTTCCTATATATAGTTTCAAATAACCTAAAGCAATTTAAAATAAATCAGATTATTTCACCTTCTGATCGTTATCTAAATGCATATAAATGGTACCTACAAACAGAAAATGTTTGGAAAATATTCACCCCGACGCAGTAGGTCGGGGCCTAGACAGAATCGTCGGGGCTAAATTAACAATAATAAAAATTACAAATGAAAAGAAAACAAAGACTATCCTTCAGCGCAATAAGTGTTGACCCTGCCAAAAGTGCTACACACAACGTCGTAGTTGGAAATAAAGAACATAAAACACCTTTCGTTCGCAAACCTTTTGAAAAGACGGAGCGAAAAAAGTCTATGAGTAATTCGACTTTCCAATACAAAAAGAAAAAATTTGGACAAGGAAACAGACAAAACTCTTTTAACAGCAAAAACCAACTAAACTCAAGTAAAAAAATTCTTCCCCCAGAAAAAGGCGTAGTTCGCATTATCCCCCTCGGTGGATGTGAAGAAGTCGGTAAAAATATGACTGCGATAGAAATCGGTGATGACATCATAGTCATTGATGCCGGTATGCATTTTTCCAACGAAGCCACCCCGGGGGTTGATTACGTCATTCCAAATACCACTTATTTAGAAGAACATAAAGACAAAATCCGCGCTCTATTCATAACCCATGGACATTTGGACCATATCGGAGGTGTGCCACTCGTACTTTCACGCATTGGAAACCCACCTGTTTATGCCAGAAATTTCTCTATGTTACTGATGAAGAAACGCCAAGCAGAATTTCCTCATCTACCACCAATGAAAGAAAATGTTGTGGAAAAAGATTCGACAATAACCTGCGGAAAAATAAAAATAAAGTTTTTTGGTGTTACTCACACTATCCCAGACTCGATGGGTATCATCATTGAAACAGAACACGGATGGATAGTCACTCCCGGCGATTATAAACTCGACCAAATAGACGGCATCGTCTCCAAAGAAGAAGAAAAAGAATATTCTATTTTTGATAAAGCAAAAGTCCTCCTTTTGATGACTGACTCCACAAACATTGAAAATGAAGGATTCTCTCTGCCTGAAATAAAAGTTCACCAAGGGCTCGATAATTTGATAAAAAAAATAAACGGCCGAGTAATCATTGCCGCTTTTGCTTCACACATCACTCGCCTAGTGCATATAGTAAAAACAGCTGAAGCTCTAGGAAAAAAAGTAGCTTTTGACGGACGTTCCATAAAAACAAACCTGGAAGTAGCCATAGAAGCCGGTTACTTCACTCCAAAAAAAGAAACAATCATCCCAATAGAAGAAGCCACAAACTATCCTCCAAACAAAATCATCGTCCTTATGACCGGAGCTCAAGGTGAAGAATTTGCCGCTTTAAACCGCGCAGCCAATAAATCAAATAAGAAGTTTTCATTAAATAAAGGAGACACAATTATCCTTTCCGCTTCCATCGTCCCAGGAAACGAACTTCAAGTCCAAAAGATGAAAGATAGTTTGACTAGACAGGGCGTCCGAATCATCAGCTACCGCACTGGAGGTGAAGATTTCGTTCATGCCACAGGCCACGGAAATCAAGAAGACATAAAATGGCTCCACAAAAAAACTCATCCAAAATTCTTTATACCTATTCACGGATGGCACTCAATGCTCGTAAGACATAAAGAACTCGCTCTAGAGCTCGGGATGTCCGAAGAAAATATCGTTGTTCCGGACAATGGCTCAATCATTGAAATATCTGCTGATGGACAAAAAATAATAACTAGAAAAGAAAAAGCTCCTTCTGGAGCCATGATGGTGGATGGAACATCCATCAGTGATACTCAAGACGTAGTCATTCGCGACCGTGTCATGCTCGCCCAAGACGGTATGTTTGTCATTATTGCTCTGCTCGATCAAAAGACCGGAAAATTAAAAAAATCTCCAGATTTGATTTCTCGTGGTTTCGTATACCTAAAAGAAAATCAAGAACTCCTCCGCCAAGTTAGAATCATTATAAAAAAATCAGTAGAAGATGGTATGGCAAAAATGGCTATTCAGAAAGATGCCAATTTCAATGAAAATGGAATGGATTTTGACTATATAAAAGCAGGACTAGGAGAAACAGTTTCAAAATTCTTATACCAAAAGACAGAAAAAAGGCCTTTAGTTATACCTGTAATATTAAGTGTATAGAAAGTAGTTGAAAGTTTATAAAGTTATAAAGAAAATAATTTGAATAAAAACAGAAAAATAATATATCTAGCAGGCTTTGTTTTCTCTTTATCACTTGCCTTGATATCTTATATAAACTCTAGTTTTATTTCTTCTTTCATAGATGAAAAACTTGTCGGAACAATTTATGCTCTTGCATCTTTTGTTTCAATCTTTGCTCTCCTACTAATTCCTAAAATATTCAGAAGAATAGGAGCTTATAAATTTTTATTGTGGGCAATAGGACTTAATGCATTGTCTATCCTATTATTCTCACTTTCAAAAAATGCTCTAAATGCTATTGTCTTTTTCATCTTAATTTTCACTTTCAATATTTTAATCTATTCCTCTTTGGATGAACTTCTAAAGATATCTTCTAGAGATTCCGCCACTGGAAAAATCAGAGGAAGTTACCTCACTTTCTGTAACTTGGCTTGGATAATAGCGCAATTGGCATTTGGCACTATTTTAGGAGGATTTTCTTTGAGAATGATTTATTTAGTCAGCTTTGTAATGATGCTGTTATTTTTTGTAATATCGCATTCATACTTGAGCGACATCAGAGATCCAAAATACGATCAAACAACTACAAAAAAATACATTCTAGAATTTTTTAGAAATAAAAATCTATTCCGCGCTTACGGTATAAGTTTCTTGCTTCAGTTTTTCTACGCTTGGATGGTCATTTACACGCCAATATATTTATCTATCCATTTAGGTTTTTCTTGGAAAGAAATCGGCATCATCTTTGCTATTATGCTCTTGCCATTTATTATTTTAGATATTCCTTTAGGTAAATTTTCAGATAAAATAGGTGAAAGAAAAATGTTGATGTTTGGTTTTACCATAGCCTCACTTGCCACACTATCTCTTTTCTTTATTCAAATACATGCAGTTTGGATCTGGGCATTACTCTTATTTATCACTCGAATAGGCGCAGCGAACATAGAAGTGATGAGTGAAGCTTATTTTTTCAAACACATAAAACCTGAAGAAGAACAATTCATCCAAGTTTACCGTAGCTCATCCCCTGTCGCTTATATACTCGGGCCTCTACTTGCTTTTGTTGTTTTTATTTTCATTCCATCTTTCAATCTTATCTATACAATTTTAGGAATAATAATGCTCTTTGGAGTTTATCTTTCTTCCACCATAAAGAAAAGCGATATATAATATTAAAATGACCAAAAAAAAATCTGTCGGAATACAACTTTTAGGAAAAAACGTAGATGGAAAACTTGTAGCAATACTCCAAGTCCGCGCCAAATGGAATGCAGAAAAAAATGCTCCAGAAACATACGCTGGCTCATGTCAGGTTACGGTTCATGGAAGATTAGAAGAAGGTGAGGATTTTTTGCAAGCGCTACTGCGAGAAGTAAAAGAAGAACTTGGTGAAGAAATAGTCCCAGCTATTAAAAAACTTTCAGAAAATAATAAACTTATAGAATTAGTTAATCTAGAAATGCCTGAAAAACATGTCATCACCTATGGCGGAATTGTTGAAGAAGTAATTTTGAAACAACTTTTAAATAAAGAGAAAACTAAATCTTTTGGCGGATTTAGAATAATTGCGCGTAATGAAATTAGAAAAATCGTTGACATAAAAATATCTGATAGAATAGTTGGAATAACAGACAAAAACATCATCGCTATGTTTCCAGACGAAAAAGAAGCAGTGCAACTAGCGTTCAAAAAACTCAATTAAAAAAAACGGAAGCCTTGCTTCCGTTTTTTTTGCTTTCTATTCATTATCCTTAATTCCTATCCAATCAAAAATTTCTTCTTGAAAAAGACTTTTACTATTGAAATAATCTAAAAAATCAAATCTATTTATTATCTTATTTTCTAAACGAGCGACTTCTAAATAATCTAGATAGCTACTCCACTTATATGAATTCAAGAACTTTAAAGTTTCTCTTTTATCTTTTATACCATTTTCTTTCCATTTTGGATTAACTAATTTTATTGGATTAAGATGAATATATGAAAATAAATATTTTGCTTGTGTATCCTTTGTTATGTGCACAGATCTAAATTTATTCTCGAACAAAGAACCTACTCTGCTATATTTTGCATTAAAGTATTTTGAGTAAGCAGTTAAAACTCGATGCATAAAATCAGTAATTGCGCTACCAGACGGAAGCATTGCTTCCGTTTTTTGAGTAACGTATAAATGAAAATGATTAGACATCAAGACCCAAGCACCAATATTCACTATTGGCTCCCCTTTTTCAAAATCCCAAGCATTTATCTTTCTTTTGACAATATCGTTACTAAAATCTATTCTCTGTTTAGAATTACAAAGATATAAAAGCTTCAAAAATCTTTCTCGATCTTTGTCATCTAGAAAAATTTTTTGTTTGCTATTGCCTCTACTATATATATGATAATATTCTCCCTCAATAAATTCAGTTTCTCTTACTGACATAATATATATTATATATAAACTAGAAAACGGAAGCAAGGCTTCCTTTTATTTAGAAAGCCATCATATATGTGTGCGCATTATGAAAATTCTCTTTTGAAATGCAACTTCTAGTAAAATAGAAGTATGAAAAAGCATAAGCGAAAATCATTTAAACAACTCAGTCAGTATGAACG
>MFWK01000002.1 GCA_001786365.1 Candidatus Nomurabacteria bacterium RIFOXYD2_FULL_35_12 | reverse complement strand
CAGGATAAAAACGCCACTTTTCTTTAAAAACACTTACACCGGGAATTTTAAGTAAAGTTATAGCATCAGCTTCTTTCTTAGAAAGATGAAAAGCTATTTCTTCATAAGGATCATTTACTTTTCCTGCTCTCATTACAAAATTACCATAATCAATATTAATTATTTTTGAAAGTTTTTCATAAACTGACTGCGCGTCAAGAATTTCACTATTGTCTATAGCAACTTTAAAACCAGTAGTTTGAGTGGCTGCCGAGATAAGCTGTCCGTCTTTATCAGTAAAGAAAATAGTTCCGCGTTCATAGATGTCACCACTCGGTGTGGAGTATTGTCTATCTGCCAACTCTGAATAAGCATCTCTATGCACAATCTGCACAAAAAAAATCTTTGTTATTAAAATAAAAGAAAAAATTACAATACACAAGAGAACTATTTTTGATCTAAAAAGAAGGCTAGAAATCATTTTGAGCTACTTTTGAATCATTGACAGATCCAAAACCGAGAGTTTTTCGAGTTGCAAATGTCGCTTGAGTTTCTTTAAAACCCATAGAATATGAGAGATTTAGGTCAATATCATTAGACATAGATAGATAAGTGAGCTCGAGCTCTCTGACCTCACTGCCTAAGACATGCGCATTTGCTTCGAGGCTTTTTCGCTCTACAATATTTTTAACCATATTTCCCAAAAATATTAAATACAAAAGGACAAGTGCTCCAAAAGACCAAATGATAGTATTAAAAATAAGTTTCTCAATATTATTGATTATACTTACACTTTTTACCAACATATTAAATTTTAAACTTATTTGTCTCATATTTTTTCTAAAATTCTCAACTTTGCACTTCTTGACCTCGGATTATTTCTTATTTCTTCATCACTGGCTAAAATAACTTTTTTATTTATCAACTTGGCTATCCCTTTCTCTACTTTTTCCCTAAAAAATCTTTTTACTATTCTATCTTCCAAACTATGAAAAGAAATCACTGACATTCTCCCTCCATTTTTTAAAATCTTGAACCCTTTTTCCAATCCATCATTCAAAGCCCCTAACTCATCATTGACTGCTATGCGTATGGCTTGGAAAGTCCTAGTGGCGCAATGTAATTTTTTTGGAATTCTTCCTCTTTTATACAAATTTGGCACTGCATCCTCAATTATCTTTACTAAGTTAAATGTCGTCTCAATCTTCATTTTCTGTCTAGCTTCCACTATCCCTTTGGCTATTTTTCTAGAATACTTTTCTTCACCATAACCATAGATAATGTCTGCCAAACTTTTTTCACTCCAAGTGTTTACCACATCCATTGCCGTCACATCTTCTTCTGTAGGATTTTCTTTCATTGTCATGAGCAAAGGCTCATCTTTTAGGAAAGAAAATCCTCTTCCGGAATTTTCTAATTGGTCAGAACTCAAACCTAGATCAAAAATAATCGCATCTACTGGACCATTTAGAAAATTTAAGCGTCGTGGGTTCCCTGTCCTTATGTCCTCGAGGGCGAAGGCGCCGAAATTTTCTAAATGGTCTAGTTGCCTAAAATTTTCATTTACAAAAGTGATATCGCAATTCAGATCTTTGAACTTCCCTTCTGCTTTTCCAAAAGCGCTTTTGTCTTGATCGAGAGCAATTATTTTTATACCTGAATATCTCTTGCACATTTCGAGACTATGCCCTCCGCCACCAAATGTGGCATCAATCACCAATGATTTTGGGCTCAAATTCAAACCATCTATAGCTTCATTTAAAAGAACTGTCCTATGAACGCTTTCCATCCTATTTGCCTTCGTTTCCAAGCTTTTCCGCCAATTGTTCAGCCTGCTTTTCCACGAGTTCCTTGTTCTCCGACCATGCACGTTCATTCCAAACTTCTATCCTGTCTTTAACTCCGATAATTGCCGCTGAATTTTTCAAACCAATTCTTTCTTTTAGAAATTCCGGAATTAATATTCTGCCGATAGAATCTATTTCCACCTCTGCCGCACGCCCAAACATGTATCTGTTGAAATTTCTCTGGTCTACTTTCAAGAAAGATAAATCCGAGTCTGAACTGGAAAGTTTATTACTTACTTTTTCCCATTCTTTCAATGTAAAAATAAATAAACATTTTCCGAGTCCGGGCGTAATAATAATTTTCTTGCCGAGCTCTGCGCGAAATTTCGCCGGCATAGAAACTCTGCTCTTTTCATCTATTGTGTGTATATATTCGCCGATGAGCATAAATTTCTAAAAAATTACTTATAAACTGGTTTCCCACTTCTTCCCACTTGATATACATTGTATTCCTTATAGGAAATAACACCAAACCCTATATGTGGATAACTTTTTACTTACTCGTTGACTTATTTACGCCTTAGTTTTATAGTTTTAGTATTCTAGGTGAGGGGGGTGCCTTTCTAGTCTGGATCGGTGTTCTCGGCATCGGTGGAAAGATTATAGGACGGACTCCTCCCACCTAGATACTAATGTTTTACTAAGTGGCGCGTGTTGGAAACCTAAGAGTTGCGAGGTATTCCCACGGCCCTGGAGCGCTCTACCCACACTTCTTGGTCACGCAAGATGCGGGTGCGGGTAGGGCCTCCTCCAACTTGTTCTTTGCAGATGCCAGTGCGCACCTCATCATAGAGGGAAATGCTAGTTCGGTTCTCTCCGAACTGGATGGTCAGTGATGAGGTGCGCCAATATCCTTTCGGCACAATTCGGTGCTGAAACACAAGTACCCCTGATTGCCTCGCAATCGGGGTATATCTATTTATGGGAGATTATTTTACAACTTCTTTAAATCTTTTTATTAAAAAATCTTTCGGTAGGACAGATAAAAACCATCCAGCTTTTGGACCAGACTCTTTTCCTAAAATTGAAATATAAATTGCGCTAAAAAGTTTTTTAGGCTCTATGTTCAAAGTAGTTTTTATCTCATGAAGTTTTGTATGAAGTATCTGCCCATCTAGATTTTTTTCTGCTTCTAAAAATGCCAAAACCTGAGAGAGGGCACCTTTTTGCTCAACAGATAAACCTTTTACTAATTCCGGTAATTCTTTTTGGATTTCAAATTTATAATCTTCTGGAGCATAAGTCGAGAGCCACTTTTCCGCATATTTTTTTCTCATTTCTAACTCTTTAATATCAGCTTCTTTTAGAACTGTCCCCTCTTCTTTCTCTATTTGTTTTTCTATATCAACATGAGGCATCTGAACAAGAAAAGCAATTTCGGAAAAACGAGGTAAAATCCTTTTTGTCATATCCTTTCTTTCTTTTGGTAAGTGCACAAAAGGAAACAACCTCGTAAAATCATCCTTCACATCTGCAAAATAATCCTGCGCAAATTTATCATAAGTATCAAAAAGAATTGGAACAGTATCACCGTCAGGAATAAATTCTATGACTCTCTTTGGATCTTTTTGGATAAGAAGCAAACGCAAAATATGCGGAGGCAATAAATCTGCAACTTCTCTAGAAGATGAACCAGCACCTTTTGAAGAAGACATCTTCTTGCCACCAACATTAAAAAATTCATAAGGAATATTCATAGGCGGTTCGCGTTTGAAAACTTCACGCGAAATAGCGTCTGCAATTTCTCTAGCTCCGCCTTTGGTGGAATGATCTTTCCCTCCACCCTCTATGTCCACATTCATTACTGAAAACTTTGCTGCCCATTCTACTTTCCATGGAAGCTTGGCTTTACCATCAAAAGGCGAGATTTTACCTTTATATCCGCACCCTTTCGCCCATTTTACAAAATCTCCACATTCATAAGAAACCATTTCCCCATCAAATAAACTCGCTCGTGTCGTGCCAACTTTTCCACATTTTTCACAAATTACGGAAAGAGGAAGCCAAGAATCTTCTTTTTGGGAATTAGAAACTTTTTTATAAATCGCTCGTATTTTATCAGCATTTAGAAGAGCTGTTTTTATAACAGAATTATATTTACCAGATCTATACAAAGTACTAGAACGATAATATTCCGGAACAAAACCGAGCTCAGATATCACGCCAGCAAATTCATCTCCAAAATATTCAGCATAATTTTTTGCTTTACCATCCGGAGAAGGCACATCACATAGAGGCTTGCCCATATGTGGTAAGAATTTTTCTTGATCCAAATACACTGGCAAACCATCCATCGGATCAAAATCATTGAATTCAAAAAAATATTTACAAGGAATTTTCTGATCTTTTAAAAACTCTTCTACAATTCCGTGAATTGCAAGCCCTCGCAGACTTCCCACATGAACACGTCCAGACAACGTCTTTTCATCACGAATGACAAGCGGAATGCCTGCTTTTATCTTTTCTTTATATAGCGTTTTTGCTTTTTCGGATATTGAATCAGCCCAATACATAAATTAAGAATACCACACTTTCAAAATAAATTTAAAAAAGTTTTAAGATACACTAATTATTTTATAATTAACTACTCCTTTTGGAGTCTTGAATGAAACGTTGCTACCTTTCTTTTTACCAAAAAGAGCCTCTCCAAATGGAGACTTGTTGGAAATTTTTCCTTTTGCCATGTCGGCTTCTTCGGAACCCACTATTGTATAAGTTATATTTTCTTTATCGCTAGCCTTTTGCACGACAACGGTAGAGCCAATTTCTACAATATCTCCCCCGCCTTTTGCGACTGTTTGAGAAGATTGTAAGATTTGTTCTATATGCACGATGCGCGCTTCTAGTTTGCCTTGATCTTCGCGGATTTGATGATATTCTGCGTTTTCTGACAAGTCACCTAATGATTTTGCATACTCCAAACCGGCCAAAATTTCTTTTCTTTTTGGGCCTTTTAAATCTTCAAGTTCCATTTCTAATGCTTTCCTTTTTTCTTTAGTGATGTAGTCAGCTGATTGATCCATAATTCTTTATAATATATTTTTTTACAAAAAAGTCAATCAGGCTTTGCAAAATTTTATTTATATGATAGTCTGTGACTATGGCAAAAACAGTAATTGAAGTGAAGAAAAATCCAAATGAAAATAATTCGAGCATCTTGCGACGTTTTTCTCGCAGGATTCAAGAATCAGGCATAATCCGTAAAGTAAAAGGCGCTCGTTACAATGTCCGCAAAGAGTCCAAACTCAAAGTAAAAAACAGCGCACTAAAAAGGCTCGCTCGCAGAAAAGAAATAGAATTGCTCAAAAAACTCGGCAAGATGGTAGCAAAGTAATCTATGCAAGATAATTTTTGTGTCATAAATAAAACAAAAGGCAAACTCCCAAGTTTGTCTTTTTCGAAATTAAAAAACGACATTTTGGGTAAAGAATATTCTCTATCTATAGCTTATGTTTCTCTTAAAAAATCAAAAGAACTAAATAAAACATACAGAAATAAAAATAAGCCAACAAATATTTTATCTTTTCCTTTGCGTAAAAAAGAAGGAGAAATAATCCTCTGCCCATCATTAATAAAACGAGAAGCTAAAAATTTTGAGAGAACTTTTGAACAATTCTTGGGATTTTTAGTTATCCACGGAATGCTACATTTGAAAGGACTTGAACATAGTAGTACAATGGAGAAAGCAGAAGAAAAATATGATAAGAAATATTACAGTCGGAATAGACATAGGATCCTCGACGACGAGGGTCGTCGTGGGAGAATTCTTCAAAGGAGAAAAAAATCCTAAAATTATTGGTGTAGGCGAAAGTGAAACTTCTGGTCTCCGACATGGTTATGTAATAAATCAAGAAGAAGCAAATGCTTCAATAAAAAATGCTGTATCAATAGCAGAAAAATCTTCCGGCATAAAAATAAAACGCGCTTTTATTTCAATCGGTGGCATAAGCTTGCGTGGAGAATTTAGTTCCGGCTCAGTAATTATTTCCAAAGCCGACGGTGAAGTAACAAGTTTAGATATAAACAAAGCTCTCCAAGACTGTGAAGATAATTTAAATTTGAATAATAAAAAAATCATCCAAGTATTTCATATTTCTTCTAAACTTGACGGAAGAGAAGTATTGGGCAGATTAGAAGGTATGCGTGGAACAAAGCTTGAAATAAAAGCCTTTTTTGTGACTTATTCCATTCAACACCTAGAAGACCTGATAGAAGTAGTAGCCCAAGCAGGAGTAGAAACCATAGACGTCATCGCCTCCCCTATTGCCTCTGGACAAATTGCATTATCGGAAAGACAAAAAATCGTCGGAGTGGCTTTGGTCAATATCGGACAACAGACGACGACTCTTTCTGTTTTTGAAAATGGATTACCGATACTGGTTCAAACTTTCCCTTACGGCGGATCCGATATTACAAACGACATAGCTATAGGATTTAAAATTCCACTTGATGCAGCAGAACATTTAAAACAAGGAGCCATTGAAGAGAATTTTTCAAAGAAAAAACTAGATGAGATTATCGAAGCACGTCTCGGAGATATTTTTGAATTAATAGAAAATCATTTAAGAAAAATAAAAAGAAATGGCCTCTTGCCTGCAGGTATCGTATTTGTGGGTGGAGGAGCAAACACACCAGGGCTCATCGAACTTTCAAAATCAATCCTAAAACTCCCCGCCAGCCTCGGATCAACAGATATTTTTGGCAATCTAAAAACCAAACTTCGCGATTCAGCTTATTTCACCGCTCTCGGCTTAGTAATTTCCGGTAGAGACAACAATGGTTACTCTGAAGGGTCATTTAGAAATCTCTTCAAAGACATAAAAAATACAGTAAAATCAAGCATAAAACAGCTGATGCCGTAAATAGCTATTAGGCTTTAGGCATTAGGCTTTAGCTATGGCCTAGTGCCTAATTTTCTAGTGCCTATCTGATGATTTGCTTTTTTTTACTTCAGTGCTAGTATGCTTCATATACAAGTAAATTATTAATAATAAAAAACTATGCCAAAAATAAATCAAGAAATAGAGACTTTTGCTCGCATTATGGTCATCGGAATAGGAGGATCAGGTAAGAACGCGATTAACCACATGATAAATTCTAAAGTAAAAGGAGTTTCTTTTATTTGTATGAATACAGACACTCAAGACTTGCACCACTCTCTCGCTGATAAAAAAATTCACATTGGAAAAAATCTTACGAAAGGTCTCGGTGCTGGAATGGATCCGGAAGTTGGTAAAAAAGCAGCTGAGGAAACAAAATCAGAAATTCAAGATGTTATCAAAGGAGCCGACATGATTTTCCTCGCTTGCGGAATGGGTGGAGGTACTGGCACTGGCGCTGCTCCTATCGTCGCTCGCGCAGCTAAAGAACAAGGCATACTCACTATCGCTGTCACTACCAAACCTTTCTTCTTTGAAGGTAATCACAGGATGAAGATAGCAGAAAAAGGTATTGAAGAATTATCTAAAGAAGTAGACGCAATCATCATCATTCCAAACGATAAATTGCTCCAATTGGCTGATAAAAACACCAATTTTAAAGATGCTTTTGCTAGTTGCGACAACGTACTCCGTCAAGCCGTAGAAGGTATTTCTGACCTTATCACCACCCCAGGTATCATCAATGTTGACTTTGCAGATATCAAAGCTGTCATGAGAGATGCTGGTAGCGCACTCATGGGCATCGGCACTGCTTCTGGTGAAAAACGCGCAGAGAAAGCTGCTCTCGCTGCAATCAATTCTCCACTCTTAGAAATTTCAATCCACGGCGCAAAAGGAGTTCTCTTTGCTATTTCCGGTGGAGATGATTTAACTATTCATGAAATTCAAGAAGCGGCAAAAATAATTACTGAATCAATCGACAAAGACGCAAAAGTTATTTTCGGAACAATTCGTGATGAAAAATTAAAGAAAGGCGAATTAAAAGTTACCGTTATCGCTACTAACTTCCCTACCGACATGCCACGCAAAAGTCTTTTTAGTGGAGAAAATGTAATGAGTCAAACATTCTTAAAAGAAGACAATGCTAATTCAGCTAAAAAAGAGATAAATAACAGCATAAATAGCGCAAAAGGCTCAACTACAGTAAACAATAATGACTTCATAAAGAAAATGGATAACAAGAAAACAGAGCCTATAAAAGACATAATTATAGAAGACGATACAGATGACTGGAGCGCTGTTCCAGCATTCTTGAGAAGAAAGAAATAAAAAAGGCCTTGCAAAATCCTTCGCAAAGCCCGACAAACCTACGATATTAAAGAATCACTTTCCCGAGCCCGCGTCCACCTGGACGCGGGCTCCTAGCTTGTGCTCAAGCCACCAATTGCATCTTCTTGTACCTAACCACAGAGACAGTACCAAGACTTCGGCTCTTGTCTTCGTCCTTACACTTTCCGAAGTAAAACCCTCTGAATCCATACCGACCCATGAACAAACCGCTACCATCGAGACTTCTTCCAGCGATGCGCGCAGAGATATTGTTGAGCAAGTAAACATTCCGAGCCATCGCAAACATTGAGTAGGCCCAAAGAGCCTCAGCAGCATTTGACACAACCACACCACTCGCAAATGATGCCTGTGCTTCGTTCAAGCTCAAACCGGCCGAACCAGGAACCAAGCCTTTGCTGATCACGACCCATCCTGGGTTGACAAAGTCTTTACAAGGAAACTCTTCCTTACTATCAGCTCCATGACACCACCTGCTGGCATCAAGAAAGGAAAACTCTGGACAGAAATCCAGAACTTGAGCCAAAGACATAGGCTTCGAAGGGCCAGCCACCACCACACAACCGTGCCTGCGATACCGCCCAAAATCCCTCGGCGATGGCAAAGTATCGCAAAGTTCATATAGTTGGTCCTCTGAGAAGATATTGAGCCCGCCAATCTCAATCGGTGAAACCAGGTCATAACGGAATATTGTTCCTCTGAATACTCTTTCAAGTGCTGCTACTAAACCAGTCATGTTTCTGTCTCCCGTTGCGCCAGAATTTCTCTGGCTATTGTTATTTTACGGTCTATTTTACAAAAGTGATTCTTGTCGAAGAACCCCCATAAAATACTATTACAGATAAAAATAAATAGCTATCTGGTAAAAAACTTCTTGAAATAAACTTTTGAAGGGGTTTTGAGCCCGACGGGGCGAAAACTTCAGGATTTTTTAAGCTTCAAAAAATCCGTACCGAAAAAAGTTTGATTTAAAGAAGTTTTACATGTAGTGTATAATATACAAATGACTTACGATTTAATAATTATAGGTGGTGGGCCGGCTGGAAGTGCAGCAGCTATTTATGCTTCTCGAAAAAGATTGCAAACACTTTTTATAACTGCCGAATGGGGCGGGCAATCTGTCGTTTCTGAAAAAATTCATAACTGGATTGGAACAACTTCCCTTTCTGGCAATGAACTAGCGGAAAATTTCAAAAAACACGTTTTAGCTAATGCGGGTAAAGGACAAACTCTTGAAGTAAAAGAAGGTGAAAAAGTAACTTCTATTTCGGGTGTTGGACACCTGAATTCCGGGTGTCCAACACACGAAAACCTATTTTCTGTAGAAACAGAATCAGGTGAAAAATTTATATCTAAAACTATTCTCATCGCTTCCGGAAGTGGACGCAGAAAACTAGAAGCCAAAAATGCAGACAAACTGGAACACAAAGGCCTCACCTATTGCGCTTCTTGTGATGGACCTATGTATGGAGAAATGGATGTCGCCGTCATCGGTGGAGGCAATGCTGCTTTTGAAAGCGCTGCGCAACTTCTCGCATACTGTAAATCTGTAACTTTGATTAGCAGAAGCAGAAATTTTAGAGCAGACGAAATAACTGTTGAGAAACTTTCCAAAAATCCAAAACTAAAAATCATAACTAATTCAGATATTATAGAAATAAAAGGAGAAGACTTTGTTGATGGATTAGTTATAAAAGACAAAGTTACTAATAAAGAAACAGAACTAAAAGTGGCAGGAAT
>MFWK01000001.1:35063-54730 GCA_001786365.1 Candidatus Nomurabacteria bacterium RIFOXYD2_FULL_35_12 | reverse complement strand
AACTTAACTCACACTTATTCGTCATATGACTATCAAGACATTGTTTGGATTCTTGATCCCAAATCAAATATGCAGAATCTTCTGTAAAAGATGCTCCCCGAACTAAATAACAGCCTTTTATATTATTTGCATTGGTACAATACTGACAATTCACTATATCAAACATGGAATGAGCTGGGAGTGGAACTGTATAAAGCAATTCTTTAAATTGTTCAAAAAATGGACGAGAAAAATCATATTCCCGACCGTATTCCATCGGATCCCAAGCATCAGAAATCCAATAATCCCTGTCGTAAATTTTCACTGGACTTTCTTCAGGTAAAAAAGAAAAAATTTCTTCACCTGTTCGCGCATCTTTTTTCTTAAATAAATGCCAATCATTACGCCAAACCATCCTGCGTTGCAGTCTACACTGTGAGCAAAAAGTCGGTGGTGGAACTTTTATCTTTTCATAAAATCCAAAATCATCCGGCTCTATAGTAAAATCCTTTTTACAGTTCTGACATATTTTGTTTTCTTTTTTATATTCCACTTTAGTTAAGTAAAGTAATTAATATTTAATTCACTTCTTTTCTATAACAATCCAAACAATAAACTGTTTCTGGATTCTCCGGAGCATAGCTCGTTTCAAATTCATTTTGGCAATTACCTACGTGTCCATGATTATCTTGTTCGCACATACACGAACGATGCCAAAGTTTTATCGGCTGGCGTTTTAAAAGTCTTTCATAATGCCTGCAATTCGGACATAATGTCGGCAAAGGAATATTGTAAGTTCGGTAAAATTGCAATTCATTTTGAGTAATTTTAAATGCAGTTGTGCATTGCTGATTACATTTACCATCATGTTCACAAGCTATTACTTCATTTAAAATATTATCACCTACAGAATCAATACTTTCTGGCAAATCTTTAGACACGATCGTCGGAGTATAATTCTTTTTTTCCATTTCTTTCCATCTATATCCTTCTTTTTCCACCTCTTCCTTTGTCTTTGGAAAATATTCTTGAGCGATAGTTTCATTATAGGCAAAAGGCAACATCTCAGGTGTAAAATATTCCCCGTAACGGAAAATCCTGCCTCCAGAATCAATATAAGGCATCAAATTCATTTGTTCTTTTATTTTTGGTATTAATTTTTCGTATTCTTCTTTAATATATTGTTTATTAAAAATACAATATTGCTTTTTACGAAGCCCTACACATCCGAACAAATCTGAACAAGAAAAACAGTTATTGCAATATTCTGCTCGAATTAATTGATCCCAAGATTCATTTGTAAAAAATACAGAAGAGCATTGTCTACCCAAATTACATGTTTCATATATGAGTTCGCTATGAAGCCCCCAATAAGTGTAATCCATGCAATCTTTTGCATCCATAACACCAAACAAGTATTTTCCATCTTCTACGTTATCGCAGTTAAATGACATCTTTACACTTTTTGAGCTTTTAATCCAATTACCGGAAGAATTTACCGAATGGTATTCAATAAAACTAGACACTATATGCTTTAAAGATTCTTCTAACGCTAACTTCTTGATTTTCTTTAAATCATTTCTGTTTGAAATTTTAAATTCAGAAAGTTTTATTTGATATTCTTCTTTAGTATATTGTTTATTAAAAATACAGTTACTTTTATTCCTTAGATTAGTGCAACCGAAACAATTCTGACAATTTCGGCAATTAAGCAAAAACACAGAATCAATGCAACTATTGCATTCCTTTGAATATTTGAGACCATTGCTGTCATAGCAGTCTATACACTCATAACAGCGTTCACATTTATGAATGTTGTAGCAATCCATCGAATCTTTTGAACCCCAATAAGAAACACCGTAATAACAATTTTCATTTTGATTACTAGCAAATATGAGATGACAATTTTTCAAATCGCTCACACGGTTTGTGTATTCACTATTTGTGTTAAAACCTTGCTTGATTGTTCCAAGACGAGGCACTTTATCAAATAATTCTTTATATTGTTCAAAAAATGGACGAGAAAAATCATAATCACACCCATAAGTTTCTCCATCCCATCCGTCAGAATAAAAACAACTGAAACAATAAACTTTATAGGGGCTATCTGATGGATAAATTAATATCTTTTCTTCGCCACATAAATCACACTTTCTTTTATAAAGCGCTCTTTCGTTTCTTATAGCAAAACGGCGAATAAGGCGACATTCTGGACAAAAAGTCGGCGCAGGGACTTTTATTTTTTCGTAAAAATTAAAATCTTCCACTTCTATCGTGAAATCTTTTTTACAGTTTTGGCATTGTCGGTTTTCGCTTTTCATATTTAATACACTTCTTTATTATAACAGCTTTCACAGTAAACTTTTATAACCTCATCTGGCGAATAGCATGTCTCAAATTCTTTTTGACAATTTCCTTCATGCCCATGATTTTCTTTATTACACACACATTGTCTGTGCCACAATTCCCTTTTTGGACGCAAATCAAACCTCCTTTTATAACGGCAATTTGGGCAACGCCTTGGAAATGGAATATTTTCTTTTCTATAAAACAAAAGTTCATTTTTAGTTATATTGTAATTTTTTAAACAATCTATGCAGGAAAATATTTCATTTAAATAAGTATTTGGCACATCTACTATCTTGTCAGGAATAGCCCCAGCCAAAATAGTTTCTTTACTAAAAGTTCCTGGAACATTTTCTTCCCAATGCCAACCTTTAGCCAAGACTTCTTCTTTAGTCATCGGCATATAGAAATTTCCCTGAGTTTCGTTATAACAAACAGGTGATATCTGAGGAGAAAAAAATTCTCCATACTCCCCTGTTTTCTTCATATGCTCAATTATTTTATCTTTTAAAATTTCATAATCAGCTTTCAAATATTTTTTATTAAAAATCATATAATCGCCCTTTTTAACGCTGACACAACCAAATAAATTCTGGCTGTTTTGACAAGTATCACAATACGTAATATTCATATTGTCATAACAAAGATGACAGAATTTACAATTAGAAAGACGTACAGCTCCTTGAATCTCGTAACAAAGTTCTGAATTAAAACCTAAATGATAACAATCCATACAATCTTTAATATCAGTACTCCCATAAATATATTTACAATTTTCTGCATTATATAATTCAAAAGATTTTGCGACATTCTTACAATCATAAAGCAAAGACCCAATAGAGTTGATATTTCTTTCACTAGCCACATAACGATGAATAGCATCTTGCTCTATCAAATTTGTAAATTCTTTATTTAATCCCTCACGAACAATAAAAGAAGATAATTCAATATCTTTCATCTTTTTTAAATATTCTTCTCTAGTATATTGTTTATTCCTAAAAACATAACTCTTGTTTCGTAAATTTGAAGACATAAAACAATCATTACAGCCATGACAATCGTAACAATAAAAGCAACTAGAACAATCTCTCAGAAAAATACCATATTGACATTGATAACATTTACGAGAATCAATAGTCTCATATAGACGTTCCCCTTTTTCTTGTATACGATTGCAGTCCATGCAATCACGCGACTTAAAAATAAAACTACCATACATAACATTTTCATCATCAAAAGCAGAAAAAGAAAGATAAGTATTTTTATTTTCACCGGAATGGTTTGTGTACTCAGAATTAACACTATTTTTATTTAAAAGAGCCATACGAGGAACTTCACGCTGTAATTCTGCAAATTGTTCAAAAAATGTTTTAAAAAAATCAAAGTCTTTTCCATGTGAGGAAAAATCCCAATCATCTCCCCACCAACAAGGATTGCAATACACTTTGTATGGTTTGTTCGGAGAATAAATTGTCACTGTACTCTTTCCACAAAGATCACAGTTTCTTCTATATAAAGTCCTTTCATTTCTCCATGCATACCGACGAAGCTGTCTACATTTCGTACACCAAGTCGGTGGTGGAACTTGTATTTTTTCGTAAAAATTAAAATCTTCCGACTCTATCGTAAAGTCTTTTTTGCAGTTTTTACAATTTTTTGTTTCTTGATTCATTTTTACATATAACACTTTATCGCGACCGCGAAATAGTGTTAAGCTATATTTTGCTTATAACATTCCTCGCAAGCGATTTTTTTATAACCCCATTCAGGTAAATAATATGCTTCAACGTCTTTTTTGCAATAAAAACAAACATAAAAGTATGATTTTAAAATAGTTAAATATTTTAAACTATTTTTTATTCTTACATCAAAATGAAGTCGTGGAAGTGGAATATTGTTTGCTTTATAAAAAATTAACTCATTTTTAGAGATATTAAAACGCCAACCAGTTTCAGGGCAGATGAGTGCCTTAGTAATAATACTGTCGGAAACATCTTTTATATCATCTGGTAATTCACTTGTAGACATACCTTCTATGTGACTTTCATCAATATCTTCCCAATAGCCACCAAGCTTTAAAATATCTTCTTTTTTTGTTTCTGGAAAATATAAAGAACTAGTAGAAAAATTAAATGGACCAGCGCTCATGGAATAAGGTAAAAATTTACCGTATTCTCCCCTCTTTTTCATATCCGCAATTATTTGCGTCCTCAACTCATCGAAGGATTCTTTTGTATATTGCTTATTTAAAATGCAATATTTTTTCTTTTTCAAGCCAACACATCCAAAACAATATTCGCACTCAATACATAAATCTAAATATTCTGAATATCTGGAAGTAGACCAATTGCAATACTTAAGTGCATAAGCATTTAAACAGCCAGAACAATTTCCACATAATTCTGCATACCAAGTTCCATTTGCATCAATATCTGACTTATGTCTCATCCCACGAATACAATTATAGCTATCCTCTGATTCATTGATAGTGTTACAATTATGACAATTTTTACAATCCTCCATATAATCTCCATCAGAATTATAATTTTTGAAGTTAAAATTCTGCCTATGCACCACTTCATTTTGAGCTAATTCTTCGAAACGCTTTTTAAAAGCTTGCACAGATTCATATGAACCGAGATTAAAAGATTTTAATTTTTCTGCATATTCTTCTTTAGAATATTGCACATTTTCTATACAATACGATTTATTGCGAAGATTCCAACTCATAAAACAGTTCTGACAATTTCGACAATCATATAAAAAAAATGAATCTATACAATCCCGAGAATGTCTGGAGTAAAAAAGTTTGAATGAATTATGACATTCACCAGAATCAAAACATTTTTCACTTTTAAAGCAAATTACTACATCAATAGAATTTTTTACCCATAAATTTCTATATGAGTACATCAAATCTTCACACGTCTCCATTGAGCGGGCTAAGTAACAATTTTTTGAATTCCAAACATCATCGCACCAATCGCAATTTGTGTTGTTTGCACCATTTTGATGAGGATGAGGAACTTTTTCTTGTAATTCTTGTAATTGCTTTAGAAACGGCTCCTTCTCATCATAATCTATACCATAATCCATAGCATCCCATTTGTCGCTATGCCACTCATGTAGAGTGTATATAGGATATCTAGTTTTTTCCGGTAAAACTGTAATCAAACTCTTGCCTGAAAGATCTGATTTACCTTTGCGAAACTTTCCAAACATCCAAAAAGACAAATGCAATTTTACTCGGCAGAAAAAACACAAAACGGGTAATTCTATACCAACTTTTTCATATAAAGAAAGCTCGCCTTCGCTTATTGTGAAGTTTTGTTTGCAATGCTCACAAATTTTATTCTCCGGCTTTTTCATTGTACTCAAAAACGTTTACTCGGGCGGCCCGTATTACCCTATCACCTAGTTTATACCCTTTTTGGATTACGTGCGAGACTGTATGATTCAATTCTTTTTTATCTGCTTGGACTAATTCTATAGATTGATGAATGTTTGGATCAAACATTTCGCCTACGACACCTATTTCTTTTACTCCATATTCTTCAAAAACAGTGCTCATCTGCCCGTAGATATACTCCACACCTCGTCTCCAATTTTCATCCACCTTCTCCCATGCTTCCTTGTTTGCAAAAGCCATATTAAAACTATCAAGCACAGTCAAAAAGCGAGTTAAGATTCTCTCACGCATTGATTCAGAAAACATAGCCCTGCGATCATCCTCACCCTTTTTATAATTAGCAAATTCAGCTCGTTCTTTCTGCCAACCGAGGAGATATTCCATACTTGTGGCGTTAAGCTCGTAGTTTTCTTTCTGGCACTGTTTCAAATCAGCTCTAAATTTCTTTAAAGTCTTTTTTAAATCCTCTTCGCCATCTTCATTGAATTCAAATTCTAAAACTTCAGAGGTGTCCTCCTTTTGTTCAATGTTTTCAGCGTCTTTCTTTACTTCTTCGTCTGACATGAGAGCATTTTAGCACAAAAAATCCCCTTCGGAAAGGGGATTTTTTGAATTATCGTTTGGACCACTGAGGAGCTTTGCGGGCTTTTTTGAGACCGAATTTGCGTCTTTCTTTTGCTCTTGGATCGCGTTTTAAAAATCCTAAAGTTTTCAATTCACCTCTATTTTCTGGATTAAATGCTGTAAGTGCGCGGGAAAGTCCATGACGGATGGCTTCTGCTTGACTATGAACTCCTCCACCAGAAACATGCACCTCTACATTCCATTTGAAGGCAACCTTGCCTTCCCCTGTCTTCTGTCCTTTTACCATGGGGTCTAAAATAAGCCGACGTTCCCCTTCGGTTTTAAAATATTCTTTCGCGTCTTTTCCATTCACAACAAAACTTCCTTTGCTAGATTCTACAATACGAACTCGCGCAGTTGAAGTTTTTCGTCTTCCTACAGCTTCTATATATTTTTCTTTCTTTGTTTCTTTATCCATCCCGTTAGAAATTTATTATTTAATAATTTTACTATAATTCCCGAAAGTTTATTTCTAACGGGATCCATATTTAGTCAGTTATTTTTAAATTCTTCATCATTTCTCTTCGTAATTTATTTGAAGGCAACATCTTGTAAACTGCAAGCTTTATCAATTCTTTTAAGCCTTTTTTCATAGCTGTCTCTGTACCTGGTAAAATACGCAAACCTCCAGGAATACCTGAATATCGAGTATGATAAATTTGCTCTAATTTTTTAGTAGTGATGCTAAGCTTTGAAGCATTTACTATTTTCACAGGAAAACCACAGTATTGATTGCGTTCAAAAGTCGCTTTTGTCTTACCCATCAAAAACATAGCCGCCTCACTAGCAACTCTACCCAAAGTCCTACCCTGAGCGTCTATTGTTTTGATATCTTTTTTTTTAATCATTTTTGTTTTCATTTTTTTATGGTAAATATTATACAAATTCGATTATCGCCATAGGTGCGCCATCTGATTTTCTGGTACCTAATTTTAATACTCTGGTATATCCACCTTTTCTGTTTTTATACTTTGGAGCAATCACATCAAAAAGCTTCTTTACCTCTGGACGTCGGTTGGCTAATTTAGAAATTATCAAACGACGAGTAGCCATATCTCCTTTTAGAGCACCAGTCACAAGCTTTTCAATAAACGGTCGCAATTCTTTTGCTTTTGGTTCTGTAGTTCTTATTTTTCCACGCACTATCAAATTGAGTGCTAAAGAATTCATCAAAGCAGTTCTGACTTTTCTAACTCTACCAAATTTTCTTTTGTTATTTCCGTGTCTCATATATTAATCTTTTAAATTTAAACCAAACTTACCAAGCACTTTCTTAATCTCTGAAATACCTTTTTCACCAATACCTTCTACTTCAAGTAAATCTTCCCTCTTCTTTCTAGCAAGTCCACCAAGTGTTCGAATATTTGCGCCAGTCAAAGCATTTAATGTTCTAGTAGAAAGATCTAAACTGTCAGTTCGAGTCTTTAACACATCAGCAAAATCAGATCCCCCGCCTGCATCAGCTGTGCTGGAAGCACTGCGGGCAGGTTTCTTCTCTTCTGTATCTTTCTCAACAACTACTTCTACTTCTGGTTCCTTGAAATCAATAATTGCTTTTAATTGATTAATCATAATCTCGATAGATCTGGAAAGAGCTTCACGAGCAGTGAGGGTGCCATCTGTTTCGATAGAAATTCTAAGACGATTATGGTTTGTCTTGTCGCCAACACGCATATTTTCAACTTCATAAGAAACTCGGCGAACCGGAGTAAAGATAGCATCGACAGCAATAGTGCCGACATCAACTTTATCTTTTTGATAAATTTCTTTAGAAATAAAACCAAGTCCTTTTTCAATCTTCATTTCAATATTCAAATTGATCTTTCCTGTGACTTCTACTATGTGCAATTCTGGATTTAAAATCTCTACTTGTCCACCAGTTTTTATATCTCCTGCAGTCACTTCTTTTGGACCTTTTACAGAAAGGGTCACAGTCTGAGGCTCATCGGATATCATTTTAAAACGAGTCTTCTTCAAATTTAAAATCATTACGATTACGTCTTCTTTTATTCCTTCAAGAGTTTGAAATTCGTGACTTACACCATCGATTTTGATAGATGTGATGCTGGCACCAGGAAGAGAAGAAAGAATAATTCTTCTCAGACTATTTCCTAAGGTATGACCATACCCTGGATATAGGCCATCTATTTCAAAAACTCCTTTGTTGCCTTCCTCTAAAACAACACGAGGCTTTGAAGGCATAACTATTTTATATTCAGACATAATTTTAAAAAGTTAATTTTAATAATGTTCAATCTCTTAAAAAATTTAACGACTATAAAACTCAAGCACAGCATTCAAATCTATAAAACTTTCTGTATTCTTTGGTTTGTCTAAGACTTTTCCCTCCATCTTGCTAAGATCGAAACTGAGCCATTTTGGAGGATTATAATCTTTGATTTTTTCAGCGATATTGCTAAAAATTTTCTTTACTTTTGAACCTTCACGGATTTTGATAATATCTCCGGATTTTAATTCATAAGATGGAATAGTAACTCTGTGATTATTTACAATAAAATGTCCATGGGAAACCATTTGTCTAGCAGCTCTGCGACTTGCAGACAAACCCATTCGGTATATTGCATTATCAAGGCGAGATTCTAATTCTTCATAAAATCTTTCCGCTGTACCAGCACCTTTTACGAGAGAAGCTTTTTTAACATAGTTTGAAAGTTGACGTTCAGTTATACCATAAGAAAAACGAATCTTTTGTTTTTCAATAAGTTGTGTTCCGTATTCAGAAAGAGCTTTTGGGCGACGAGCACCGAGAGCGCCACCTTTTGAAGTAGCTGTTTGAAATTTAGAAGTCTGACATTTGTCGTAAACTCCAGGGCCTAGTCTTCTACAAATTTTAAATTTTGGTTTAGATATCATAAATTAAAAAATTATTATACTCTTCGTGCCTTTTTAGCTTTTGGACCATTATGAGGTACTGGAGTCGCATCAGCGACAGAAGTAATCTCTATTCCATGAGCCATAAATGCTCTAATTGCTGGTTCACGACCAGATCCGACTCCTAAAACTACTACATCTGCGTCTTTTACTCCCAATATGGCTGCTTTACTGCCGATCACGTCGCCTACTTTGGAAGCTGCGAACGGAGTTCCTTTTTTGGCTCCTCTAAAACCTAAACTTCCAGCACTTGACCAGAATAATGTATTTCCTCCCTTGTCTGCAAAAAGCACTTTTGTATTGTTGAAAGTAGCGTCAATAGAAAGGATGCCAGAAATTACTTTCTTCTTTGGAGTTTTCGGCTCAGCTTTTTTTGCATCTGCCTCTACTACAACTTCCTCTTTCTTTATTTCTTTTTTTTCTTTATCTTTTGCCATTTTTATTTTTATGTCTTACTTTCTTTTCTCTTACCTGAAGCCATTGTCTTTCGGACATTACCTCGGACAGTTCTGGAATTTGTCTTTGTCCTCTGACCTCGAACCGGCAACCTCTTCATATGACGAATACCTCGGTAACTTTTTATATCTTTTAATCTCTTGATGTTCGCTGATATTTCTCTTTTTAGATTTCCTTCTATTAAAATACTTTCAATGACAACACGAATTTTGTTCTCTTCATCTAAAGTCAAATCTTTTGCTTTCTTGCCACGGTCAATACCGACTTGATCTAAGATTTTTCGAGCTCTAGGAATACCAATACCATAAAGGCAAGTTAGGCCAATCTCGAGTCTCTTTTCATTTGGTACTGTGATTCCAAGTATTCTCATCCCGTTTAGAAGTAGGTCGCGGTCATTGAACCGTGACTAAACTTTATTATGCTATTAAATTTTATTTTTTTTATAAACATTTTTTTGTATTAAGCTGCGACCGCGACTTCTAACGGGACTCATTAGATTATTGTTTTTGCTTATGTTTAGGGTTAGAACAGGTTATTCTTAAATGCCTTTGGCGTCTAACCATTTTACAATTATCACAAATCTTTTTTACTGCTGATTTTATTTTCATATATGAAGTTAACTTAACAAAAAGAAAAACAAGGAAAAAACCCTTATTTTTCAATATATTCCTTTTTAAAAACCTTGTTTAATATAATACACTATTCTTAAAAAAATTACAACCTTTTTACTATCCTACCCTTTCCACCATAAGGGTCAAGCACAATTTCGACAGAATCTCCAATTAAAACTTTAATTCTATGCATACGCATCTTTCCGGAAAGATATGCCAAAATTTCCTTACTTTCTTCTGTTTTTTCTTCTAATTTTACTCTAAATAAAGTAGAGGGCAATGCTTCTGTAACAACTCCCCTTGCCGTCGCCAATTTTTCATTTTTTAAATCACTCATTTATAGAATATAACTATAGTAAAATAAAGTCATAATGTCAAATTTTTATAAAAAGAAAAATTGATTATTTTGGATAGTTTATAATCACTTTTATATCTTTAATTTTATTAGGAATAGACATCTTCCAAAAAGGAGAAACGACTAAATGTGCCGAAACAACATTTGGATATTGTAATAATACTTGATTGAAATCTTTCTTTGCTTTTCCTAAAAGATCAGCTATGAGCTTACTCTCATCCAACCTCCAGACAATTTTTGCTGAACCGGATAAATGAAAATTTATATTTTGTAAATCTTTTACAGGAATATTTTCTTTATTCAAAAGAGAAAATTTTAAATCATTAATATTTGATATAAAAACATCACTACCATCATATTTCTCAATACTATTTGTCACTATTTCTTTCGTCAATTTCTTTTCATTAAAAAGAAAACCATATAATGTGCCTTTGAGAGTTATCGGCACATTTACCTCACCAATAGCATTAAAAGGAATATTTTGCTCATCAATAACAAGAAAAGCCGCATCTTTAAACAAAACAAAACCTGGGGCTATAGCTTTTTGCAAAAGTTTTAATCGTAAAGATTCTTTCAACTCGGCTATTGTATTTTCTTTAACCGCGTCAGAAACTACTGGTGATTTCCCATTAAAACCACCTGTTATATCCCCCACACTCCTACCATAAAATTTAGAATACTTCACAGTTCCTTTAAATCCAAAAATTTTAAAATCAAGCGGAGCGCTATCGTATTCTACCCCCGTTTTTGATGCATAAATTTCAACTTCAATTTTACCCGGAGTATCTCCATTTTTACCCGGAATAACTACAGCCTTTTTTGTTTTATAAATTTTTCCATTTGAACCTTCTAATCTAGTATCAATATCTAGCTTTTGTAAAGATGAGCTAAAATTATTATAAAGAAAAACTTTTCCTTTAGAGCTAATTGCAAAATCTTTCTCTTCCGTCGCAATTACTATTTTTGTCTCTTCTCCAGAGAGAATTACTGAATTAAAAGAAAAATTATCAGAACTTCCTTCTTTAAAAGCAGAAAAATTCTTGTTTAAAACAATATCTTCCATTTTTGGACTTATTGTAACTGTCGCTTTCAAGAAAAGCTGAGAAAGAGCAAAAAGAAAAAACAAAATAGAAATAATAGCCACAAACCAAAGTGTGTATCGAGTATTATGATTATTGACTTTTTGTTTATTTGCAACTTTTTCTACACTATTTTGGATAGAATTTTTTACTTTTATATTCTTTATTTTTACTATATCTTGTAATAATTTTTTTGACATAGTATTTTTTTATCCTGATGTAGAAGGATTAATTAAAAAACGATTGATATAAATAGAATCAATTATTAAAACAGAATCGCGTTTTATACTCTCTTTAAATGTTGCCATTGTATGAAAGACTTCCGCATCCAAAAAAACAACTTTAAATTTTGACTCAGTCAAAGTGTATTGATTGAACTGTTCGGTTTTTATTGTCTCTGAAAAGAAGTTTGCTAGTTCTTTATCTACTACTAAATAAATAGTTGCGGGAACAGAAATGTCTTTGGAAAGACGAGACAAAGACTCTTGAAAATTAGAAAGCCAATCCATTCTTAACTTCTCTATGATTGGGCCAATTTTCTTTATTGTAGATTCTACAGCATGATTATCTTTAAAAAGAGAAATGAGAGATCTGGCTTCATTGAGTGAAGCTAAAGAAGAAAATGCAACTCCGCGAATCATAAAATTAATACCCAAAGGAAAAGAAATAGATTCACATAATACATTACCTTTTACCATAGAAATATCCGTCACTTCACCACCAATATCTATTAAAAGAAAACTGTCTTGATTTGCAAATGTATCGCGAACTATAGCAAAAGAAGCCATAGTAAAAGAAGAAAATTTTATTTCTTTAACATGAAAATGCCTATTTATAGTTTTTTCTATATTTTTTAAAATCTGCTCAGGACTAATTGAAACAAAAAGAGTCATCTCTAATTCTTTGGTCTTTTGGTCTAATGGTTTTGAAGTCTCATAACCATTCAACATTATTTTAGTATTTTTAAATTCAATTGAACGAATGGGACTTTTAATATCCGGATATTTTTCTGAATATTCTTCTTCAAAAAGAACTATTTCTTTTTTTATTAAATCAAGAGCAAGCTTTGGAGTAAAAATAAAAGGTGTATTCTTTTCAAGCCTAATAACCCTAGTTTGAGAAATATGCCAAGGAGACGAGAGAACACAAAAGATCTCTTCCGGAACACCAATACCAGACTTGTGGATTTGACTAGCTACTGTTTCTAGAGATTTTATAGTTAAATATAAAAATCGATCAGCTTCTATATTCCCTTCTATGGCTATAGGTTCACGAACAGAAAAAACTATTTTAGGAATTCCTGAATTTTGTGTAAAAAAAAGCACCCCTCCTACAGAAGAAGAACCAATATCAAAAACTAGAACTAATTTATCTTTCTTTTTATTTCCTGAAAAGATTCCCATTATCTCAATTATACCACAGCTGAATTAGATGAGTACAGCTTTTATACGTCTAATACCCTGTGCCACTGCTTCTTCTTTTTGAATCTTGAAAACGCCTAATTCTTTAGTGTTTTTTACATGTGGACCACCGCAAAATTCTGCCGAGAAATCTCCAATTTTATAAACTTTTACAACATCTCCGTATTTAGATAAATCAAAAGAAAGAGTGGTAACGACTTTCTTTGCTTCTTCTTTTGGCATTTCTTTCATTTCAACTGGAATTGCTTCGGCGATTTTTACATTTACTAAATCTTCTATTTCTTTCAATTTTTCCACAGAAACTTTTTCTGGCCAATTAAAATCAAAACGCATTCGCTCCGCAGTTATATTACTTCCCTTTTGAACAATATCTGCTTTCAAAACATTTCGAAGTGAAGCGAGAAGTAAATGTGTAGCTGTATGATATTTCGTTTCCATCTCTCCAGTACCAGCAAGACCGCCTTTAAACATACCCGCCGAAGAAGTACGGGATAATTTTTGGTGCTCTGTCATTTTTTTATTAAAATCTTCCAAATTAATTTTTTTTCCTTTTTCTTTTGCAAGCTCAAGAGTCAGCTCTATCGGAAAACCATAAGTAGAAAACAAAATAAATGGATCAATACCTTTTTCAAATTCTTTTAAACCTTTACTTAAAGTTTCTAAAAATTTTTGTATTTCTTCTAAGATAATATGCTGTCTTGTTTTATTTCCAACTTCTGGATAAATATTATTATAAAAATAAACAAAAAAGCCAATAAGCGGAAATACAACATCGGAAGGATTCTTTTTATAATATTTTTGAATATACACAACAACTCTTCTTATCAAACGTCTAAGAACATATCCCTTATCCTTGTTCGAAGGAATAATACCATCACTAACCATCATTAATACTGAGCGAAGATGATCAAAAATTATTCTCGAAGATCTTATATACTCAATATCATTATCCAAACCAGACAAAAAAGGTAAAACGAAAGAATCAAGAACATCTTTAGGTTTCTTAAACAAATCCGTCTCATAAACATTTTTCTTCTTTTGGACAGTTGCCACGAGTCTCTCCAAACCCATACCCGTATCAATACCCAATACATCTAATTTCTTTAATTTTGCCTCATTTTTATCGAGTTTCTCACGAGAACCATCACAAAAATATTCATTGAAAACTATATTCCAAATTTCCACATCTTGTCCATCAGCATTTTTGCAATAAATTTCTGTCGTAGGACCACAAGGACCTGAATCCCCCGTCGGTCCCCAAAATACATCTTTGCCATCTTCACGAATATCTTTTACACCAAGTATTGACCAGATATTTTTTGATTCTTCGTCTCTCGGCACTACTCCCTCTCCTTTATAAAAAGTTACATAAGAAATCTCTAATCCTAATTCTTTTACAATAAAATCATATGCATAAGTTATAGCTTCACGTCTACCATATCCACCAAAAGAAAAATTACCTAACATTTCAAAAAACGTGAGGTGTGTGGCATCACCGACTTCATCTATATCGACTGTGCGAATACACTTCTGAACAGTAGTAATGTTTCTACTGCCAAAATCCTTGTCCGTATCTTGAGGACGCGTATAGTATGGTTTGAATTGTTGCATTCCGGCTGTAGTAAATAAAACTGTCGGATCTCCGGGAATAAGCGAAGACGAAGGAATTATTTTATGTCCTCGTTTTTCAAAAAATTTTAAAAATCTTGATCTAATCTCGTTGGAATCCATCTTTTTGTTAATTATTTTTCAGTTGGATCTATCTCATCAGAAATTTTTTTAATCGGTCCTTCAAATCTATACACAACAATCAACACAAATAATACAAGTATAGTAGAAATCACAGCTAAACTAAAAAATCCAAATCCGGCAGCCATACCTATACCAGCCGTAACCCAAAGCCCACCAGCAGTAGTCAAACCCATAAGGCGAGAACCTTGAAGAATTATTGAACCAGCGCCCAAAAATCCAATACCTACGATAACTTGTGAAGCGATTCTTGTTGGATCAAAACCTCCAATTGATGCATACTTTATGGCCACCATTTCCGAAATAATTATAAAAACAGCCGAACCTAGAGATACTAATGCATGAGTCTTCATACCAGCTTCTTTGTGCACCAATAAACGCTCTGCGCCAATTAAAAGACCTAAGCCCACTGCCACTGCTAACTTTATAATAACTTCACTATTTTGTGTAAAAAATTCAATCATAAGTCTATTGTACAACAACTCCACCACCAAGACAAACGTCTTTATCATAAATGACACAAGACTGACCAGGGGCGACTAATACTGGTTTTTGGAAAATTACTTCAGCTGTTGTTTTGCCTGTTATTTTTAAAACACATAGTAAAAACTCTCCATGATAACGAATCTGGGCTGTGTAGTCTTTATTTGATTCTGGAACTTTTGAAATCCAATTTACATCTTTTAGAGCAAGACAAAGATTTGAGAAATTTAAGGAGCCGTGGGTCCCCTGTCCTATGTCTCCGAGGGCGAAGGTGGGAAAATTTCTCAAATCTTTGTCTTGCGATACTGTTAATATATTCTTCTTTATATCTTTACCGACAACATAATAGGCTCCATCATTCGGACCTTTTTTTGTGACAGTAAAACCATGCCTTTCTCCAAGCGTATTAAAAACTGCCCCAGAATGATAGCCTATTTCCTCGCCTACTACATTTAAGACTTTTCCTTTTTTTTCTTTTATATAATGTTTTAAAAATTCTTTTAAATCTACATGACCAAGAAAACATATTCCCTGACTATCCTTTTTTTCTGCAACCGGTAAATTAAATTTCTTTGCTAATTTTCGAACTTCCGTTTTATTTAAATGTCCAACTGGAAATAAAATCTTACTTAATTGTTCCTGCTTTAAAGTCCAAAGAAAATAACTTTGATCTTTGGAAGGATCAATACCCTTATATAAAAAAATAGCGGGCTTGCCTTTTTTGGGTGTCTCGCAGGCCGACGGGCCGAGAGGCAGCGCTCCGCGAGCACGCGGAGACAGCGACCCAAAAGAGGCAAGCCAGCTATTTGAAATAGCGTAATGCCCCGTCGCCACATAATCCGCACCCATTGAGATAGCTTTTTTGAAAAATGCGCCAAATTTTACTTCTTTATTACACATTACGTCCGGATTCGGCGTCCTGCCGGCTTTGTATTCAGAAATCATATAATCTGCAACTTCTTTTTTGTAAACACTTTCAAAATCAAAAGTTAAAAATGGAATATCTAAAAAAGCTGCCACCCGCATAGCATCATGACGTTCTTCTTCTTCATTGCAAACTAAAAAATCTGGGTGCCAAGTTTTTATAAAAACCCCGACAACTTCATAACCAGATTTCTTTAATAAAGTTGCGCTAACAGCGGAATCCACTCCACCCGAAAGCCCAACAAATACGACTTTTTTGGTCATAAATCTATTTTAGGTATTTTGAGATATTTCGCAAATGCTCGGCAAATGTTTTTGCATAATGAATATTTCCATCTTTATCATGAAGATAATAAAGATAAGGTGAACTTTTTGGATCAATAGAGGCTTTGATAGACTCTAGCCCAGGATTCCCAATCGGACTTTTTGGTAAACCTTTTGTTTTATATGTCTCGGGTGCGACATCTACTTGAAGTGGCATATTTATGCTAATTCTTTTCCATAAAATCCCAGAAATTACTTTCCTGTCTGTGTCTCCTTTTGCTTCTCCTTCTATTATGGAAGCCATGATAATTATTTGCTTTTCTGTTTTATGTGTTGATACGATAAAATGACGAATGGGTGCAATTTTTTTCTCAAAATTATCACTCATAGATTTTATAACTTCTTTTTCACTATCCGTCGCAAGAAAAAAATAAGTATCCGGGAAAAGATAACCTTCTAAACTTTTGGCTTCCAGTAAAAATTTATTCTTATTAAAATTTACTAGTTTTGAAGCAAAAGCATCTGCGATTTGAGTCACATTAAAACCTTCCGGAATAGTGACAGCAATAGGCGCAATATGGTGTTCGCCACTTGATATACGTCGCGCAATTTCAAAAACCGGTAATTTATTTTCAAAATAATAATCCGCTTCTATAACATGTTTTTCTCTACCAAAAAGTATAACAAAAGCTTCAAATGCAAGACGGGAACGTATGATATGTGCTTCTTTTAATTTTAAAGAGGTACTTCGCAAACTCAAGCCCCCTTCTATTTTCACAATAGTCCCAACTGGAAAATCTGCTGGCGCATTAAAAAAGAAAAAATAAAAAAGTACAACAAAAAAGATTGCACCAATTGTCTGAAAGAAAGCCTTGTTAGCTCTAAAAAAATTTATATCCATATAAGACTACATGGGTAAATTTGTAGGTGGAGAAGCTTCTTTTGATTCTATACGTTCCAAAGTAGGAACTTTTAATATCTGACCTGGGAAGTGCCACATTGTCGCAATTTCTTCTACATTTAAAACAAAAGTTAATGGATGAAAATAAACAGGAAAAACTAAAGTTGAAAATGGCCAAGGAATAGTGTGTTTAGAAATAATTATCTGCCTTAAAGATTCATGAAAGAAAGAACGCTCTCTAAATTCATTCAACATTCTATCTGCTAAAAGCATAATCGTTTCCTTTGAAGCTAAAAATATTCCACCATAAGCATCTGCTTGAGTAGAATTTTTACGCATTAACTGATTACAATCAGGCATAGCATACTGACGAAAAATTAGACGTAAATTCCTTCTACTACTCATATCAAATACTTCCTTTTTTGCTCCATAAAATACCCGAACACCGGCTTCAAAACCAAGTTTTGCAGTTTTCGCAGACATCATTGTCACAGAATTTTTTAAAAAATCCGGAGTACGAAATTCGTAAGTAAAATGTCCTGGGTGAGCTTTATCTTCATTTGTTCGTCTATACAACCTCAACAACTTCATCATTTCTTGTTTTGCCTCTTCTACCCAATCATGATAGCCAAACCATGTACCGTGTGTATGATATGCTCTTTTTGAAGGAGTAATAACAATTTGCATCCACATTTGTTCTCCTTTTTTTAAAGAACCAAAAAGTTCCACTACTGAAGAAACAGGGTCAACTTTAAATTCTTCTTTTGGATCTTTATCCAAACCAAAATTTACATAAGTTTTAAGTGGATAAGCCTCAGGTTTTTCTAATTGAAATTCACAACCCCAACCATTCCAAGCGCTCTTTGGACTTATCTCATCAATAGCTAAAGTGTAATCTTCTACTTCTTTTATTTGCGCTTGAGGATATTGCGCATACATCTGAGTCTCAATCAAGCCCCGAACACGCGATGGTGTGCGTATATAAAAATGCACTTGCCCATCAATAGAAGCAATCTCTAAAGAAAACCAAAACCAAACTGCTCCTTGCCAATATTCTTCTTTTCCTCCTTTCCAACTATGATGATAGAGAGCATTAGTCAAAAAAAGCTCCATCGCTTTTGGGCTACGCAAAACATCACGCGGAGGTATGATTTCAAGTAAAATAAAATCAATACCGGAGATAAAATCCTGCTGAATGTAATGAACCCACCAAGCCCAAGCCAGACGTCCAATAACTATAACGCCCACCAAAGGAAAAAGACCTACAATGAGGTTATAAATAAAATCTAACACTGCATTAACCATACCCCTATTTTAACTAAACCGTAGTATAAAGTCCACTTTTGTTCTTCTTAAAATACTTTGGATTTGCAAGATTCACTAAAATAGTGTTCTTTTTGAAATATCTTTCTTTGTTTACCTTTAGAACTATGTCTTCTTTACCTAGAGGACCTTCTCTTTTTAATATATCTGTGATGACTTCTCTGGCAATACCTTTTTTATAACCCCATTCGGACAAAGCATACATACCTCGGCCAACTAGAACAAAACGATGATCTTTGATGAGCTCATTGTGACAAGTAGCATAATGAATTTTTTTGTTGAAAGTTTTTGAAATAGAATCGGCAACTTCTCTGAAATGCATTGGAGAACCATTGCGTCTCATAACTAGAAAAGCGTAATCTTTTACTCCGCGAGTTTTTATATTTGGAGAAGAGGCCTTGCCCCATTCACCTAGAGGATTCTTTGCAACAGCTTTTGACATAGAAAGCCATCTTCGGACCATTTCTTCATCTCTATATTCTTCGGAAACATCTTTTATGTGTTCCAAGAACTTTTTAATCATCTCTGTTTCTGGTACTAAATCCTGATCACTCAAATTAGCGTAGAGCTTCCTTAGAGCTTCATGCACTTTTTCTGTCATCACATCATCCACACTATAACGAGTATGAAAATGATCATCTTCTCTGTGCTTTTTAAAAGCATCTCCCAAGCTTAAAAAGAAATGTATATGATTTTGAGTAGATTTGTCTTTTGAAATGAAAGGCAAGAGTTCGTGTTCCGCTACGATAGAACCCAACTTTTGGATGAGTTGCTTCAGTTCATCAAAAACCAACTGTTCAGCTTTGTAAGCACTTGATTTCTTTATGAAATTTAAAGCAGCGTCTTCTATT
>MFWK01000001.1:0-35039 GCA_001786365.1 Candidatus Nomurabacteria bacterium RIFOXYD2_FULL_35_12 | reverse complement strand
TTGTATTTATTTCCGATTTCTTCTAGAGTTTTTCTCTTTCCATCAGAAGTCAAACCAAAACGATTCATAATCACGTCATAAGTACGTGGAGCTAGTTGTGAAATTATCTTTTTTGTTACTTTTTTTGGTTTGAATGATATTGTTGACATAAATTTTTTTACTTTATTTTTTTTCTTTATCAATTTGTGCAGCGAAATGCTTTTTCCTATCAAGGTCAGTTAGATATTTCTTTCTAAGTCTAACTGATTTTGGAGTGATTTCCAAATACTCATCTTCATTCATCACTTCCAAACCTCTTTCAATATTCAAAGAAAATACAGGATTTAAAACTATGGCCTCATCAGTTCCAGAAGCACGCATGTTGGTAAGCTGTTTTCCTTTTGTAGGGTTCACTGACATATCATCACCCTTCAAAACATTACCCACCACCATACCTTCATAAACTTCAGTACCGTGACTTACATAAAGTATACCACGTTCCTGTAAATTTGCAAGCGCAAAGGCAACTGCCTTGCCATTTATCATAGAAGTCATCGCACCATACTCTCGTCTTTTTATTTCTCCAGCATATTCTCTAAATCCTGTGACTCTAGAAGACATAATGCCTTCGCCTTTTGTATCTATAATAAATTCACCACGATAACCCAAAAGTCCACGAGTCGGTATGTCAAAAGTAATCCTAGCTATACCCTCTTTTTCCATCATATCTTTCATTATTCCTCGTCTTTTTCCTATCTTTTCTATAACTCCACCAGAAGACTCCATAGGAACATCAATAACCAGCTCTTCATATGGCTCTGTACTCACTCCATCTTTTTCTTTTATGATAACTTCCGGTTGAGAGACTTGCATTTCAAATCCCTCTCGGCGCATATATTCCAAAAGTATCGCTATGTGCAGTTCTCCACGGCCATAAACTTTAAAGAAACTCGGACCTGACTTTTTATCACCCTGATCCGGAGTAAAATCAACTTTTAGTCCGACGTTTATCTCTAACTCCTTTTCTAGTCTTTCTTTGATTTGTCTGGACGTAACAAACTTTCCTTCTTTGCCGGCAAATGGAGAATCATTTACTAAAAAGTTAAGAGAAAGAGTCGGCTCATCAATAGCAATGTGAGGCAAAGGTTCTACGCTCTCGTCTTCACATAATGTCTCACCTATATATATGTCTGGAATTCCAGCCAAGAGAACTATGTCTCCAGAAGTCGCATTTTCCACTTCTTTTCTGTTTATTCCTTCAAAAGTAAAAAGTTTTGTTACTTTGCCACTGCGTATTTCCCTCTCTCCTTTTATAAAAATATTACTTCCGGAAAAAATTGTACCGGAATAAATTCTAGCTACTGCCATTCTGCCTAGAAAATTATCATAACCAAGATTGAAAACTTGCGCAGACATTTTCTTAGTGTCAAAGACGGTCTTTGACATACTTGTCAAGGACAGTCCTTGACACTTACTTGCGTCTGGAACTTTTTCTAAAATTAAATCTAAAAGAGGAGACAAATCTTTTGAATCATCACCTAATTTTTTAAAAGCTACCCCTTGTCGTCCAATAGCATAAATAGTTTCAAAATTCGCTTGCTCTTCAGAAGCTCCTAATTCAAAAAATAAGTTCAAAATTTCTTCATGAACTCTATGTGGATCAGAAGCAGGTTTATCTATTTTATTTATAACCACAATTGGCTTTTGCCCTAACTCCAAAGACTTTTTTAAAACGAACCTGGTTTGAGGCATTGGGCCTTCGACTGCATCCACGAGCAAAAGCACGCAATCTACTGCGCGCAAAACACGTTCCACCTCGCTGCCGAAATCCGCGTGTCCGGGCGTATCTACAATGTTTATTTTAGTGTCTTTGTAATTTATGGAAGTATTTTTTGAGTAAATAGTAATACCACGCTCTTTTTCCAAAGCATTTGAATCCATTGAGACTCCCTCATCTTGAAGCCCACCATTTTGCTTCATCAAAGCATCGGTCAAGGTAGTCTTCCCATGGTCCACGTGAGCTATAATAGCTATATTTCTAATTTCCATCCCGTTTAGAAGCAGATCGCGATCAACTCGCGTGTCTGATATATTATGTTATTAATTTTTCCAATATTTGTTTTCATATTTTTGTTTATATTTGTATTGCGATCGCGGCTTCTAACGGGATCCATTTTGTTATATAAATAAATTTTGTTTAATGAAAGAAAAAAGCCCCAAAGGCCTTTTCAAACTGTTTTGATAATAACATACTTTTTAGAAAATAACAAGTATTTGTGCGTCGAGAGGGAATTTCTCCCTCGACTAAAGTTTTACCGTCGCAAAACTTTGTCTGGGCACCGACTCATAAAATTTTCTACTGAAAATTTATATTCCGTCGTTCGAATCCCCCACGCAAGCGAAGCAGTTCGCTTGCTTACGACGAGACATAAATTAAAAAAACTAAGCAGAAACCTAGTTTTTTTAATTTTGTGCGTCGAGAGGGATTCGAACCCCCGAAGCCCGAAGGCAACACGTTTACAGCGTGTCGTATTTGACCACTCTACCATCGACGCATGCATACAAAATATCACAAAAAAGACTTTTTTGCATCTTTTAAAAAATTTTAAACTTCAGAGCGTGATTGTATGCGAATTGAGCTTTTGATTTTACCAGCGTGGCCTTTTTTTGTTTCAATCAATAATTCTGTCCCCTTTACTGACACACTGACTGTGTCCCCTTTTTTGATTCCATTTGAAATGATATATGAAGCCACAGGATTCAAAATCTTACTTTGAATCAAACGATTGAGTGGTCTTGCGCCAAAATGCGGATCGTAACCTTCTTTTGCCAAGAGTAGTAAAGCTTCTTCGTTAATTTCCAAATTAATACCTTTACTATTCAAGCGATCTTTTACTACTTCCATTCTTAAATCAACAATTCCTTTTATTGCTTCTTCAGAAAGAACATCAAAAACAACAATTTCATCCAAACGATTTAAAAACTCCGGTCGGAAATTATCTTTTAATGCTTCCAGAACTTTTTCTTTCATATTGCTATAATCTGTCTTTTTAGAATTATTAGAAAATCCTATAGCTTCCATCTTTTCCACAAATTGCGAGCCAATATTTGAAGTTAAAATAATAATTGTATTCTTGAAGTTTACAATTCTACCTTTACCATCCGTCAATCTTCCTTCATCAATAACCGAAAGAAGTATGTTAAAAACTTCCGGATGAGCTTTTTCTATTTCATCAAAAAGTATCACAGCATAAGGCCTATGCCTGACCGCTTCGGTCAATTGCCCAGCTTCATCATAACCTACATATCCCGGCGGAGAACCAACAAGTTTTGAAACTGAGTGTCTCTCCATATATTCGGACATATCTACACGGATAATGGCTTTCTCATCATTAAACATAAATTGCCCAAGAGCTTTTGTAAGTTCTGTCTTTCCGACTCCAGTCGGACCTAAAAAGATGAAACTCCCAATGGGTCTATTTGGATCTCCGATACCTGCGCGAGAGCGTCTAATAACATCAGATACGCGCGAGATGGCTTCCTCTTGTCCAATAACTCGCTTTTTTAATTCAATTTCCATCTTCTCAAGTTTCGCGCGTTCTTCTTCCAACATTTTAGTAAGCGGTATACCCGTCCAACGAGCGACAACCTCGGCGATATCTTCAGCAGTAATTTCTTCTTTCAAAATTCTACGTGATTTTTGCAATTTTTTTAATCGTAGAAGTTTTACTTCTAAATCTTTTTTCAAAGCAGGAATTTTTCCATAACGTATTTCCGCAGCGCGAGCTAGGTCTGCTCGCATTTCCGCACTCTCTGCTTCTAGACGCAAACCTTCAAGATCTTTTTTTATAGCCCTGATTTCAACTACTGTAGATTTCTCATTTTGCCATTTTAATTCGAGCTCTTTTGTTTTTTCTCGCAAATTACCTATTTCTTTATCTACTTCTTTCAATCTGTTCTTTATATCGCGATTTTTTGTCTGTTCTTTCTTTAACGCTTCTTTTTCAATTTCCAAACGCATTATTTTTCTATGTGCATCTTCTAAAACTGGTGGTTTATTTTCCAACATTATTTTAAGAGAAGAAGAAGCTTCGTCTATCAAATCCACCGCTTTGTCCGGTAAAAATCTATTAGTAATATAACGTGTAGAAAGATTTACCGAAGCCACAATGGCGTCATCAGTAATTCGAACACCATGAAAAAGTTCATACTTTTCTTTTAATCCGCGCAAAATCGCAATCGCATCTTCTACTCCTGGTTCATCTATGTAAACAGGCTGAAAACGCCTAGCCAAAGCAGGATCTTTTTCAATATGTTTTTGATATTCTCGCAATGTCGTAGCGCCAATAGCCCGCAATTCTCCACGAGATAAAGCTGGTTTCAACATATTTGAAGCATCCATCGTTCCCTCTGCTCCACCAGCACCGACGATAGTATGTATTTCATCAATAAAAAGAATTACTTTTCCATCAGACCTTTCTATTTCTTTCATAATACCTTTTAATCTTTCTTCAAACTCTCCACGATATTTTGTGCCAGCAACGAGAAGCCCTAAATCCAGAGAAACGAGTTCTTTATCTTTTAAAGATTCCGGAACATTCCCTTTTATAATCATTTGCGCAAGGCCTTCCACCACTGCAGTCTTTCCTGTACCAGCTTCTCCTATTAAAATAGGATTATTCTTTGTCCTTCTACTCAAAATCTGCATTATGCGAGTTATTTCATTGTCTCGGCCGATTACAGGATCGAGTTTGTCTTCTTTCGCTAGCTTTGTTAAATTACGAGTATATTTTAAAAGCAATTTAAATTTCTTCGGCTCTGTAACATCCGTAATATTTTGACTTCGTAATTCTTCTAAAACTTTCATCACAGAATCTTTGTGAATTCTAAATCGCGCCAAAGTCTCACGCGCCTCGCTCGTTACTTCCAAGATCGCAATAAACAGATGCTCAGTAGAAACAAAATCATCTTTCATTGATTCCGCTAATTTTGCTGATTGCTCTATGACTTGCGCTAAGTCAGGATTAAGATAAATCTGGTAAGAAGGAGAAACGGTATTGCGACTCTCTGGCAATTCAATCAATTCCAAAACATTATCGGTCAAAAGCATCGTGTCTATTTCCAACTTGTCTAAAATAGAATTCACCATACTTTCTTCTTGCAGTAGAAGAGCTGCCAATAAATGAAGTGAAGAAACATGGTTTACCCCGCGCTCAATAGCGAGCTCGTGTGCCTTCTTAATAGCATCCTTTGATTTAGTTGTAAATTTGTTTAAAGGTGGCATCCCGATACTAAAATTTTAATTAATAATCTTTATCTTTTTCTTTATATCCAGTAATAAAAAAATTTAGTACGGGACAAGTATATTTATATTATACTATATGTGTCAAGCGTGATATTTATTGTGTGATAGGCGCAAGAACAGGAGTAGCTGGCAAAGTATTTTCTCCATTTATAACATTCAAAGCATTGACTATAACATCAATCGAAACAAAAGGTGAACTCTCTTCAGACAAAACCATACCTAAAACATCTCCGTCTAAGTTTAGAACTATTGATCCGCTATTTGATTTTGCAACACTAATATTTATATCTTTATTTCCATCAAAAATAAACGAAGATATCGTATTACCTGAAATTAAAATCTTTTGTCCAATTTTTATCTTTTCTAAATCTCCAAAATTAGGTACTGTAAAGCTAACTTTATCTTTTTCATCAAGCGGAGCACCTATCTTTAAAAAAGCAAAACCTATATTGTCTATTGAAACAAATTCTGCTTTAAACTTTCCACTATCATTTTTTACAAAATAAATTCCCTTATCGAATACAGAAGCGCCATCAACAACGACTATGCCATCGGAAGAAACAGCAAAACCTTTACCAACTGAAACCTCTATCGGAAGGCCATCTAAACCAAGAATTTCTTTGCTAACAAAAAAAACAGCTGATTTATTTTTTGCCAAAGCATCCACCACCAAATCTTCTTCTTTAACTATTACTGTTTGCACAGTGGTCTTGCCTTCTACTTGTTGAATTTTCTCAACTGTTTGTCTGATAACTCGATTAACCGGAACAGTAAAAGATGCTGGAGCTTGTTGCATTAAAGTCACAGTCGTTATACCCGTCACGATAGAAGTGACAAAAGAAAGGAGAACTGCGAGCAATATAAGCTGTGCTTTATTTAAATCTTTGATATCCATGAATCAAGTATACCCCCACACCTATTTTTAGTCAAAAAAAATATATAAAATAAAAAAACTAAATAGGTGTAGGGGTATACCATTTTTTTAATTTAGTCAAAATTTTAGACAGAGATTTTAAAGTATAATCAATATCTTTTTTTGTCGTTTGCCTGCCCATAGAAAATCGCAAAGAGCCATCATTTTCCCCGCCTGCATCAGCTATGCTGAAAGCATTGCGGGCAGGTTTTATTTCAGGACGAATTGCTTTTATGACATATGAAGCTTTTCCGTCTCCTGACTCGCAAGCGCTTTTTTCAGAAGCCATTATTCCCCTAGCAGATAATTCTATAACCAAAAGATCGCTCGGAATATTTGGAATAGAAATGTTTACATTATTTGGTAATCTATTTTCCAAATCACCATTTAATTTAATGTCAAAGGGCATCTTTGACAATTTAGCAATAAAATAATCTCGAAGTTTTGTTAACCTTTTTACTTCTTTTTCTTTAATTTTTTGAACTAACTCCAATGCTTCAGAAAATTTTATAATTTCCGGTAGATTTTCTGTCCCAGGACGCAATCCAAATTCCTGACCTCCTCCGCCAAAAATATTTTCAATCTGTGTTCCGCGCCTTTTATAAAGAACCCCCACCCTACCTGCCCCTTCTATTTTTGAACCGGATAATGAAAGTAAATCTACGCCCAATGCCTCTACATTCAAATCTAAATAATTTACCGCCTGTACTGCATCAGTGTGAAAAACAGGAAAAGGTGAAGTTTTAGAGACTTGGGAGCGCGACCTTTTTTTCTTCCAATGCCGAATTTCTTTTGCTATCTCCCGAATTGGCTGGATTGTACCGATTTCATTATTTACATACATCACAGACACCAACACTGTATTTTTTTTTATTTCTTTTTTTATTTTTTTAGGATCTACTATTCCGTTTATTTCAACTGGCACGATAGAAATCTCCGCCAACTCTCTTTTTTCCATAAGCTTAAAAGTTTCAAGGACTGAAGGATGTTCTATGTTCGTTGTTATTATATGCGGAAGTTTTTCCTTAACCGCTCTTAAAACTCCCTGTATTGCAAGATTATTACTCTCCGTTCCCCCGCTCGTAAAGATTATTTCATCCATATGAGCATTTAAAACTTTCGCCACGTCCTTACGGGCATTTTGTAATTCAGCTTTTGCTTTCACCCCAAAAGAATGTATAGAACTAGGGTTCGCTTCTGCGCTAGAAGCATAATCCATATATATTTTCCGAGGTTTTTTTGAAAAATTCATGTTTGATTTAACCATAAAAATAGTATATATTATCTATGTATGAATACAAAGCTTGAAGTTGCTTTTTTTATTTTTAGCGGAATAACCACTTTCCTCATTCTTTTAGGTATTATCTGGGCTATTATCACAGAAAAACGCTTAAAAAGATTTTTCCTCGGTAAAAAAGCAAAAGACTTGGAAGACACAATTGTAAGTTTAGAAAAAGACATCGTTGATTTAAAAAAGGCAAAAGAAAATATTCAAAAAGATGTAGTTGTGATAAATAATAAACTCAAAAAAAGCATTCGAGGACTTGAAACCATACGTTTCAATCCATTTTCCGATCAAGGTAGTAACCAAAGTTTCGCTATCGGAATGCTGGATGAAGAAGGTAGTGGCGTAGTCCTCTCCAGTTTATATTCCCGTGAAAGGATGAGCATCTTTGCCAAGCCTATTAAAAACAACAAATCAGAATACGAATTAAGTACTGAAGAAAAAGAGGCCTTAAAGAAAGCAGAAGTGAAATAGTTTAAAAGTTCATAAAGTAGAAAGTTATAAAGTAAAATGCAAGAAAAAAGACAAAAAGAAAATAAAATAACTCGCCCGCCTGTCGTAGTAATTATGGGACATATTGACCATGGCAAGTCCACCCTTCTCGACTATATCAGAAAAACGAATGTCACCGAAAATGAAGCCGGAGGAATTACTCAAAATATTTCCGCTTATGAAGTTATACATAAAGACGAAGAAGGAAAAGACAAAAAAATCACATTCTTGGACACACCCGGACATGCAGCTTTTTCTAAAATGCGTGAACGAGGAGCACTCATTGCCGACATTGCCATCTTGATTGTTTCCGCCGAAGACGGAGTAAAACCGCAAACAGTTGAAGCATGGAAAACAATTGTTGAAACAAAGATACCTTCTATTGTGGCTATAAATAAAATAGACAAGCCAAATGCAAATATAGAAAAAACAAAAAATGAACTGGCAGAAAATGAAGTTTATCTAGAAAATTATGGAGGCAAAATTCCTTATGTGGAAATTTCCGCAAAAACAGGCACAGGTGTAGATAATCTCTTGTCTTTAATTTTGATTTTATCCGAAATGGAAAACTTTACCGGAAATACCGAAGAAGATGCTTCAGGTTTCGTCATAGAAGCAGACCTAGATTCAAAACGCGGAATCCAAGCCACTTTGCTTATAAAAAATGGCACAATAAAAAAAGGTATGACTGTAGTTGTGGAAGACAGTACAACTTCTACCCGCATAATTCAAGATTTTAAAGGAAAAATGATAGAGAATGCTTCTTTCTCTTCCCCTATCCGCCTTTGTGGTTTTGATAAATTGCCTAGAGTCGGAGCACCTTTTAAGACTTTTAAAAATAAAAAAGATGCTTTGGAATACATGGAATGTTTTAAAGGAAAAGAAATAAAAAATACAAATACAAAAAGCTCTGATGAAACAGGAAAAAAGTTAATACCCATATTGCTCAAAGCCGATGTTTCTGGTTCCTTGGAAGCTATAGAAAAAGAAATAGCAAAAATAAAATGCCAAGGAAAAGTAGAAAATGCAGAATTTAAAATTATAACAAAAGGTGTGGGCCCGATTTCCGAATCAGATATAAAAAATATTTCAGATGGTGAAAATGCAATCATCATCGGATTCAACGTAAAAGCCGACAAGAGCGCTGAAGAAATTGCTAAAAAAAGAAATATTTCCATCTCTTTCTTTGATATCATTTACAAAATGACTGAATGGCTCGAAGAAGAAATGGAAAAAAGAAGACCCAGAGTGGAAACAGTAGAAACCACAGGACGAGCAAAGATAATCCGAGCTTTTAGTCGCACAAAAGAACGCCAGATAATCGGCGGAAAAGTAATCGAAGGCCAAATGCTTTTAAATGGAACAGTAAAAATAATGCGCCGAGAATTTGAAATAGGACGAGGAAAAATCGTAAATCTGGAAAAAAGTAAAGTAAAAACTAGCACTGTAGAAGAAGGTTTAGAATTTGGTATGATGCTCGAATCAAAAATAGAAGTCGCTTCCGGTGACGTCATAGAATTATTTTCCATAGCCCAAAAATAAAATGATTAATCAAGGAAATGCCCTGCCTACCGGCAGGCAGGAAAAAGTAGCCAATCACCTAAAAGAACTAACCGCGGAATTTTTAGGAAGAGAAAATAATAGAACTTCACTCATCACTGTGACGGGAGCCTCTTGTTCCCCTGACTTGAAACGAGCCACAATATTTATAACTGTCTTCCCTACTGAAAAAGAAAAACCAGCTTTAGAATTTGCAAAACGCAAAAGACCCGAATTGCGAGAATTCTTGAAAAAGATTATGACGACAAAAAATATTCCCTTTATAGATATTGCTATTGACCTAGGAGAAAAGCACAGACAAAAAATTGACGAATTGCTAAGAGAAAAGTAGGATATTGATTAAGGCCTGGTAGCCAAGTGGTAAGGCATTCCTCTGCAAAAGGAATATACGGCGGTTCAATTCCGCCCCAGGCCTCCCTAAAAAATGTTAAGATATTTTTAGGAAATGCCCGAGTGGCGGAATTGGTATACGCGCACCACTTAAAATGGTGTCCCGTAAGGGATGTGGGTTCGATTCCCACCTCGGGCACACAACTGAATAAATATATGCGCCCATAACTCAGCTGGTAGAGTAGCTCCCTCTTAAGGAGAATGTCCCAGGTTCGATCCCTGGTGGGCGCACTAGGTCAGAAAAATTAAAACTGCTTTTAATTTTTCTGACTAGGGCGAGCCGGAGGTATGTTTTTTCTGCAAAAAAACAACCGAGGCAGGATCGTGAAATTTTGTGAGTGTCGACGAGCAAAATATTCCTGACCACAAAATTTTGTGCGAGCCATAGGCATGACGATGCCGAGACGGGGTCGCGAGATTTTTCAGTAGAAAAATACTTGTGACCACAAAGTAGGAACGTGCAAAATATCTTGGGCAAGTGGCGTAATTGGTAGCCGCTTCAGTCTTAGGAACTGATCCCGTAAGGGGTGGGGGTTCGAGTCCCCCCTTGCCCACAAAAAATACCCATATTTTAAAGGCTAAAATAGTCCTTGACTTTTACATATGAATATGCTATACTATTAAAAGTAATAGATATATTGTTCTTTCTACATTTTCCTTGCTTTCCTGTGTGATAATAGTTTAGAAAATTGATTTTCTAAGTTACTATCACGCAGGAACAACAATAACAACAAAGGAGACAGACAATGAAAACAGTGAGTATCATAATCGCAGTAGCAGTTTTGGCATTGACGCAAGGTTGCGCCTTTAATGGAAACACGGCCATCGCTCAGAAGACCGGCCCGCTCCCCTACATAGAAGGCGAGAAGGCAACGGTCACAAAAACCACGACCGACATAGGACCGGACGGTCGGGTAACGACCCACACCGAGTCGGAAGTGAAGTCAGGCCTCGCAGTCAATGAAGGGATACAGCGACACAAGCTGCAAGTCGCCGAGAAGGTCGGCACTGTGCAGGTTCAGGCCAACAGTCGGCCAACTTGGAACGCAGGTTACGCTTGGCAAAAACAATACGGCGGTAGGTATTATCCACCGTCCCACCCTCCACAATATTGTGGAGGAAACGGCGGAGGAGGGTTCGTCGGTAACGGTGGATTCGTCGTCAGTGGAGGTAGTGGCTTCCGCCGACGTTACTAACACGTCAAAACACATCAACGAAATCGAAAAGGGCGCCAATTTGCTAACCATGCAGAAAGGCGCCTTTTCTCTTGACATTTACATCTGAATATGCTATACTATCTATGTTATGAATCCCGTTAGAAATTTACATAACGGGAAAATGTTACAAAATAACAATAAATTACCTATCTTTATGTAAATATAATATGTATAGATGGGATGATTTCTAAACGGGATGAAAAATATAAATACAATAAAATATAATATCGTTTTTAGCTTAGTAATTTTAGCCATTTTGTCTCTTGGAGTGATAATGATACCATCAAAAACGAACGCGCAGTATTATGGTGGTGGATATGTTGGAAATGGTGGATATGTTGTAAGTGGAGGAAATATTTCTTCTGAAAATTATAATCAATACAACCCTACCCCTGTGTATGTTAATACTTACGAAACAGTACCGGTTGTAAAAACAAATACTACAGATTCAAATACTACAACTACTAAAACAACTACTACTAATTCCACAAACACATCTGTAAATAATGCAAACACTGGAAATAACAGCAACCTCGCAGCCAACGCAGTTTTTGGATCAAATAGTTTTATTCCTTCAAGATTGATTCAATGGGTAATAGTTGCAATATTAATTTTGTTTATAGTTGTCTTGGTAAGAAGGATTTATGGCGGTGCTGAAAAGTATCAATCAACTCCACTTAAACACAGCTAATCAGTAATAAAATTTCCAAAAAAGCTCCTTATTTTAAGGAGCTTTTTTGCTTGACAAAACAAGTATTAGTGTGATATAATATACACGTACTCTTTGACAAGTTCATAAACCAGTTCCGATGTAAATCGGAACGCATCTGCACTTAAATGTGCAAGAAAGAAAACATGAAAGGCAAAACAATAATATGCTTCGTGTTGCTTGCCGTGTTGTCCCTCTTCCTCATTGTGAAGAATTGGACAGGAATCACGACATTCGTTAGTTCGGGGTTTTGGATCCCGTTCATCGGATGGATCACCATCTGCCTCCTGGTAGGGGCAGGAACCATTCGTCTGTTTGGTGGAAAAGATGCCTTCTGGGCATTATTCCGAAAAGGTGGCGAGGACACATGGTGGTTTATCTTCTTCGCCAGCACAGTGGTTACCTGCCTCATCGCTCTCCAATACGGATGGGGACCAGGACTTCTCCTCCCTGAAAAAGGGGGTGTCGTTGAGTCTGTGTGGAAGCCAACCAAGGGGTTGGTTATTCAGGCTTCTGATGGTGGGCTCACCATTTTGAAACCCATATTCACGGGAATCGCAGAATATCTCCGTGATCCTCCGACCACAACCACAACAACAAAACCAGTGAAGAGTTGGTTCTGGAGCAAGGCGGCCTTTTGGATGGTCGCTGCACTTCTTCCACTGTTGCTTCTTGCGTTTAAGGACAATGTTGGAAGATGGTGGGAAGAGGCAGAAAAAAAAGCAGAGGCAAAAGCGAAAGCAAAACTAGCCTCTACAACAACTGGCACTGGAGCAAGCAAAGAAAAAGACAAAGTGACGGAAATGGAGGTCTTGTGGCTCAGTGTAGCAGCTGAGTTCATTAAAGACGCCATCGTCAATGTATTCAAGGGATTCAAAAAATCATGAACAACATAATAAACCAACCATGGCTAGGCTTACTCGGTTTAGCCATCGCAATCAGTGCTGCGTTAAAGGCACTGTGGGAAACTCCCTTCTTTACGACCTTCTGGGTCGTCATGGCACTCTATCTAGGCTTCTCAGTCTGGAAACAAGTGAAGGATGGAGTCACAACTGCATTGGAAGGCATCCAAAAAGCTGGAGTATTCGCGATAGCTGTCGTGATATTCTACATTCTCCAAAAAAGTCTCGGTGTCATCGAAAGAGCGCTGGGGCCAGTAGGAGAAAAGGACCAAGAGCTTTTGTTCATCTGGGGGCTCATTGCAGCCTTGATTGCAGGCGGGCTTGCGTTCGCCTGGATCAAGCAAAAGCGTGGAATGGTGATAGTAGCTCTCGGAGTTGTCTTCACCCTCCTCATCCTCCAGCTGGGGTTCCCAAAATACACCGCCACGTGGGCGAATCGGGATGAAGCCAGAGCCATCCTGGAAGAAAAAGGAGTGGGCGGTGCGTTGTGGGATGCACTTGGCACGTTCTGGCAAGGTAAGCGCTGGAACAAACCACCACCGGCAGTTACGGCACCAGCAACACAACGCATCGTCCAGCAAAAAGTAGAGATGGTTGAAATGCTGGAAAAAGTGTTCGAAAAATACACACCCTGCAGTGGTTTCGTAGGATGGGGATGTGTGGTCCGGTCAGATGGCTACCCATTGCGAATCAAGTATAACAATTGCAATTGGGTAGAAATATCTGGAAAAGGGGAAGGAACTGCAACCCCTGAAACATTCAGGCCCGGCGAAGCAGAGTTTGTTTCTCCGGACCCCCTGCATCCAGTCAGGGTGCGAGTGTATAAAAAAGTCATCGTGCAAAAAGTGCGATGAGCGCCCGACACCAGCGCAAAATGGATCAGTTAGTATCGTATTGGCTGAGCACAAAGTTGTTGACCAATACAAGAAAAGGGCGGACCGTTCCTCGTGAACGACCGCCTTTTCTTCTTTTTACTCACTAATTCTGTCTTAAACCATTCGTACTAGGTGCAACATATTCAGGCAATTCCACGTCCCCTGTTTCTGGCTTTATTCCCTCTATATTGAAGGTGCTCATTATTACTCCTAGGATAAACCAAACACCCATCATAATGGTTAGCCCTACAACGCCCCAAAGCATATGACTCTTCCCCGTCGTTTTTTTCTCATCATTTGCTCCATTTGCTATAAATTCAAACAGTCCATAAAGAAAATAAACCAAAGCAAGGGCAAAAAGAAATAATATAAGAGGGTTTATGATTTCCCTATCAACATTTGCTATAAACTGATTTAAGGACTGAGCCCCATAAACTATTTTTGTAGAGAATAAATCCATCCCGCTTAGAAATTAAAATTAATAATCTTCAACAATGACTCCAGTAAGTAAACCTCTAACTAGATTCATTTTTATCGAACAGAACCATTAAAACCAGGAACACCCGGAAGAGGAACTGCTGTCGGATTATCAACTCCGAAAGTTCTAGTTAAGATTTGCACAAGTCCCCAAACAGCAACTATAACGGCTAAACCGATAATGCCGTAAATAATCTTATTTATGGCTGACGATTTTGCCTCCGCATCAGTTCCTATTACATACTGGATGACACCCCAGATAAAGTAAGCAACACCCAAAGCAATCAAAACTGGGACGATAACACCTATAATTTGATTTACCTTACAAATTACCGTTACAAGTGTTTGATCCCCACCCGTAATGATTCCAGCGCAACCTCCGACTGTACCTTGTGCTAAAGCCACGACAGGAGCTAAACCTAAAACAAAACCTGATAAAACAATTAATTTCTTTTTCATAAATTTACTTTATAACTTTATAAACTTTATAACTTTTTACTAATAATCCGACCTAATAATAACTAATAATAATATCTTTTAATTGTATCATAAAAACAAATGCAATCTAGCGTGTTGTAGGTGGTTGAACTTGCGGAAGGACATTGGTCTTAATCTTAAAGGTGTCACCTAATATTGCCACCAAACCCCATACAGAAATCATCACCGTCAAAGCTATAATCCCCCAAAGCATAAACTGCCTTCCTTTTTCTTTCTTCACCTCTTCATCGCTATTCAAAACAAACTGTACCACACCCCAGACAAACATAGCTAGAGCAAGAGCAAAAATGAGAGGAATGATAGAATTATTGATGATTTTAGTAACATAACACAAAACGTCTTGAAATTTTGAAGTTTTAGTAATATCACAACTAGCACTCGTCCCAACTGTAGTTATAGTCGAAAGAGTAGGCGCAGAAAGATTTTCTGAATTAACAAAAGTAGTTTTTAAAATATTTACTAATCCCCAAACACCAACAATAACAGCCAAACCGATAATGCCATAAATTATTTTCCCTTTTCCGCCCTTTTTAGTCTCTTCTTCGGTGCCTATCATATACTGAATTACTCCCCAGACAAAATATACTAATCCTAAAGCAATCAAAACAGGGACTATTGAACCAACTATTTCATTTACTTTACATATCACACTTTGCACGCCGGTTAAAGCAGTACAGGTGGATGATGAAGGTTGATTATTTGCATAATAACTTGGTGGGTAATCCTGCGATTGCTCAAATGTTTGTAATGAATCTGCACTAATCTGAACCACTGGACTAAAAACCCCAATGAGTGCGAAGATTATTAAAATAGATATTGCGTATTTTTTTATTTTTTTCATTACTTTATAACTTTACGAACTTTATAAACTTTTTACTTGCTCAAAGCGCGAGCACAGTGTTTGATATAAGCTGTGCAATAGCCCATGAACCTAATAATATCGCTGCGCCGATCAAAGTATATGTAAGAGATTTTTTTGCTTCAGTTAATTTTTCTGTATTACCCTGAGCAGACACAAAAAGAAAACCACAATAAATAATAGCCAAAGCAACGATAGGTATACCCACTTTCAAAACTCCCTCTAAGAGAGTTTTGATTAAGTCATTGATTGTATCTGTTTTTATTGGGTTACAAATCTTACCTGCAGTGCAAGGATTATTTGGAGATATCTGCTCATTTTGAGCAAAGGAAATAATAGGTATAAAAAAAGCATAAGACAATAAAACCAATTTGGACCAACTCTTTTTTATGAAATTCATGATTATATTATACACCTTATTTAAAATTATTAAATATCCAAGCCCCTTCATAGCCCAAGATTGATAATATAGTCCTAACAATGAGCCAAGCGGCTGCCACAATGACAAGCCCATAAACAGCACTAGAAAAAATATTTTTGGCTTTAGTCTTGCTTTCCGAACTACCTGCTGAAGTCACCATCATAAAACCAGCATAAAAGAACATAATAGCGGCGATAGGAACAGCCATATAAAAGAGCACAAAATGAATTACATTATTTATAAGAGCCATTAAACCATTAAAATCACAATCAGCACCCTTGCAAGGTATTAAAACAAAATTTTCTGCAAGAGAAACAACTGGCATAAAAAGTATTGAAAGTAAAATCACGAATTTTTTAATTTTTTGCATTACTTTATAACTTTATAAACTTTATAAACTTTCTACTACTTTAACAAAAGTAATCCCAACTTACTACTAGCGTCGGAAATGGCACTCTCTACAGTCATATTGTTTGAAAGTACTCCATCTATCATATTTCGGAAGATGTTGTCTGTGTCTTTTTGTGATGGATCAAGCCAACTCTTTCCAAAGAGAGCTGAATTATAGAAAATCGGAGAATAAGCATTGGACTGTTTTACATTTAACAAATCTCTACGCGCAGGTGCTGTGCCTGTCGCAATTGCGAACTTGGAAGCAAAATTGCCGGAAGAAAGCAGACTCGCTGCAGTAAAGGCTGTGTTAAAGTTTTTTGAAGAAGATAAGATAGCTATGCCCGTCACATGAGCCATAGTTGATTTGAAATTAGAATTTTTAATTTGAGGAAATGAAGTAACTCCCAAGTTTTGATTTGGATTTTTATTCACAAGAGAAGGTAGTTCGCTAGCAAAACCAAAATATAATGCTAAATTCTCCGCTGAAAAAGCATCACTAGAATTCGGAAACGATTTATTCCAAGAATAAACTTCTTTGTTTGGATCGGCAAAATCCGTATAGAATCTCAAAATTGAACCGAGGTCATATTTTGGATTGAAAGTACTGGTATTCAAACTAGAATCAAAAATTCCGTCTTTTTCTACTACAATAGGGTTTCCCGTCTGCATTAAAAGAGCGGACAAAATATCTTTGGCATTATTCACATTGGAAAAGTGCCCCAAAGCAACTGCGCTTTTTATTATTTTATTTGTATCATCTTTTTTTGTAAGTTTTGACGCGAGGCCGACTAAATCATCCCAGAAAACTGGCGGAGAAACGACTCCACTAGAGTCAAGAATGCTCCTATTGTAATACATCATAAGTGGGTCAATAGATAAAGGAAAAGCCAAGGCGCCCGTACTGGTCAAAAACACATCCCCTGCACCAGCGAAATTACTCTTAAAAGAAGCAAGCGAAAGGCTAGAAAATGGAATCTTGAAAATTTTATTAGAATAATGAAAAGCCAAATCGTCAGGCAAGAAAAACAAATCAGGACCGACGCCTCCAGCTAATGCCTCCAACAAATCCAAATCAAAACTTCCTGCTTCTTTTTGTACATATTTAACTGTAAAAGTAGGATTGGCAGTGTTGAACTCTTGTAAAATTGGAGCAATAGTAGCAGACTTTACCGTTCCCCATAGAACTACAGTTCCTAGGCTTCCTGGCGCATTATTATTCCCCAAAGGTATAGCTCCAGAAAAAACCAAAACTCCAAAGATAGCCAGGGCGATAAATATGATTACGGTTATGAGTTGAAAATTTTTCATGATTTTTTTACTTTTACCTGTCCCACAGTGGGCTAAATGCTCTACTACTGGGATGACTTAATTAATATCATACCATAATGATGCTCGCCTGCATTAATGTCTCTCTCCCAGATAAAGCCATTCTTTTCAAACATCTCACGAGCCTTGTTTTTAGAGACTATTGCACCTGCACCCATGATCGATGGTTTTGATGAATCTATCAATAAGACTCTCCCCTTTTGTTTTAAAATTCTTTTCGTTTCTTGTATAAAATTCTCTTTATTTGAAACCTGAAAAAGAACATTTGAAGCAATAGCCGCATCTATAATGCCATCACGCAATTTTGTACCACCAAGTTTTTCAATATCACCCCATAGAATTTCTACATTTTTTAAATGAGCATCATGAACTTTGTTTTTTATCGTCTCTAGAAAATCTTTCACTATTTCAATAGCATAGACTTTTCCTCTGCCTACTATATGCCCCGCAGCCACAGAATAAAAACCAGTCCCAGCGCCCAAATCCGCCACAACATTGTCCTCTCTTAACCCAAAGGCTCTTAAATTTTTTATCGGGTCAGTAAACATATCTAATTATTATACAACACTAGATACAAGCAAGCGAGGCGATGCCGTCGCCTGCGCGCAGACGCATGATGGTCACACCTTGAGTCTGACGGCCAAGGGATGAAATATCTTTCAGTGTGGTTCGAATGACTTGGCCTTTCTTGGACATTGCTATTAACTCCTCTTCTTCACCCGAGAGCACTTTTGCCACGATAAGTTTACCCGTCTTTGGAGTGACTTTTGCAGTTTTTATACCGGAACCACCACGTTTTTGAACTTTGTATTCTTTTAGCTCAGTCTTTTTACCGAAACCATTTGCGCTCATCGTCAAGAATGCACCTTTTTCTGTCGCTTTTTTGATAACGTCCACACCGATGACTTCATCACTCTTACCAAGTTTTATTCCGCGCACGCCTCCGGCTGTCCTACCCATTTCCCTGATGTCGGATTCTTTAAATCTGATAGATTGACCTTCGGCTGTCGCTATCATCACTTCGTTTCCCTTTTCAGTAACAAGCGCAGAGATAAGCTGATCGTCTTTATCCAAACGAATAGCGATAATCCCACTTCGACGCACATCTTTGAAACTTTCAGAAGACATTTTTTTAGCTGTTCCGTTTTTTGTCACAAGCATGAGAGAAGTCGGAGTCTTGTCTATGTCTTTTGGCATAGCCAAAATAGAATTTACTTTTTCTTCGCCAGAAAGCGAGAGGAAATTCATAATAGATTTTCCTTTTGTCGCGCGACGTCCTTCTGGGATATCATACATTTTCATCTGATAAACTTTTCCGAGGTTTGTGAAAAATAGTAAATTGCTATGCGTAGAACCAGATACGAGTTTTGTCACAAAGTCTTCTTCTTTTGTTTCTAAATCAATTACTCCGACTCCGCCCCTTTTTTGAGCGCGATATTCAGACGGATCGGTGCATTTTACATATCCTCCGGCCGTGAGCACCAACATCGTCTCTTTCTCCGGCATTAAATCTTCATCTGAGATTTCTTTTACTCCACCTTTTACTATTTTTGTTCGTCTTTCATCGGCATATTTAACGCGAATTTCTTCCAATTCACCGGCAATAGTTTTGAGTATCTTTTTTGGACTAGCTAAAAGGTCTTTCATTTCAGCTATAAATTTCTGCTTTTCTTTAAGTTCGTCTTCAACTGCTTGCCTTTCTAATCCTGCCAACTTGGATAATTTCATTTCCAAAATAGCTGTTGCTTGCAAGTCAGAAAACTTGAACTCTTTCATTAAATTAACCTTCGCAATCTGAGAATTTTTGGAACCACGAATGACAGAAATCACTTTGTCTATCTTGTCTAGAGCTTTTTTAAGACCGAGCAAGATGTGTTCGCGTTCTTCGGCTCTTCTCAAATCATAAGCACTCCTTCTCTTTACTATTTCCTTTCTATGCAAAACGAATTGCTCCAAGATTGACTTGAGTGATAAAGTTTGCGGAACGCCATCTACTAGAGCCACGATATTAAAATTGAAATTTGATTCAAGCTGGGTATTTTTGTAAATATAATTCAAAACTTTCTCCGGATGCGCGCTCGGCTTCAAATCGATAACGATTCGAATGTCTTTAGTTGACTCATCACGAAGGCCTTTGATACCTTCGAGCTTCTTTTCTTGAACTAATTCTGCAATGGCGACAATTAAATTTGATTTATTTACTCTGAAAGGAATGGAAGTAATGATGATAGAAAAATTACCATCTTTTTGTTCTACTATTTCTGCTTCACCTCTAGTAACCACGCCACCTCGCCCTCCAGAATAAGCATGAAGCATGTCTTTATAGCCATAAGCTATTCCACCGGTCGGAAAATCCGGACCTTTGATGAATTGCATCAAGTCTTCAGTAGTAGCGTCTTCATTTTCTATCAAATGTTTTGTCGCATCCAATACTTCCGCTAAATTGTGCGGAGGAATATTTGTCGCCATACCGACAGCGATACCAAGAGTTCCATTTAAAAGAAGCGCAGGCACTGAAGATGGAAAAACTATCGGCTCTTTGCGAGTCTGGTCATAGTTTGGACGGAAATCAACTGTTTCTTTTTCTAAATCACGTAAAAGCTCACTGCTAATCTTGGACATTTTCGCTTCGGTATAACGCATCGCCGCAGCATTGTCTCCATCGATAGAGCCAAAGTTTCCTTGCCCCAAAACAAAAGGATAACGATAAGAAAATTCTTGCGCCATGCCCACCATTGAATCATAAACTGCCACGTCTCCATGAGGATGATATTTTCCGAGCACATCTCCGACTACTGCAGCTGATTTCCTAAAACGCGCCGAAGCAGTGAGTCCCATTTCATGCATAGCAAAAAGGATTCTACGATGCACAGGTTTGAGTCCATCTCGGACGTCAGGCAAAGCACGCGAAGTAATGACAGACATAGCATATGCCAAATATGACTCTTTCATTTCCGCCACCACATCAACCGGAAGAATTTTATCTCTATTAACTCCCTCTTCTTTTATTTCTAAAGACTTTTTCGCCATAAAGAATTAATTGGATCCTGTAATACTATAATATCCGTCGACTATGTTTGCTGTTAATGCAGAAAATGGCTCCAAATCGTTATTTATTTTTGCTTGAGTTTCCGGACTGCTCAAATTTGTTCCTAAAGAAAAAACCCAAATGAGCAATAAGGCGACAGCAAAAAAAACTGTCAAAACATGCAAAATATTTCTTCGAACATGTTCGGGCTGACTTCTTAAATTTAAAATAATTTTTTTCATGACTTTATAAACTTTTTACTTTATAACTTTATAAACTCTTAAGCACGACCACTTCTCCTTCTTTGCCTTCCAAATCTTTTAATTTGAGCGTCAATTTATCTACGACTTCGGCTTTTTCTTCTCCAATTTCTTTTAAGAAAACTTTCAGAGATGAATCATCGTAATCCATCGGAATTATCATCTTTGGTTCAAATGAAAGAGCAAACTTTGCTGCAGACTTTGGATCGAGTAAACCCTTGCCTCCGATTGGAACAAAAAGAATGTCTGGACTATTTATAGCTTCATGAGCTTCTTTGGAAATTTCCACATTTGATAACGCTCCTAAAAATGCAACATTAATATTGTCTACCGAGAACATATAAATAGTGTTGATATATTTTTTGTCCGCCAAAGATGCCTCGGACAATACACCTTTTATAAAAACATCTTTTATTTCATAATCCCCCGGACCGTTAATAGCAAAAGGAACTCGATCACCATGGGAAAGCTGTTCCACTCCATTATAGTCAGGATGATTAGTGGTCACAAGAGCAACGTCAGCTCCGAAATGAGCATTTATGCCTGTTTTTGAACTTTTACTGACAGGGTTAAAAGCAAGGACCATGTCCCCTTTTTGAATCTTGAAAAATTGTTTGCCGAAATATGTGATTATCATTACTTGCATTATAGCATATTTTTTGCTAAGATAAAAGCATTAAAAGATGGATTTGGGGTAACCCTATTGGATGCAAATTGGTCCTTTAGAACCTAAACCTTAGTCCGCTTTCAAGCGGATTTTTTTATTAATATATATGATTAAAAAAGAAGAGACAGTAGTGGCAGTAGAAGAAAATCCAGTCTTAAAATCAATCGTCGATCGAACCATAAACAAACCAGAAGTTGATTCTCTAGTAGAAGGTTCGGTTATTAGTGTTGAAAAATCATCAGTCTATGTAGACCTAGCACCTTACGGCGCAGGTATTATTTATGGCCGAGAATTCATCAATGCAAAAGATATCATCAAGAAAATAAGTATCGGCGATATCATTAAGGCAAAAGTTGTCGAAAGAGAAAATGAGGACGGCTACATCGAACTTTCCTTAAAAGAAGCAAAACAAGCTCTCACCTGGAGCGATGCCGAGAAGGCAATTAAAGATAAGACGATAATGGAATTGGAAATAAAAGACGCAAACAAAGGCGGACTTATTTTGGAATGGCAAGGCATTCAGGGATTCTTGCCGGCATCTCAACTAAAAGCAGACCACTACCCTCGTGTGCTTGATTCTGATAAAGATAAAATTCTTAAAGAATTAAAGAAATTGGTAGGACAAAAGATCTCTGTGATGATTATTTCCACTTTGCCAAAAGAAGGTAAACTAATATTCTCTGAAAAAGACAACAACCCTGAAGAGAAAAAAGAAATCTTGAGCAAACATTCTGTTGGTCAAGAATTGGAATGCACAATTGCCGGCATTGTTGATTTCGGAATATTCGTAAAATTAGAAGATGGATTGGAAGGACTTGTTCATATTTCTGAGCTTGACTGGGGCCTTGTAGAAAACCCACGCACAATGTTTAAAATCGGAGAAAAAATTCGCGCAAAGGTGATTGAAATAAAAGATGGCAAAATTTCACTTTCTATTAAAGCCCTAAAAGAAAATCCTTGGAAAGAATTTGAAGGTAAATTAAAGAAAGGCGACATCATCAAAGGCGTAGTCATCAAATACAACAAACATGGCGCACTCGTTTCTATCAAAGAAGGCGTAGCTGGACTTGTACACAATTCCACTTTCCCATCCGAAGCTAAACTTCGCGAAAAACTAGAACTTGGAAAAAATTATAATTTCCAAATCACATTGTTTGAACCAAAAGACCAAAAGATGACCTTGGTGCATCTAGAATAGACAAGGTTAAACCTTGTCTAACACAAAAAAAACGGAAGCAAGGCTTCCGTTTTTTTTGTGTTACTCTTTCAAATGTTTCAAAATAAACTGTTGCTCTTTTTCAGGATCAGAAAAATATAATGCTGCATACTTAAGGACACTTTTGTGAACTTTCGGATAAATTCCCAACAGTCTTTCAACCTCTTTTAAATAATTTTCAATAAAAGTTACAGGATCAAAATATCCCAGTGTAGCTTGATGAATAACTCCCAAATCTACCTCTGGATATTTTATAATCAATTCATCAACAGTTTTTAGATAATCAATAATAAACTGTTCTGAATCAGATGGATGTTGCAATAATATTTGCTTTAAAATCCATTTCTCAATTTTTGGATATTTGGCAGATAATTTTTTTAATACATCAGGATCATGTCTATATGATAAATAGGCAAGTTTTAATGCTTGATCTGGGGTGAGACCTTCTTTCTTTGAAGCCTTTAGAGATTGTATGAAATCAAATGTATAAGCTATGATTTGTTGTCTTAAATAATCCCTACTTTTCATAATAGAAGGAAAAATTCTTTGTCCACTTTTTTGATCATTTGTAAAAAGACGATATTGCTGTTTTAAAAATATTAAAAGACCCTGATTATAAACTTTCACAACTTTTTCTTCATTTAATGAAGAAAAATCTGCCAATATTCTTTTTTTCTGTATTTCAATCCATTCACTATTTTCCTCCATCAATTCTTTTAGAACTAATTCCGCATCTCCTTCAATCTCTACTAGATTTTCATCCGAAGAACCTTTTAAAATTACTTTCTTTTCTCTAGATTCTTCTTTGCTATGTCTACTTTTTATAATCAGCCTGCGGATACTAAAATCTGGTTTATTTTCCATAGATTCATATTATAACATCATATAATTAAACTAAAATCCCGCTCTGCTCATAAGCAGAGGGGAATTTTTTATGCAACTTTTGCAGTAGTTACAACTTCTTCGTCAACAGAGCCAATAGTATTCATAATAGAGATAACCTGCTCTGCATATCTAGGCACTATAGAAGGCGGATTGTAAGCGCGCAAAATTTGTTTGGTAGTTTTGTCTTCATAGTGTCTGGCAGTATTTGGATTATTCCCACCCAAATTTTTAGCCACAATTTCTATAGCCTCTTCGTTGGACTTAAATCCAATCTTACAAGAACCCCAACCGAAAGCATTATTCTCAACTTTCTTACATTCAAACTTACCTCCGGTAGATTCTCGCACTGCAATAGCAGCCAATAGACGCCAATCAAGATCGTTCTTCTCTGCTTCCTCTACCATTTTCATACCCATACCTTCGAGGGGCATATCATGTTCTCCAAAATAAGCATCAATAGCTTCAGCTTTGATCTTTTGGTCTTCAATCTTCTGATTCTTAACATCATTAAGGGCCAAAAAGTCAGAAATTGAAATATTTTGTTTTTCTTGAGATACGACTGATGGAGTATTAACAATATTTACAACAGCTTGCGAGATAGATCCCGCTGGCATTTGAGATGATATTGTTAAGATTGGTAATAAGATAAACGACTCCACAAAACGTATTAATTTTTTATTTTTCATATTAAGCGGTTGTGCTCTCCGCCCGCTTTCGCTAAAAGCGATGGCGGACAGGCGTAAAACATTGACCGTATTTTTAGTTTAAACCGCTGTAAAAACTAAAAAACCCTTATTTAATAAGCCAAAAATTAATCTGACCTATACTATAAAGATATACTTATATACTATCATATTCCAGTTTAAATGTCAATAGTTATGCAACGATTTCAGCATAAGTCAAGCTAAAATACCTTTATAAAATAAGGGTAAAATAACAAAATCAAAAACAGCCTATATCGATAAAGATTTTACGTCAAAGACTTTTTCGGCAACTTTATAGGCTTCGCCAGCTCCCATCGTCACAAATACGTCTTTTGGACCAAGATTCAAGGTTTTTACAAATTCTTCAGCTGATGCAAAGTCCGGAAATGCTTGCGCATTATCCCCTTCTTTTTTTATTGCTTCAGCTAATTTTTCGCTAGATATACTCTCATCTTTGACTTCTCGAGCAAAATAAATCGGAAGAAGAAGTGTTTTATCGGCTCCTTTAAAACTTTTTGCAAAATCATCAAACAAAGCTTTGGTTCGACTATAGAGGTGTGGCTGAAAAAGAACCGTGATTTTCTTTCCTTCCGGGTAAACCCCCACACCAATATCATTGGTGTGGGGGTAAAGCTCTCGAAGCGCCTGCAAACTCGCTTTTATTTCTGTCGGATGATGAGCGTAATCGTCATAAATGATTGTGCCTTCTTTTGTCTCCCCCTTTTTTTCTAACCTTCGCCAAGTGCCAGAAAATCCTGCCAAGCTTTGCTGTGTATCAGCTACATTTATATTCAACATATCTGCCACTACAAAAGCAGCTGCCGCATTCATGCGATTATGCTCGCCAGGCACAGAAAGCTTTGGAACTTTATCAAGATATTTGGTGTAATCCACCACTCCGCATTTTGAATTATTTTTTTCATAATCAGCAACTAGCGTACTCGTATTTTTATCTTGTCCATTAAAAACAATCAAATGTTCAGTCTGCGACATCAACTGTTTGAAAGCATTTTGAATGTCTTTTATATTTTTATAATAATCCAAATGGTCAGGCTCGATATTTGTAATTATTAAAACTTTCGGTTTAATATTTAAAAAAGCTCTTTCATATTCACAAGCTTCCACCACAAAGAAATTGCTCTTACCGACAACTAGGTTTGATTTGTAATCTTTTAATAAACTTCCCACAATGACAGATGGATCATGTTTAGAATCAATTAAAACTTTTGCCACCATGGCTGTCGTTGTCGTCTTGCCATGAGTTCCAGAAACTGCAATCGTATATTTACCATCTGTCACCAAACCAAGCATTTCTGGATAGCTTGCTATTTTAACACCAAAATTTTTTAATTTCTTAAAGAATTCAGCATCGTATTTTGGTATTGCTGTTGAATAAACTACGAGCTCAGCATCTTTCGGAATCAATTCTACGCTCTGCCCTATAGCTATATGAATTCCTAGCTTTTCAAGTTCGCTAGTTATCAAGCTCGCCGAAAGATCAGATCCGGAAACATCCTTGTCTTGCAAGAGCATCAGCCTAGCAATAGCCGAAATCCCAACCCCCCCGATTCCGACAAAAAATACTTTTTTAATTTTTGATAATTCTACGTACATTTTATTTTTTTACATCCTTTTTAATCATTCTAATAATTTCCGGAAATTTTGAGATCAAGAAATGACCACCCTTATTTTTATATATTATTATCTTCGCATTTTTTAATTTATTCCTATATTTCTCGGCATGAGATAAAGGGACTACATTATCATCCTTTGAAAACATTAAATATAAATTTTTAGAGTTTTTCTCCAGTAAAGATAAGTCAGATTTTAACTTAAATCCCCCCACCAAATCCTCCCCAGGCACCGTGTCATCAAATGGCGGGCAAATTAAATAAGTAGACAATATCTTTTTTGGAAATTTATGTTCGGATAAATATTTTGCTAGAAAAATCCCTCCCAAAGAATTACCAATTAAAATCACACCATTTCTAAAATAAGGAATATACCTTTCAAAATTTATTTTCCAATCATTATATTTTGCATTATCTTGCAATGGCATACGAGGCTTTATGATTTCAAAATTTCTGCCTAGATTTTTTCTAAGATAAACAGCAGACCATCTTACCTTTCTCTCTAAAGAAATCTTCCTTGTTTTTAAAAAATGCAAATAATCTTTTTGATTTTTAAAAGTTTCCCCGCCATGTAAAAAAAATATTTGTGTCTTCTTTTTCATTTTATTTTAACTCTTTAATTATTTCTAAAAATAAATCGTTACGCTCATATTCATTATTAAACATTCCAAATGACGCAAAGGCGGGTGAAAATAGTATTATATCACCGCGTGAGGCAAGACCTAACGCAGTTTTAACTGCTTCATTCAAATCTTTTACTTTATAACTTTCTACTTTTAACTTTCTACTAGACAGAATGTCTGTCCCCGTCCCCGGAATCAACACCACTGCTTTGCAATATTTTTCTACAACTTCTGTAAAATTATCTAGTTTAAGCCCCTTATCTGCTCCACCACAAATTAGTACAATTTTTTTGCCCTCTAAGTCAGACTTAGGGGAAACTAGCGCTTCAATGCCCACCATCGTAGCTTCCGGAGTTGTCGCATTATTGTCATTATATATCTTTACGCCTTTAATTGTTTTTACATATTGCAATCTTCCTTCTAAACCTTTGAAATTTCTAACTGCTTTTTTAATAGACTCTTCCGGCACCCCAAACTCTCCTGCTACAGCAACTGCACAAGCCAAATTTTCTCTTTGATATTCTCCGGGCACAACAAATTCGTAATTTTTTGTATCTTTTGCACTAACAACAATTAATTTACCCTGCCTACCGGCAGGCAGGTTTTTAAAATATTCTGGTATTAATTCCTTCATATCTGGACGAATTATCAAAATATCCTCACTTTTTTGATATTTAAATATATTTGCTTTATCAGCAAAATAAGCTTTTATATCATCTTTATAATAATTCATATGATCTGGCATAAAAGAAGTAAAAACGGAAATATGTGGAGAAATTTTCGCCTCACCAAAGCCTTGCAACTGCCAAGAATCAAGCTCGCAAACCAAAATATCTCCAGCCTGTACTTTTTCTAAAAGTGGAAGCGTTGCTACTCCACGGACATTACCACCAAGATAAACCTTCCACTTTTTTTCTTGTCCTGCCGAAGCTTTAACGTAGGCGGATAAAATTTCATAAATAAGGGCTGTTGTCATTGATTTCCCTCTTGTGCCTGTCACTCCTATTATCATTACATCTGGAGCAAGCTTTGCAAACAAAGAAACATCCATCTCTATAGGAATATTATTTTTTCTAGCTTCAGCAATATAGATAGAATCAAATGGAACACCAGCAGACTTTATAATCATGTCTCTGTTTCTAAAATCCTCCAGTCTATGCTCACCTAGAACAAATTTAATACTAGGAAATTTTTCTAATTTTTTTATTGAAGTCGCCAATTGCTCTTTTGTCTTTAAATCTGTCACAATCAAGTCCGCTCCACATTCCGCTAAAAACTTTGTATATCCCAACCCCCGCCCCAAAAGCCCGAGCCCCATGACAGTTATCTTTTTACCTTTAAATTGTTGTTTAAAATCAATCATAAACTTTTTTAAATTCCTCCATATCGTCAAAATGATGCTTTACACCTTTTATTTCCTGATAATTTTCATGACCTTTGCCAGCGCAGAGAATGATGTCCCCTTTTTGAGCCAATTTTACCGCTTCAATTATTGCCTCATGCCTATTTGCTATTGTTCTTATTTTTTTAAGCAATAATGTAGTCAAATCTTTTTTCATTTGAGAAATTATTTCATCAGGGTTTTCACTACGAGGATTATCAGATGTAAAAATAGCTATATCAGATAATTCCGCTCCTATTTTACCCATCACACTTCGCTTTAAAGGATCACGGTCTCCCCCACAACCAAATACAGAAATAATTTTACCCTTTTCTCCGACCTTTATCGGAGTCCCGACTTTGGTCGGGATTATATCTTTTGTTGTTTTCAAAACATTTTGGAGCGCATCAGGCGTATGCGCATAATCGACTATAACTAAAACACCATTCTTAGATGTGAAATGTTCAAAGCGCCCCTTTGGCGGATCTATGGTCTCCAAGATTTTATTTACTCTAGGCATATCAAAACCAAGCAAAAAACAAACACTCGAGACGGCAAGAACATTGTATGCATTAAATTCTCCTAAAAGTCTCGTATTAATTCTCTCATTAAAATCAGCCTTATTCCCCTGATTTTTTAGGCCATAAGTATATTTTCTTGCTTTGATTCCTTCCAACATTTTCAATCCATATGAATCATCGGCATTAGAAAGTGCAAAAGCAGACGCAGGCAACATCTTAAAAAACTTCTTTTTTGCTTCAAAATAATTATAAAAATTCTTGTGATAATCCAGATGATCATGAGTCAGATTCGTAAAAATTCCACCAGCAAAATTTATGCCAGCTACCCTGTTTTGGTCTAAAGCATGCGAAGAAACTTCCATAAAAACATATTCACATCCCCCCTCCACCATTTCATTTAATAATTTATGTAAATTTATAGGGTCTGGAGTCGTGCCCGGAACAGCCCTGCCCACTGGAGCGACAACGACTTTCCCATCAATAATATTTTCTACAGTGCTGATAAGCCCAGCCTTGAAACCAAGTGCTTTTGTAACCCTATAAAGAAGCGTGGCCGTCGTCGTCTTGCCATTTGTACCTGTCACTCCGATGATTTTCATCTTTGCTGACGGATTGCCAAAAAAATGCATCCTTGCCAGAGCCGCAATAATCCGCCTCTTTAATTTTAAATTTTTCAGCATATTATTCTATGATTTTTGATTCTACTTTTAAAGTACTCTCGACAGCGCCTTTCGTCAAAGATCTAATGAGCTGATATATTTTTATTAAAAAATAAAAGATACTCAATACAATTATAAAAGATATCCAAAAAAGAAATTTAAAAAACAAAAAAGGCCCACCGAGTAAAGTAGTAAATCCTAAAATAAAAAATATTACAAAAAGAAATAAAACAAAAAGCAATGGTGCAATTAACATACTCACAAATAATTCCCTTATCTGCCCACTTGTAAATTTCCCCGGATTATCCGTCGCCTCACTCGCCATCTTCTTAATTTTTAATATCTGAAAAATCATAAAATTATTCTGATGTTAATTCCTTAAAACCAGTGTCTTTATCATAAACCCTTTTATAGGAAACATCATCAAATACTCCCAATACAATTTCTGCTGTTGTGATTATTTTACATCCATCTTTTAAATGACCTCCAATTACTTTTCCTTCTTTATCAGAAACTGAAATATGAATATGGCAACCGTCTTGAGAAATTGTTCCTGTGCCAGCTACAATTTCAAACGGTCCTTTAAAATTTTTTACAACCTGATTACCGGAAGTCGCACCAGCCATTCTTAGATTTGCATTTTCAAGAGACCCGACAATCGCTAATAGTACCCCAGCCCTGATGTCTTGAGCTCTTTTTTCAATCTCTTCTTTTAATAACTGATTCGGTTTTAATCTAAATGTTAGTTGTCTCATAAAATTATTCCCCTACATATTCAAACATTACCACAAAACCATCATTACTACAAAATAAGACGACCGCATTATTTTATAGCATTAAAGAAAATTAAGATTAAGGAGACAATTTCAAACCAAAATATTTTATAAGATTCTCGTCATGATCTAAGTTTTCAACCACCATATATCTTATATTTTTACCAAAAGATAAGTCTGTCTTCAAAAGCTCTATAAATTCAGAACATTCATAAGGAAAAATCCAAACGCTTCGCTGTAATTGAATAAAACCAAAATCTTTTATTTCGTTTCGTAAAATATTTCTCTTAGACCTAGCACTTTCCCACACATCAAAGGTAACTACTCTCCATTTCCCATCCCATTTTGGTATCTCCTTCTCTTTAATTTGATAATAAAGCAATTTTCGCTCCCCTTTTTTAGTCAATGAAAGGAGTTGTTTTCCGTTTTCTGTATCTATTTTAAGCAAACCATCTTTCAATAGTTTTCTTGCTTTTTGATTTAAATAATATTTAAAGTTATATCGTTTTTTCTTTTTAAGAAATGGCTTCAAAACCTGTAAAACATTCGGTGCAAGCACTGCAATTGCTAAGATTCCAGCAGTGGCAACTGTTGTTAAAATAATTCTCTTTAAATCTATCCTATCTTGCATAAATCTATTATACTACAAAATAAGACGACCGCATTATTTTATAGTAATTAAGTAATTTTCGTTAAAAATATTATTTTGAAAATCTTGTTGCTAATAAAGTTCTTTTATTTTATTTATTCTCTATCCAATATCTCCTTTTAAGTTTTCCATCGTTATCTACTTTATTTTCTAGAATACCGCCATTTTTCTCTATAATTTTCCCCGAACCAAAATTGTCATCATCGCAAGTCAATAACGCTTTTTCTATTCCTAAACTTTTCGCCACAGATAAAGCTAATTCTAAAATCTTTGTCCCATAACCTTTTTTTCGTTCCGAAGGCCTTATTGCATAACCAATATGCCCACCTTGTAAAAGTAAATTTTCATTAAGCTGATGCCTAATCTTAACCCAACCGATAAATTTATTACCTTCAACCAGCCACAATTCCGTCTGTGGAACTCTATCTGCTGGTAAATTTATTCCCTTTTCATAATTTCTAATTTTTTCAAGAACCTTGTTAAAATCATCATTGGGTTTCTCCCCATGCATATAAATACTTTTCCCTTCAGCCTCAAATTCTCGAACAGCTTCAAAAAAACTGTCTCTGTGTTCCAATGATGGCTTCGCTAGTTCTATTTTATTTTCTAAATTTTTCATATTACTCCCCAATATACTCAAACCTAGGAACTTTTTGACCGTTAAATTCTACAGTTTCCATAAACATAACGAGTGGACGAACGAACATAGAATAATCATCATAAAGTTTCTTGTAAACCACTAATTCTTCTCCTGTTTCAGAATGTTTTGCTACTCCGAGAACTTGATATTCTTTCTCTTCATTTTTAAAATGCCGATATTTTCCAATTTTTATTTTATTTGTTGTCATAATATTTTTTTAATTTACTAATGACTTCCTGTGTTGTGGAGCATTGATGAGTCCGCATTTTTTATATTTATAAACCTCGCCAGTCGCAGGATTTATCGCCCCGCAAGGACAAGGATCATTTCGACCAATATCCCCGCCTGCATCAGCTATGCTAGAAGCATTGCGGGCAGGTTTCATGCCATTTTGCTCATTATCCTGGCTAGTCACCAAAGTTTGTTTTATTTGATTAGTTTCAGCTTTTGCCGGCTCTGTGATGGTGCCAATCAAAGAGCAAACTTGTTCTTTAAACGTTTCTTCCATTTGCTTAAACATCATCAAACCATCTTTTTTATATTCCACGATCGGTTCACGCTGACCATAAGCGCGTAAATTTACCGATGAACGCAAATAATCCATCGCCTCCAAATGTTCCATCCACAATGTGTCTGTAGTGTATAGAGCAATACGACGAACAACTTCAAAAAACGCATCATCTCCTAATTTCTTTCTCTTTTCTTCAATCCCGACGCTTACAGTCGGGACTCCGACCCTTTCGGGCGTCGGAGCTACTTTTTCTTTCCACTTTATAATATCTTGAAGAAAATCTTCAACTTCTTCCCTCTTTGAATGCAACATCACATTGCGTCTTTCGTAAATAATCTTACGCTGATGATTCATCACATCGTCATATTCTAGAGTATTTTTTCGAGCATCAAAATGAAAACCTTCTATCTTTGCCTGCGCTCCCTCAAGCGTGCGCCCAATAAAGCGGTTTTCTATCGGCTGATCTTCTGGTATGCCAAAACGTCCCATCATCGTTTGTATTTTTTCCGATCCGAAAACACGCATTAAGTCATCTTCAAGAGAAACATAAAACTGCGTTTCACCTGGATCCCCCTGCCTACCAGAGCGTCCGCGAAGCTGGTTGTCTATTCTTCTAGCTTCATGCCTTTCAGTACCTAAAACAAAAAGCCCACCGGCACTTTTCACAAAATCATATTCGGATTTTACGAGAGGATTGCCTCCGAGCTTAATATCGATTCCACGGCCAGCCATGTTTGTGGCTATAGTCACTGCTCCGCGTTTACCGGCTTGAGCGATAATCTCACCTTCTTTTTCATGATTCTTAGCGTTCAAAATGACATGAGGCACACCTTCTTGACGCAAATAAGCGGACAAGAGTTCATTTTTCTCAATTGAAATAGTACCGATCAGGACAGGCACACCTTTTGTATTTAATTCTTTGACCTTTTTTGCTATCGCTTGGAATTTTCCTTTTTCTGTCTGAAAAATTAAATCATTGTGATCTTTACGAACCACTGGACGATTTGTCGGAATAACAATGACATCGAGCCCATAAACTTTCAAAAACTCTTCCGCTGAAGTTTCTGCTGTACCCGTCATACCGGAAAGTTTTTTATAAAATCTAAAATAATTCTGGAAAGTGATAGAACCGCTTGAACGAGTTTCCTTTTCAATTTTTACTCCCTCCTTTGCCTCAATAGCTTGATGAATTCCTTCGGACCATCGTCTACCCGGCTGAAGGCGCCCAGTAAAAGGATCCACGATTATGACTTCGCCTTCCTTTACCACATAGTCTTTGTCTTTTTCAAAAATAGCTTGGGCTTTTACTGCTGTTTCTAAATGGTGAACATATTTAATTCCTTTTTCCGTATAAATATTGTCTACACCCAAAAGCTGTTCAGCTTTTGTTATACCCACATCCGTCAAAGTTATCGCTTTTAACTTTTCATCAACTTTGTAATCAGTATCTCTCTTCAACTGTTTAGCAATTTGATAAAATCTAACATAAAAATCTTCCGAGTCACCGGCGGCACTGGAAATGATGAGCGGGGTTCGCGCTTCGTCAATCAAAATAGAGTCTACCTCGTCCACAATCGCATAATGATGCCCCCTTTGCACTACTCCTTCTTCAGATACAGCTAAATTGTCGCGCAAATAATCAAAACCGTATTCGTGATTTGTCCCATAAGTCACATCCGCTCTGTAAGATTCTTTTCGAGAACACGGCTTCAAAAAATCATAAACGATTTTAAATTCTCCAACAGTGTCACGTTCTTTATCTTTCCCGACGCTTGCGGTCGGGACTCCGACCCCTTCGGGCGTCGGAGCTTCTACTAAAGAATCATATAAATAAGAAACATTATTTGAATTAATGACACCAACAGAAAGTCCGAGGAAATTATAAACTTGACCCATCAAAACTGCGCCAATGCGAGAAAGATAATCATTTACCGTAACAATATGAACACCTTTGCCTTCAAGCGCATTTAAATAAGCCGGAAGAACAGCCACCAGAGTTTTTCCTTCTCCAGTTCGCATCTCTGCAATTTTTCCACTATTGAGCGCAAGGCCTCCGATCAACTGCACATCATAATGCCTTTCTTTTAAATTCCTCTTGGCTGCTTCTCGCACCAAAGCAAAAGCTTCAGGCATAATAGAATCTAGACTTTCCCCTTTTGCCAACCTATCCTTGAATTCTTGTGTTTTCTTTGGAAAATCGGCATCTACGAGCTTTGAAATATCAACTTCTAAAGCATTGATTTTAGCTATTGTTTTTGTTGTGTTTTTGATGAATTTCGAGCTCTCATCACCAAATATTTTGCTAAATAAAGACATTTTTATATATTAGCACAAAAAAGGCGGAACTGAAGTTTTTCGCCTGGAGCAACTGGACCCTTTTTTGCTCCCAGAAAAATTTCAGTTCCGCCTTTTTTGATTAAGAAATTTATCGCTTCTTTCTTCGTGAAACCTTTCTCTTGCCTCTCTTTACTGCTCGCCTCTTTCCTCTTTTTGCTACTTTTTTCTTTTTCTTTGCCATAGAGTTTAAAAATTATTTACTAAATTAGTTAGCAATAAAAATGCGACCAAAATTTCTATTGCTTGAACAATTTAATTATCTTCTTTATAAAAACATAACACAATACTTTTTTGGCAAAAAAGTGGATAACTTTTTTATTTTTATTTTTCGTCAATAAAAAAATTGTTTTCATTTGAAGCGGGTGATGGCGAAACTCCAACATATGTGCCTATGTGAGTGCGACCACCCGCTACAGATAAAAACAATTTAATAAATAATTAAATTTTTGCCTCTATTTTCTGAACTCTTTTTACTAAAGATAAGAAATCATCATAATCAACTTTTCTTTTTAAGTCACTTTTTATTACCGAAGTATCTTCCATTAAAACACCTATCATTTCTGTATGAGAATCTAGAATTTTTGTATGCTTGTCTAAAATTTCTGTAATATTATCTATTTTTCTATTCACAATTATAGAACCCTCTCTAATTCCCCTTAGATTTTCTCCATGCATTTCATTAAGTAAACCTAAGTAATGCTTCATTTCTTTATTTGTATCATTTATAACTTTCTTCATATTTAATAGTATAAATCAGTTAAAATAACAAAGCAATGTCGGGCCGCTGGGAATCGAACCCAATCTACATCCTCCCGAAGGATGCGTACGACCGGTATACTACGGCCCGATATTATAAAGCTCTTGCAATTAATCCAATAAAAATAATACCCATAAATTTAAAAGTAAAAGAAAGAGAAATAAATGTTAATGTTTTAATCTTTGAAAAACCAATC